>NZ_JBEONS010000017.1:0-83222 GCF_040544395.1 Pedobacter sp. CG_S7 | reverse complement strand
CCCCGCTTTTTTCTGAAAATAAAATCCAAAGAAAATAACACCTTAAACGATTTTTCAGGTCAGTAAAGTAAGTTAGAGGGAACCTGAGTGGTTACGTTGAAAAAAGTTTTGTTTGTTAATTCCATTAGGTTGTAAGGATGGCAAATTTCTTTTGTTACAAAACCATGCCTGTGATATATGGCGAGCGCAGCGTTATTTTCGTTATGGACTTCAAGTGAAATACTTTGTAATTTTAAATTGGAAAAAGCATAATTAAGTATTAGGCTAGAAGCTTTATATCCAATACCTTTACCCCACCAACGAGGTTGACCTATAAAAAAATGAAATTCAGCATCTTTCTTAGTAATTTTGATAAGTTGTACATTTCCAATGTATTCTTCAGTACCTTCCATGCAAATGGCAAACCTAATCTGATCTTTGCAACTCAAAGATTCGATTAACCATTTAGATTCAGTATCAATTGTAATTATTTCAGAGGGGTTAAATCGGGAATGTTTCCACACATCCGGATTATTGCGCCAACGATAAGATACCTTAGCATCGTCTGCCACCAAGGGTCTTAAGTAAATACTACTATTCATAATAAATTTTTTAACACATTAATAATGCGTTTCATGTCTATATGAGAATATCGGTGGTCTATTGGCAGGGAAATTAGATGTGCGGTTAGATAGTTTTCATACATCTTTTTTGTTGTCCAGTCGAATACATTTGGCCAGTAAGTAGCCACATAAATTCTTTTTTCTAATAGTTTTTTTTTTATTAATGACGATGAGTGTAAAAAGGGGTATACCATTGGTCCATTTATTGAAGATGCATCAAAAGTATAGTCGTTATATTTTAAAAGAAAATCATGGAGATACATGAAATTTGAATTTCTTCGATATTTACATTCTTTATAATCAGTCCCAGATAATAATTTTTGTGTTAAGGAAGACATTTTTCTAATAGGATTGTTCGAAAGCATAATATTGTTTTCTAAATAATCTTGATAACCATTTTCAATACCAAGATCAATACTTTTAACGAGGTGAGAAATGCGATCAATTGATATGTCTTTTTCTAACTTTAGTTTAACTTTACTTGTGGTATGTAAATAAGCACCGTCTGGAACGCCAAAAAACTTTCTACAAGAATAAAAAGTGTCAACATTTTCCTGTGGTTCTGAAAAAAATGCCTGCGAATTATCTATTATTAAGTTTTGAAATTGCTTACTCAATTCAAGAATAGAATCTTGTTTAAGACCAAAGTAGTTGGTATATAAAATGCATTCAGCCGGACCAACTTTAAAATCTAAGATAGGATCCATTTTATCATCTATTGTATAAAATTGGTATTGAATGCCAAGTTTTTTTAATGGCTCTAATATGACTTCGCACGTAAAATAGGGAATATAGACCGAAGTGTAGCCTTTTACTTTAAGGATATATTCAAGTGCATTTCTTCCAGTATTTAACTTTAATAAGGTTGGATAATATTCATGCCCATTTAATAATTGCAATTCTAAATAGCCACCTATAGACTTCATTTTTTTTGAAAAATTTATTTGCATCTTAATGAACTTAACTGAATAATTTAAAGCTGATATTTTTTAACCTTGGTTAGGTTGATACATTCTCTTTTGTATAGGTTGGTAATATTCGTTAAGATTTTCTGGAAGCCTAGAATTATATCCTAAAATTTGCCTTAAATCTTCAGAAAGTTCGTTGCCGAAATCATAACCTAATAGCCGCGGATAATCCATCTGCTGTTTGAAAAATGGTCGTGTAAAAGCCATTGTCAATACTCTTCTTTGCTCATTGGTATTATTTTTACCCGCTGCATGCCATAAGTTGGAATCAAATAAAACTACACTTCCTTTTTTAACAAGAGCCCGTTCTGCGGATTCATAAAAGTATTGTTGTTCTGGCTTTAGATCAGATTTGTGAGAGCCTGAAAGAAAATAAGTCGCACCATTTTCCATAGTGAAGTCATCCAAAACAACCATCATTTGGATCATTAGCTTAAAGTTACCGGTAAAGCTTCTGATGTCCCTATGAATATTTTGCACATAAGGCATTTCATCTTTCAAATTGATCACCGCACCTAATGAATTTAAAATGTAATTTCCTTTTAAAAAATGTTTAATTTCATTTTCACAGTATTTTCTGGATAGGAACTCCAGTGAAAAACAATTTCTACTTATGAGGTGATGAAGTGTGCCATTCATGGCTGCACCTATTCCATTTGCAATTTGAATTTCTCTTCTTACTACATAAGCCTCTTGTAAGGACTTCTTTATTACTTCAATAAATGGATGATCTATAGCATTTTCATAAATGATCCATCCATAATCATTCATCGTTTGATCAAAAGTTGCAAGATTTTTTTCTAAATATGAATATCTATTATCCATGTCAATCAATTTAAAGGTTCTAAATTAAATTTGTTTGATAATTATTTATGAAGTGAGGTTTTTTATTTGACTTTCTATAAAGGGGAAAATACTGTGATTCAGAATCAATTTCATTGCCGCGAAGAACTATAAGTTCATTATAAACAATGTTGTCATCGATATAACACCAAACTCTATCTTCAATTTGCAAATCAGAAAAATGACTCTTGAATTTAAATAAAGAGTCCTCCCTTCCGCCAACGCCTCCACCAAGATGAAATATTTTTTTTCCAAGCCTTCTTCCAATCATACTTATTTCATCTGTCAATAATTTACTAGGTGATTCTTTTAAATATTGAAGAGAAGTTGCCGAAAGATGATTTCTAATAATATTTTTTGATAATAAAATAAGGGCTCCACACATTAATTCTAATCCGTCATAAATAAGAATAAGCTTGTTTTCTAATTTTGGATCAAGGAGATTTGTGAAATATTGTTCATCAAAATAGTAATTAGAAGCCGCATTTAGCCTGTCCATGTTTTCGCGATACATTTCAGTGAATTTTTTAATTTCATTTTGTGTATTAGCCTCTATTATTTGGTATTCTTTTTCCCGCAATTTCTTGATTTGACGATTAAGCCTTTTATCATATTTACTTTTTTGATTTTGAATTGGAATCGTTAAGTCCATAAATATGGTCATTCCATTGTCTCTTAACCCACCAAAATTTTCTAATAATAAGTGATGATTCAAAAATGGATTGAGTCTGGAGAATATACATATACAGCGTTCTTCCTTCATGAAATTAACGAACGCAGTTTTAAAGTTTTGATTTGCCACAATAGAGCATTTTGCGAGATCGGTATTTGATATAGGGCCACAATAACCATAAACAGAGGTGATATCAAAAAAAGAAGAATCTTTTATCTCTCTTTTAATTAAAGGCAACGCTATAAAGTTTTCCCCTTCTTCAAAAACAAAAAGGATAGGTTCTCCTTCCTCATTCAAGGAGTGATAATACCATGTGTGATAAATTTCATGCTCAAATGAGCGTTCAATATAGGCGTTCCATTCGTTTTCAACACGAATAATAAAATTTCGATAATACATAGTGTTATTTTTTAGATTTTAAAGTTGTTATGAAAGATTATTTTTTTTAGAAAAGAGCCTTTATAATTTATTCGGTACCTACTAAAATTTGTAACATTTGTTTGTTAACCTTATTAACATCAAACTTTTCCTCCGCATATTTCCTTCCATTAATACCAAATTTAATGATATCACCAGGATGTAGGATATAATATTCCATTTTTGAAATGAGCTCCAGAGTGTTTTTTATTGGAACTAAAAATCCATTTCTCATTGTTAAATGAGGATTGATTGTTTCTTTACATCCTACAGAGTTACTTGTAATAACGGCACGCCCCATGGCCATACCCTCTAAAATACATCTTGGAACACCTTCGCCATAGTAAGAAGGCAAGACTATGATTGAAGATTGACTAATAAATGGCCTTACATCAGAAACTAAGCCAATATATTCTATTACACCATCAGATTTGACTTTTGTAAAAAGTTCAGTATTTATGGCATCAATATTGTCATCGTATGGACCTATTAATTTGAATGTCACTCCTGGAAATTTACTTTTTATTACTTTCGCAGATTCATAATATTCTTTAATACCTTTTGCATTTATTAATCGTGCAATCATTAAAAAACTTATTGCCTTAACGTCGGGTTCAGAATAATTATAATAGGTTAGATCAACCCCAGAACCATTTACAATAAATGTTTTATTTTTTCTTGTTATAGTATTAGCTTTTATGAGTGTATTGTAATCATCATTGTTTTGAAAGATTATCCGCATTCTATCATTTGCTTTTAAGCTTAACTTCAAGAGTCTTCTTGTAATATTTTGTATAATTGTTCTTTTGGAGTCAATTTCTAAAAAATTATATCCTAAACCAGTTAACATAGGAGTGATACATTTTACTTTTCGAAAATTAGCTACTATAGATCCATAAATTACTGGCTTAAAGGCATAAGGGAAAAATATATCTGGTTTAGTTTTCTTAATTAAATTGTAGAGTTGAACAATGTATTTAAGATCTGCTAAAACAGATACATTACTTGTGTTTAATTTACTTTCATAAATTTTCACATTCATATTAATTAGTTTGTCCCTTATCTCTTTCTGATCAATTCTAGGCGTAAAAACACTTACTTCATGTTTTACCAATAACTCTTGAATTAATTTTCCTCTGAAATCTAAAAGTGACCGGGGAGAATCACAAGCAATTAAGATTTTTTTTTGTTCTTTTTCCATTCGAAGTTTAAGTTTAATATTTGGTAATACTATTGAAAAAGATAAACGCCATTTATATATAAAGGTCATTCTAACTTATTGTTAGACTGACCTTTATATTGAATATTAAGCGTGAACCCTAAACTTATGTTTTTAGATTAATTATTATAGATTCAAAGTTGCTCCTGCTCCAGCCATAATTGTTGCAGGCACACTTTCTGCTGAAATCATTACTGATTTATACTCATAAGCAGGTACCCAATTTGATTCTGCTGTTGAAATTGTATTTTTACCACTGTTTTTATAAAAATTGGTACTTGCACCGCTTATAAATCCAGGTGCTGCATTATATTCAGTTGTAATCGGAGTTTGACTATTTTCAAAATAGTTATTATCTGTACGAACAGTTGCACCCATTGTAGCTCCCACACCATAACCACTGCTATTATTAATGTAGTTGTTAAAGACGTGCATATAACCAAATCTAGTACTAGGTTGTCTCTCTGAAACATTATAGAAATAATTTTTATATACAGTTACACGTAAATGGCCAATGTCAGCTGTGCTTCCATCACCAAAACCGATTAACATTGGTATGTGATTGTCATGTAGTTTATTCCAAGATAATGTTACATAATCAGCTCTTTTTCCAACATCTAGTAATCCATCATAATATTCCCAGCCACGATTTCTATCTGAAGATAATTCACAATGATCTACCCAAACATGATGAGCGCCTTCTTTAATGATAATGTTGGAATAGGTTACAACATTTCTTATGGTCATGTTACGGATAATAACATTATTAGTTCCGTAGATCATTAATCCAACACCTTCCAGGCTAGATCCTTTTAAACCTAGGATAGTTTTATTAGAACTAACATTAAGAAAACCTGTTCCAGTAATTTTGCCTGAAACCATAATGATTAATGGGGAGCTTGATGCAACTGCAGATTTCAATGCTGAAACTGAAGTAACTGTAACCGTTTGGCCGCCTTCTCCACCTGTAGTTTTACCATCAATCATAGCATATCCAATAATAGAATTAGATGATATGGTTGTACTTGGCGTTGTCGTAGTATTTCCAGGAATTGTACTTGTACTTCCAACTAAGTAAGTATACTTTTTGCCATTAGTTTTGGGGTTAGAGTTGTCGGATGCTGAAAAATAAATAGATGTTGATAACCAATGGCTAAACTTTCCTTTTCCAATTTTTCTAATATCAGCGTGTGTAGAGTGTGCAGCTCCTAATTCAATTCCATTTTCAAAAATTTTAACTATTGAATTAGTTGGGTTTTCAGGAGTGTCACCCGGGATTCCAAGATCAATATTAATTTTGTAAGCAAAACCCCCATCACTTTTAACATTAGCTACATTTAATGTTTTTGCCACACTAGTAGTTTGTACGCTTTGTTTTTTTGATACTCCAGTATCTGCTGATAAACTAGTTTCATCTTGCAGCATTACCTCATTTGAATCCTTTTTACATTTGCTAAAAGTTAATACAATTAGCATTAAGAAAATGCTCATAGGCAATCGATTTGTTAATTTGTTCATTCTTTCCATTTGATTTTTTAAAAGTATACAATGGAAACGTGCCTTAATAAGACATATGTATACCAAAAAAATTATGGAAATTAATTACTTTTTACTAAGGAAATAGTGATTTTTGCTACTGATTAAAGTAGCTAATTTTTTATTTTTAAATTATAGATTATAATTTTTTATATAAAATTTAAATAAATTCTTATGAATAAGCTAAACTCAAATTAAATTAATTTAAATTATTATTATGAAATTAAATTTACAATTATTATGATAAAAGTATTTTTAAATATTTAAGTTTTTTTTTAAAAAAAGAATAAAACAGGTATGTTTTTCTAAATTTTAAAGAGGATTTATCTAAATAATTTGTAATTATTTTGTCATAATACATATAAAAATTGGTAAGTAATTAAATAGTTACCTAATTTTTTATTAAAATCCTATTTTTTTAACTAATAATAAGTGATTTTTTATGTAGTTTAATACACAATTGCTTCTTTTAATGCTGTTGAAGCATTGTGGTTTCCGTAGAATTCTTTATACCATTTTACGAATTTTTTTACTCCCTCCGGGACAGAAACTTTGGGATTATAATTTAGCTGGTTTTTGATACTTTCAATGTCTGCCCAGGTTTCTATTACATCTCCACTTTGAAGTGGTAAAAAATTCTTTTGAGCAAAAATCCCTGTATTTTCTTCTATCTGTGTAATAAAATCAATCAGATTCACTGACTGCCCTCTTCCAATATTAAATACCCTGTATGGTACCTTTGAAGTTGAAGACTCAGGTTTTAATCCATTCCAATTTGGGTCACTTTTTGCAGGATTATCAATTACTTTAATTATTCCATCTATAATATCATCTATATAAGTGAAATCTCGTTTCATATTCCCCTGGTTATATACATCTATAGCTTTATTCTCCAGTATGCCTTTTGTGAAAATAAATAGCGCCATATCAGGTCTACCCCAAGGGCCATAAACCGTGAAAAACCTTAGGCCAGTCGTTGGTATATTAAAAAGGTGACTATAAGCATGCGCCATTAGCTCGTTGCTCTTCTTTGAAGCTGCATAAATTGAAACCGGGTGATTGGCACTATGACTCACCGAAAACGGCATCTCTTCATTTAGACCATATACACTTGAAGAACTTGCATAAACTAAATGTTTTATTTTATTCATACGACAACATTCTAAAATATTTAAGAACCCAATTATATTTGAATCTAAATATGCTTTAGGATTTGTTAGGCTATACCTAACTCCTGCTTGTGCCGCTAGGTTACAAACAGCATCAAAATCATTAATTTTGAATATTTGTTTTAACTCTTCATGGTCAGTTATATCAACTTTAATAAATTGATAATTTGGGTATTTCAAACTCCTCAAAGTTTTACCATATTCAATATCCTTTAGAAGGATACCTGTTTCTTTAAGTCTGCCATATTTCAAGTTCACATCGTAATAATCATTTATGTTATCTATTCCTGTAACCTCATCGCCTCTATTGATAAGGAAATTGACTAAATGAAAACCAATAAACCCAGCTGAGCCAGTAACTAATACTTTCATGTTAATATTTATTTAAGTTAAAATTGTGTATGGTTTATAAGTTTTTATACCAAACTTCAAGGCTAAATACGCAAAATAGTATTTTTGCTCTTCTTTCATCTGAAATTTTAATCTTTCTGGAAATTAAATTTTCGATGAATTCTTTCTTTATAAGTTTTGAATATAATGTATCGGTAACTAGCAGATATTCATACATAATATCTTTAAGTTCATTATCAACCCATTTATTTAATGGAATTTCGAAACCTCTTTTAGGCTGGTTGATCAAATCTGGAGGAAGATACTTTTTGCTCAAGTCTCTTAAGACAAATTTAGTCTGTATATTTTTAATTTTATAGCTATCCTTTAGCCCTGGAGCAAATTCTAAAACCTCTTTTGCTAAAAATGGACTTCTTCCTTCAAGAGAATGCGCCATAGTAGCTATATCCATTTTAGGTAACAAACGTCCAAATAACATAGATTCAAAATCCATGAGTAATATCTTTTTTAATGATGATATTGGATATTCATTTATTCTCGTTAAATCAGCAGTAATTGCTTTCATTTGAGGCTTTTCCAAAAATTGATCTTCAAAGCCAACAAATAAATCTGAAGATGCCGAACAATATATTTTTATTAAATCTGAGTAACTTGCAAATTTTAATAACCTATATAAATAGGTATAACTACTTTGTTTTTTATTAGCAACAGGTAAAATTGAAGATAATATTTTTGAGCTGATTTTAGTAATTGGATCTGGATTGAAAAAATCCATATACTTAAAAGGGACATATCTCCGGTAGCCTCCAAATAATTCATCTGCACCATCTCCATTTAAAACTACAGTTATATGCTTTTTTGCTGCTTTTGAGACATAATAACTTGGAATAGCAGAATTATCAGAATTTGGTTCACCATGGTTAATTAATATTTTTTCTATATCATTTTCAAGTTCTAAAAAATCTATTTCCACAACAGTATGATTAGTACCATATTTTTGAGCTACTTTTTCTGCTAAAACTGACTCATCAAAACTGCCATTAATTTTTACAGTAAAGGTTTTAAGTTTGCTTGTATGTTGAGCAGCCATAGCAGTGATGATTCCACTGTCAATACCACCACTTAAAAAAGATCCAACATCTAAGTCCGAACTATCAATTCTGCTGTTTACGGCCTTTTGTAAAATATTATCCAGGCGGCTAATTGTTTCTTCATAACAAAGCTTATTCTCAACTTTATAACTTGTTTCCATTTTAAACCAAGTTATATCCTCACAGAGCCCTGTTAAAGTATCTATTTTTAAATAATGACCATTTTCAAGTTCTGAAACAAGTTTATAAGGAGTTGATTTTCGATAATGGTGACCAAGATAAAGGTAATCAGATAAGGAAGCATAGTCAATCTCAGGATGCGTTATTTTATATAAAATATTTAGTTCAGAAGAGAAAACAATTGTTTCGCCTTTACTGTATACATACAGTGGTTTTTTACCTGATCTGTCTCTTGCCAAAAATAATCGACGATTTTTCAAGTCGTATAATGCAAATGCAAACATACCATCTAACTCTTCTAACATATTGATTCCAAGAAGTTCGAATAACATAAGGAGTGTTAAAGTGTCAGAATTGGAATTTTCTTTAAACCCAAATTTTAACCTTAGTTCCATATGGTTATATATCTCACCATTAAATATGATGATCAAACCATTGTGTTCCATAGGTTGCTGACCTGAAACACTTAAATCTTGAATGGCAAGGCGTGTGTGGTAAAGTGTTAAATTATCTACTTTTTTCTGATTTTGCTCATCGGGTCCACGATGCCACAATCCATCAAAAATCTGTCTATCCAGGGGTATTTTATAATTAATTGAACCAAAAATTCCACACATATAATCTATTGTTTTTACTAATTTGCTATTTGATTGATCAAGCTCATCCAATTCCCCATAACTCTTTCTTCTTTAAAATTAGACTCTATATACTTCCGTCCATTAAGTCCATAATTTGACCTTTCTTCAGGCGTCATATCCATGATTTTAATCATATTGTTAGCTAAAGCATATTCGTTTTGTTTTTGACATAATAGTCCGCATTGTGCTTCGGTAATTAACTCATTGTTTCCATCAATGGAAGACACAACAATAGGTTTTGCATGTGCCATTGCTTCAAGTATTGCATTAGGCATGCCTTCAGAAAATGAAGACAAAACAAAGGCATCTGCCTGATCTAAATAAGAGCTAATATCTTGTTTGAATCCCAAAATATTTACATGATTATGGATTTTTAAATCTTGAATTAATTTATATGGCCATGTTTCTCTATTCAGTTCACCTATTATATTAATTTTAAAATCCCTGTCTTTGATCAATGCTATGGCTTTAAATAAGGTATTGTAATCTTTATTCCATCTAAAGTGAGCTACACAAATCCAAATAAACTGATCATTTTGTTTATCAAATTCCCTTTTTTGTTTCAAAATCGGAAGTGTAATTCCGTTATTAATTATGATACCAAAATTTTTAACTAACTTTTTATTCTCAAAGTTTTTTTTGGAAGCAAAAGAATTATATACTATTGCATCGTCTATTCCAGACGTTATCTTAAAAGGTATATACCATTTTTTTTGAATTACGGAAATTCTAATAGTTGATATCAACTTAAACTTAAAAATCAGTTTAAACAAGCGTGCGAAAATTATTGCAATGAACATAAATGCAATTACAACATCAGGTCTAAATGTTCTGATAGCTCTATAAATAACAATTAAATTAAATATGCTGTGGCCTGGCCAGCTCTTTAAAAATAGAACATTCAAGCCTAATCTTTTAAGATCGCCATTGAACCCATCTATGGGCTTAAGTGAGATAATCAATACTTTGTTAAAATTAGCCTGAAGATGTAAAGCTAATTTGACTAATTGTGTTTCTGCACCACCTTTACTCATAGAGGGTGTTATTAAAATCACCCGCTGAAACATTTTCATACGTAATATCTGGTTAATTTGATTATAAATTTTTAGATCCTATTCGCTAAAAAATAGATTAAAAATATTCACCTAAAATTTTGATTTGTATAAAAGTTCAAAAGCACTATCACTTCCTTCAAATAGATTTAATGCTTTGTTGTATGCTTTTAAATGGTTTTTTGCTGACAATTCAATATGATATTTACTTTTGAAAGTGCATTTTATATTTTCTTTTATAACGCTTTTATTCTTAAAATAAACGGCTTTTTTTATTGCATCATAGTAGGAATTAAGGTCAGTATCTTTACTTAAAAAACCTGTAACCCCATCTGTTATCATTTCTTTGATACCCCCAACTGGAGTACAAATTGGAATACAACCTAATGACATAGCCTCAATTAATGAGATTGGCATCCCTTCGAAAATACTTGAAAGACAGAATGCATCCGCGATGCTTAAATAGTCTGCTATATTATTTAAACCACCTAAAAATTCAATATTTAAATCCTTTTCAACCAAGTTCATCAACCTTGAGTTTATTTGCTCGTCATGAATATCTCCAATAATTAATAATTTACATTTCTTTTCTTCAATTGAATTAAATTTCTGAACGCTTTTTATTAAAAGCTCTTGATTTTTTTCAATAGATATTCTTCCTATATGAACTAAAAGGAATGAATTTTCACTTCTTTTATATTTATTAAATAGGTCTTCACATTCTTCTGAAAGAATTAAGTTTGGTCTTGCATTTTCGATGATAATATCATTATTTAACTTATAATAATCTCTGTATGTTTTACTACCATTCACAGATATTGCAATTGGAATAACCGAATTGTTTTTATAATAAATTTTTCGAAAACTTTTAATCAAGTAATTAGGGCATTCAACATTAGCAATATTATGAATGGTATGAAAAAAAGTAGTTCTAGATTTATATGACCTATATAAAGATAAATATTCAAAACTATTAAGATGGCTATGTACGATATGAGGACTCTTTTCTTTTAACCAGTTGGTCAATTTAATTAACACACTTAAATTAAAACCATTTTTTTTATTGAATGATATATAATTAACATTAGTACTGATATCTTTAATAAAAGTATTTTTAGAACTGTTCTCACATAAAGAGAGAATATAAACTTCATACTTTTCTTTCTTGGATATTTCATTGCAGAGATCAATTACAAATCTTTCCGCTCCACCCCTACTAAGCATTCCAATAACGTGAACAATCTTAATTTTATGCATAACGTAATTTTTTTGATGATTGAATTTCAATATCAACTTCTTTTGATTTTTGAAGATGAAGGATGCAGAAAAAAAGAAAAACAGTAGGTCCATTTGCTTCAATTAACCAGGCATTATGAAATAATGCATTCATTGATATTCCTAAGAAAGAAAAACAAAGACAAACCAATAATGCATTTTCTTTTAATCTGATTTCTTTGATTATTCTTAGAAAAATACCGCAAATTTTATGGTAAATAGAGATCAGCAATCCTAAACCTAAGAATGGGCCAAGATAGGTGAAGAACATTAGATATGCGTTGTGTGAAGTCATACCTTCTGCAAAAATATAGTTTCTATAGATAACATCACTCCAGTTTTTACCATAAAATATAAGACCATAGGGGTGATTCAAATAAATATTTAAATTTTCAGCAGTAAGACTGCCTCTATTATGAGCAGGGTTGTTTTGTTCATTTTTCACGATGATATTACTCATTCCATGTAGATTGTCATTGAGAGTGAAATAGTAAATAAGTCCACATAATAATAACGATATAGAAATAAGAAAGATAGATTTAAAACGGTAATACAATATTAAAAATATTGATGAAGAAATAACAAAAGTTACAAAAGCAGAACGCTGCATGCCTAAAAGCAAGAAAATCAGGCAAATTAATAAAGCAACGATTTTTATAAGAAAGGATTTATTAAAAATACAAGTATATATAAAAAGGAAAGGAGTTAGGGCGGCTATTTGATAACCGAAATTAAATTGATAAATAGCTAATCCTGATGGGCTTTGAATTACTTTCTCATCCATAAAAAGCCCTCTTAAATCACTCATTTCATAAAAAACATCAAATACAAGTATTATGGATGAAAGGGTGAGCAATGAATAAAATATTAAAATAGAAGTATTCAATCTGTTTATACTTTTTCCTATGAAATAATTAAAGAAAAAGGCGCACATCATTATCGAAAGAATATTCCTGGCGAAAGTTTTAAATTCGGAAAGACCTACCACGTAATAGAGAAATATAGCGATAGTAAGTAAAATAATTTCTTTAGCATATAAAAATGGTGTTTCTTCTTTATTTTTAAAAATAAAAATTAGTGGAAAACAAAATATTAATGGTGCTGGAATCCTAAAAGTGTTAGTCAAAAAAATCCCAAACGACAATGCATATAAGTACAAAATCATAAATATAATAACAATGAGTTTCATAGTGTTAATTTAAATAAAGTTTCTAGTAATTTAACTTTGATTTATGCCTATGTAAAATTAGCAAAAATCTTTAATTTATATTTTAATTTAAAAGAATATTTATCTGATGAATATTCTTTTTATCGTAAAAAAAATAATTTTTAAATCTATCCATAAATTATGATGATCAAGATATTTAAGGTTTTGACTAACTTTATTTGGAATTATTATTTTAATATAATAGTCTTCCGGATCATCAGAAGTTTCCAGCAATTGGTTTTCATTAATAAAATAAATAGACGCCCAGTCTGTTATTCCAGGTTTAATACTTAATATCCTTCGCTGAACTGAATCATACAATTTAACATACTTCAACACTTCTGGCCTCGGTCCAACGAAGCTCATTTCACCTCTCAAAATATTGAGCAATTGTGGGAGTTCATCAATTTTATATCTTCTTAACCAATAACCTACTCTTGTAATTCGGCTGTCATGATTCCCCACAGTAAGAAGGCTATTAATGTCTGAGCCTAAATACATTGTTCTAAATTTAAATAGTTCGAAATTATTTAAGTTTAACCCAACACGTATTTGTTTGTAAATAATAGGTCCTTTTGAATCCAATTTTAATAAAATAAAAACTATCAAGAAGATTGGTAGAAGAAAAATTAAACCTATTAAGGAGAACACCACATCAAATATCCTTTTCTCATTCATAAAACTTGAATTAATAGAGCACTTTAGCCACTTCTTCAACTGCGGTAATAGTTTGAACCGCTTCAATAACGGCTCCAATAATATATTCTACTTGTAAATCCGAAAGTTGAGGATATATTGGTAGGGAGATTTCACATGCATATTGTTTATAACTATTTGGATAATCCTCCATATTGTAGCCTATACTTTTAAAATATGTCATCATAGGCATTGGAATAAAATGAACATTAACAATAATTCCTTTGTTAACTAAATCTTCTATGATTTTGTCCCGTTGGGCTTCAGTTATATCTTTTATTCTTAATGGAAATAGGTGGTATGATGACTCCCTGTTATGATCTTTTGATATAGGTTCAAAAAACCATTTGAACATCCTAAATGAATTGCAATATTTCTGAAAAACCTTTTTGCGAAGAGGAAGTAACGTATTATTATATTGTCTGATTTGGGCTAGCCCAATCGCAGCACATATATCTGGCATATTCATCTTAAATCCTTTAAAAAGAATGTCGTATTTCCAGTTTGCTCCAGTAGATTTAGCAAAAGCATCCTTATTTTGGCCATTTAATGAAAAAAGCTTCAAGAAACTATACTCTTCCTGGTTATTAAAACCTGGAGGAAGATTCAAACAAATACCTCCGCCCTCAGCAGTAGTAATATTTTTTACTGCATGAAAAGAAAAGATAGTTATATCACATTTTAAACAAGCGGGTAATCCATTATAAAAAGCACCAATAGAGTGAGCAGCATCAGAAATTAATAGGATTCTACCTAATGATGATTGTCTGTCGGTTGTTGGAACAAATATGTTTTGGTATTCCGGGTCTTTAACTAAAGCCTGGAGCTCATCGTAATGACAAGGCAGCCCAGCTATATCTACAGCTATTATGGCTTTTGTTTTTGAAGTGATTTTGCTTTTAACTTTTTCTGGATCAAGAGTCAAATCATCTAAAATATCAACCATTATAGGCGTTGCACCGCAATGGATAACACAAAGAGCAGTTGCACAATACGAATAGGCTGGAACGATTACCTCATCACCTTTACCAATTCCAAACCATTTAAGCATCATAATGGCTCCTGAAGTCCATGAATTTACACAGACTGCTGCTTGTGAGCCCGTTAGCTTTATTATTTCAGTTTCCAAAGCCTTAACTTTTGGACCAGAAGTTATCCAGTTTGTTTGAAGTGAATCAAGAACTTCATTGATGACTGCCTGATCAATGAATGGTGGAGAAAATGGAATATTCATAAGCTATAAATTTTTAAGTTCTTTCACTAGTTATGGATTTGTTTAAATGCGCTGGATAAATTTTATGATGATTAATTCTCACAAAGAATTAACTCTTCCCACTTTCTAGAAATTGCATCCAAGGAATTAGTTTGACAAATCTGTTTAGCATTAAGTGATAATTTTTCTTTGAAAATAGGATTAATCAATATTTTAAAAATTGCTTTAGAAAGTAAATGAATATTATTATTTTCGACTAACAATCCATTTACGCCATTTTTAATTATTTCGGAGGGACCAAATTCACAATTCATAGCAACGCATGCACAACCATTGCTCATAGCTTCTATTAACGCATTTGGATAACCTTCGTTCCTTGATGGCAATACAAATAATTCCGCTTGTTTGTAGTAATCTAAAAGTTCATTTTTTGCACCAACAAGATATACTCGATTTTGCAGGTTAAGCTTAGTAATTAATTCATTAAGATTTTGTTTTTCAATTCCGTCCCCCACAATGAGTAGATCAATATCATAAAATTTTAGGCTGCCAAAAGCCAAAATCAATTGGTCAAAGCCCTTTTCATAGCCGAGCCTCCCAACTCCAAGAATAAACTTTTTAGGATGCACTTTAATATTCGAAGAAATTTTAAAAATATTAATTGGATTCCTTATTACTTTGTAATTTTTCAAATTTTGAAAAACTTTAGTTTGTTTCATACAATCCTCAATCCCCTTAGAAGGAATTACAATAGCTTTGGACTCTCGATATATTACATAGGATATCCACTTTAAGAGAAAACCAAATTCGTTAATCGTGTGATCAGGTGTTGTTCTCTCTGATACGATATATTGAATATTTAATAATTTACAACTTATACCTGTCCATAAATTAGCACTTGTCATAAATGAAATTGCACAATATGGTTTTTCTTTTAATAATAGTTTTAAAAGCCGAAAAAAAGTTAATAAACCATATTTGACCCTGTTAAATATGGTTTCTTTTCCCGTCCTGTGCAAAAGATTAACTACTGTAACTGTTTTTGAAACTTGATAGGCTTGTTCGGCCTCATTCATACAGACAATAATGACTTTATAAGTTTTTTGGTCTAAGCTATTTCCTAATACTGAAACAACCCGTTCTGCCCCTCCTCTTTGTAGGGAATTTATTACAAATACTACTGTTGCTTTAGACATAATTAATAAGCTATAATAATTTAATTATTGTATTTACCGCACTATTGAGCCTTAGGTTTTTCACTTCAAACAGAAAATAATCTCGAATATAGATCTTAAGAAGGCTACGTTTTAAAGTATTAGAATAATTGAAATTCCTAATAACTAAATTAAAATCACTTATCATACGACTTTTACGCAATTTGGTATCTATCATACTCCACACACCACCAGAATGTAAGCGATAACAGCCCATTACTTCAGGAAGTACGTACATCTTTTTATTAGTTGAGGCAACAGCGTAAATTTTAAAAATTTTATCAGCCCCATATACTTTCAGATACCATACCTTAGAATTAATTTCCCTGATCTCTTTAAGATTTCTGACAACTAAAGAACAAAGTCTCGTTTCCTCCTTTTTCCCTAATAACACATCAGCATAATCATACTCGAGTTTAACAGGGTCAAGATTTAAATATACAACTTGATCTTTTTCATCAATGACTTTTGTATAGTGACAACAAATTACATATTCGTGATTTTGTTCTAAAAAATCGACCTGTTTTTGTAATTTCAAGGGGTGAGTCCAAAAGTCATCTCCATCACACATAGCAATATATTTTCCACTTGCGAGTTTCATAATGTTGTTGTGATTTCTTATAGAGCCAATATTTTTTTCGTAGGTGATTAGTTTGATTTTCCCTGGATATTTATTGCAATAATCTTCAATAATTGATTTCGTAGTATCTGTTGAGCAATCCTCTCCAATCAAAATCTCTACATTGAAATTAGTTTTTTGCATTAAAAATCCGTCTAACGTCTGGCTTATATATTGTTCATGGTTGTATGTAATACAACAAATGCTCACTATTATTGGAGCTGAAGGAGTGATCATGGAAATTATGTTTTTTGATTTAATAAATTTATTTACCGGGTAAATCTTGTACGAACTCCAATTTATTATTACCATCATTTAATTCAACTTCATTTTCTGAAGGTAAATCATAATTTTGAGCCCTTAAAATCACTCTAGTAATGAGGTCTAAATCACTGCTCGTTAAAGTATGATACAGTGGTAGACATAAAATTCTATTCGCTACAGATTCACAAATGGGCATATGGGAAGGTGAAACAAAGGGTAAAGTAGAAAGTGAAGGGTAAAAATACCTTCTACAATAAATCTTTTCATTTTCAAGCGCCTTCAAACACTTGTGCATAAGTTTTTCATCATCAAACAAAACCGGGAAATATGCATAATTATAATCTAAGCTCTCATTTAGCTTTGGATATTTTGCTTGTAGATTACTTAACTTTCTCCAATAATAAAAAGACAACAACCTTCTTTTATCTAAAATTTCATCTATCTGCTTTAAATTACACAACCCCATTGCGGCATGAAATTCACAATTTTTACCATTTATCCCCACTTCAGAAAAACTATCTGGACCATCGTGTCCAAAATTCCTCATTGATGCCATTTTCTTTAGCAATTCAGGATTTTTTGTAAATACAGCGCCACCTTCGATTGTATGGAAAAGTTTAGTTGCATGGAAGCTAGTTGTACTAATATCTCCATATTCAAAAATCGATCTATTTTTATACATAGTGCCAAAACAATGTGCAGCATCATAGATTACTTTCAGGCTGTGTCTGTCTGCAATTTCTTGAATGGCCTCTATATTGCATGGATTTCCATAAACGTGCGTGGCTAAAATTGCTGTAGTTTTTGGTGTTATAGCCTGTTCAATTTTTTGTGGATCAATATTAAATGTTTCAGCATCAATATCTACAAAAACAGGAGTACATCCTTCCCATATGATACTATTTGTAGTAGCCACGAAGGAGAAAGGAGTCGTTAATATTTCTCCTGATAATCCAAGTGCTTTTATAGCAAATTGAAGTGCTATTGTCCCATTTGAAACATAAAGCAGATGATTTATATTTAAATATTTTTTAAGCTTCAACTCTAATTCGTTAACCAGCGGGCCATTATTAGTTAGCCACTTCCGCTCCCAAATGCTGTTAACGTATTCTTCGAATTCTCCTATTTTAGGAAGAAAAGGTTTTGTTACTGGTATCATCTTTTTAAGATTAATTGTTTAAAATCAAGTATTGGCGTTAATTTAAGGAGTGTACTACTACCTAAATATAATATGAAAAAGAATAGACCGTTAATTACTATTCTGGTAATATTAAATAAGGAAAATGTCTTTAAGAACATGGTGTCCACCATATAACACAAAATCCCTATAATTAAGGAAGTAACAAAAGTTGGGGTAATATCTGCAATCTGTTCAGAAATAGGATAGCCGATCAATTTTCCACTATATATTGAATTGATATAATAGCTAAGGAAATTAAAAAATAACTGGAAATAAAGTAAACCGTAAATCCCAAAAGGTATAATACATAAAATTCCAATTATACAAATTGATTTTTTAATAGTTTCTAGTTTTAGAAGCAAATCAGGTCTTCCTTTAACTTTTAGAATATTTAAGTTATACGAATGAAGAGGATACATAATTCCTGATAAACACAAGATTTGAAAATATGGTACTGCTGCAATCCATTTTTCAGTAAATAGAAAAGTAAATAAAGGTTCCCCAATCATTGCGAGAAAAATCAATATTGGTGCGTTCCAAAAAAGCACTTGTTGCATTAGCATTTTATACACAGACTTTAATCTATCATTATCATCTACTATTGAGGCGAACACAGGATAAGTAACTTTATTAATTACTGCAGATATGTTACTGATTGGTAGCTGACTTAAAGATTCAGCTCTTGAGTAAAACCCTAACTGTACGACGGAATAATATTTCCCTATAATTAATGTGTAGATGTTTTTATATAAAAGATCCATTAACCCAATTAGCGTCATTTTATAGCCGAAATTAAAATGCTTTTTAAAACTAACTTTGTTAAAAATTAAACTTGGTCTCCAACCAGAATAAATCCAGTGTAGTATTGTAGATAAAAAAGATTGGAATAAATTCATCCAAACTAAACTCCAGACTCCAAATCCATTTAAAGCCAAAAACACACCTAATATTCCACCTATTAATACTGATGGGATTTGAATGGTCATTTGAATTTTAAAATTCATCTCTTTCGTTAACCTTGCATTTTGTACACTATAAAATGCATTAATTATAAAGCCAATTGCGTAAATTCTTAAAATAAGTGTTAATACTTCATGGTTATAAAAAGAAGCTATTATTGGTGCTACAAAATATACGATCCAATATATAAGTATGCTTCCACCTAGGTTGAAAAAAAACACTGTAGAATAATCTTTTTGTGTAAGGTCAGAAGATCTAATTAAAGAAGATGCCAAGCCGCTATCTAATAAGGTATTTCCCATAGAAATAAATACGGTCAACATTGCTATCAATCCAAATTCTTCAGGCAATAAAATTCTAGCTAAAATAACTGTCACTCCAAAACCAATTAGCTGAATGCTGAACTGTTGTATAAATGTCCATAGTAAACCAGACATGGTTTTTTTGATCAAACTCATGGGTGTAATTATAAGGACATGTCAACAATTGAATGTGGCAACATGGATTTAACATCATATACCACAGCATTCTCATTGCACATACTGGAAATATCTATATCCTTAAACTTATGATGTGCAACTGCAAGAATGATTGCATCATATTTTTTTAATTCAGATTTACTATTTTTACAAATAACACCATATTCATGTTCCACTTGGCTTGGGTCAGCCCATGGATCGAAAATATCGACGTTAATATGATATTCTTTCAACCTTCTGACTATATCAATCACTTTGGTATTTCTGACATCAGGACAGTTTTCCTTAAATGTGAAACCTAAGATTAAGACTTCGTTGTTATTTATATTTCCTTTTCTTACTATGTGTCTCACTAGTTCATCAGCTATATAGGCCCCCATCCCATCATTGACTCTTCTCCCAGCCAGGATAATTTCAGGATGATATCCCACTTCTTGAGCTTTTTGTGCAAGGTAGTAGGGATCAACACCGATGCAATGCCCACCTACAAGACCAGGTTGAAATTTCATAAAGTTCCACTTCGTACCAGCTGCATTCAATACTTCCTGCGTATTAATTCCCAGTTTATTAAAAATCATTGCCAATTCATTAACAAAAGCTATATTAATGTCTCGTTGTGCATTTTCAATTACTTTCGCTGCTTCTGCTACTTTTATAGAAGAAGCTTTAAAAGTACCTGCTATAATTATTGATCTATATAAGTCATCTATAATTTGTGCAGATTCATCAGTAGAACCAGATGTTATCTTCAAAATGTTTGCAACGGAATGCTCTTTGTCACCTGGATTAATTCTTTCTGGAGAATAACCAACAAAAAAATCAATATTATATTTCAAGCCGGAATGATGGGCTAAAACAGGTACACATTCATCCTCAGTAACTCCTGGATAGACCGTTGACTCGTAGATAATAATATCACCTTTCTTTAAAATTTCTCCAATTATTTTACTGGCATTCAAAAGAGGATTTAAATTTGGTCTATTATTTTTATCAACAGGTGTAGGAACCGTTACAATGAAAATATTGCATTTGATAAGCAATTTTATATCATTTGTGCAATACAGGCCAGTTAATTTAGTACAGTCATTTGTAAGGACATTAATTAGCTCATTTTTTTCAACTTCTTTAGTATGGTCAATACCAGCCTTAAGATTTTCTATTCGTTGATTATTAATATCAAATCCGAAAACTTTAAATTTTTTCGCAAACTCAACAGCTAGAGGTAATCCGACGTAACCAAGGCCAATTACAGCAATTTTATGTTCTTTATTATTAGAAAGATTCATCTCGGTTAATTAATTAGTTCCAAATTTGAAGAAGGCACTTTCGTTATTAATGCACAATTCAAACTATCAATAAAAACTAAAACATCTTTCCCCTGCAATTTTATAACCTGCCCCTGTTTTTGTTTCATAATTCCTTCTTTAATTTTTACACGGTCTCCAACCTCCATACCTTGTAAACTCATCACCTCCGCTTCAGGATAAATTTGTAGAAACTCTTTTATGGAATCGATAACACTTGGTCGTATTTGTGCGAGTTTCCCCATATAATAGACAAAATTCATTACTCCTAATGTTAACCTTACTTTCAACTCTTCTTTAGGTGATATATGAACAAATACATAAGAACTAAATAAAGGAAGTTCAATATTCTTGATTCTATCAGCCCATTTACTTTGTACCTTTCTTAAAGGGCAATAGGAATTTATTCCTTGGATTTGAAGGAGTTGATCTACTTTTTTCTCCCATCTTGACCTAGTGTAAATCACATACCATTTCCTCACGTTTGATACTTTATTGTTGTTTAAATTTTCCATACTGTTGTGTTATATGTTAAGATTGTATCGTTATGACATAGCTTCGCTACCTCACTTACATGAGTATTTTGCTTTTAAAATTAACCTGTATTTTAATTTTTTATTTGTAATGAAATAGCTTACAAACCTTGTACTAATAATAATTAATATTGATTCACCCCTATTCTTAAAATAGCTATCACAAAAATCTTACAACAAAATATTTTGAATATTATAAAATCATAAAGGATTTTTAAGTCACTTATGATATTGTCAACTATGAAGAGTATGAATATCGACCATATCGGTAAACATTTTTATTTTCCTTTTTAGCATCATTAAACACTAGCATAGGATTTTTTAGCCTTTTATTTTCGCATATTTCCTCAAATATTCCAAGTTCAC
This sequence comes from Pedobacter sp. CG_S7, assembly GCF_040544395.1. Lineage (NCBI taxonomy): Bacteria > Pseudomonadati > Bacteroidota > Sphingobacteriia > Sphingobacteriales > Sphingobacteriaceae > Pedobacter > Pedobacter sp. CG_S7. The sequence goes on along the minus strand of NZ_JBEONS010000017.1, from coordinate 61,173 downwards.
TTTTCTCGGTGAAATTATACCGAACAAGGTAAATACTTGCGTCTGCGAATGGAGCCAGGCTAAAAGCATCAGCTACTTGACCAACAGGTGGGGTGTCTAGAATGATATAATCAAATCTCTTCTTTAGCTCATGAAATAAAACATTTATTTTTTCACTCATTAAAAGTTCAGAAGGATTTTCAGGTATTGAACCGCATCCAATAACTGAAAGGTTCTCTGACGTAGAAGAAGGGATTAAAATATCATTAACGGTCAGGTTTTCTGTTGTTAAATATTCGGTTAACCCTATTTTGGAAGTTAACTTCATGCTATTTAATAAATCTGGTTTACGTAAATCAAATTCAAGTATGACTACTTTTTTGCTAACTAAGGATAAAGTAATCCCTAAGTTAACACTGAAAAAAGTCTTTCCTTCTCCTTTCATACTAGAAGTAATCAGCAATACTTGGGTATTATTATTGGCCTGTAAAAAGTTTAAATTAGAACGGATATATTTAAATAGTTCTGAAATCGTGGTGCTTTTGTCCTTATGAACCACTATGGACTCTCCAATTTCTTTGTGTGTAAGCTCCCCTAAAACTCTTGCAGTTCCTGTGATGTATTCCACATCAAGCAAATCTCTAACTTTTGAGTTAAGTTTATCTCTGCTATAGATAACAGAAGCAGGTGCTAAAAATCCAAATATTATACCAAGTAAATAAACTAATTGAACCTTTGGTTTATCTGGAATTGATTTGTACGCAGGCTTGTCAATGATTTGTGAAGTTGGTATAGTGGAAGATAAAGACAATTCTGTTTCTTCTCTTTTTTGTAATAAATAATGGTAAAGAGTTGTTTTAACACCTTGTTCTCTGCTTTTTTCTAACAAACCCCTTTCAATAGCAGGTACACTTCTTAGCCTAGCTTCAAATAATGAAGATCTATCAGAAAAATTATTCTTTTCAAGAATTAATCCATTCTTAATCATTTTTAAGTTTTCAAGGAGATTGAATTTAAGACCAACTAATTGTTCAGTAATATTAGTAATCAATGGATTATCTTTCCTATTTGTACGTAATAAACGTTGTCTTTCTATTTGTAAATTATTGTATTTATCAGTTAAAGAGTTGAGAACCGGATCTTTAAGGCCAAGTGTGGTTGGAACTAAATCGAACTGATCTTCTGTGGTATTAAGATAAGAAATTATAGACTGAACCAAACTCAATTGTACAGTAGAAGATTCAAGTTGTTGATTATAAGATCCTGATGATTCTAAATTCATTTGTGCATCTGCACCTAACTCGGTTACCCTGTTATTCTTTTTGTAAATTTCCACATCTTGTTCAACTCCATTTAAATCTTTGGAAAGAAATTTTAATTTACCATCAATAAATTTAATCGTATTAACAGCCATTAAGTTTTTATTACTTACATTTTCCTGGTTATAAGTTTCTATCAACAGGCTTAATAAATCAACTCCACGCTGTGGAATTTCATCTAATAAAGAAATCATTATAGTGTTTGCTTCTTTTATTGTAGGCAAAATATTAAGTTTATTAGTACTATAAGATTCAGCTAATTGATGTAGATCATTGAATTGTACATATACCGGTTTGTTAATTATTGAAAAGGCAGGTCCTTTAAATACTTGAATTTCATAAGCAGGCCTGTTAATTGTCTGATTAAACTGATAGGTAAATTTTTTATCATCATCAGTTAAAATGTATTGATTATCATTGATTATTTTAATTGCGATTTCTTTATGATAAGCTTGATCCGTTAATTTTTTTACAATTACTTTTATTGGTAAAGTATTTCCATACAACTCTTGCTTTTTTAAAGGAAGCTTATTGGAGTAACTTGTTTCAAATGACATACCCACCAAAACTTTATAAATTAAGTCTCTGGATCGTAAGACTTCAATTTCATTATCAACGGTTCTTGAGGTTCTAAACATATTTAAATCACTAAATGCAGTGCCTTTTAATATACCATCTCCCTTTGAGTCATCCTGGATTAAAAGTGTACTAGTTATTTTATAAAGAGGTACAGTAATTTTTAGATAAAAGTATGCACCTCCAATACCCAATAATATAGCTATTGCGAAAAAATACCAATATCTAACATATTTCATGATTTGTAATTGCATATCAGGCTTTTTACCCTGAAATTGTTTATTTATAGCCATAACAAAATTAGTTTAAGATTTTTAAATAATTTAACTGAGAATACTTATTGAAGTAACGCGGTAGCAAGAACTGCAATTGCTGAAATTGCCGCCACAACTAAAGGCATAGTTTGTGAACTGTTGCTATATTCAATTGATTTTGTTTTATCAGGTTCGATATATATGACGTCATTTTGTTTCATATAAAAATAGGGAGAGTTTAATACACTCTGATTGTTTAAATTTAAGCGGGCCATAGTCCGTTTACCATCAACTTCTCTAATCACTAATACATTCTCTCTCTTCCCATAGGGAGTCATGTCTCCAGCTAAGCCTAAAGCTTCAAGGAGATTTATCTTTTCATTTGGAACAATAAAGGTTGATGGATTGCTGACTTCACCAATTACTGTAATTCTGAAATTTAAATATTTAACATTTACTACAGAATTGGTAACGTAACGATTAAGTTCAGATTCTATTAGACTTTGGGCTTGTACAATATTTAATCCTTCAACTTTAATTTCCCCAAGAACAGGGAATTTAATTTTCCCATCGTTATTTACACGATATCCTTCTCTTTCATATAAACCATTCGCGCCAATAGCATTAGATGTTGATGCGAATAACACATTAGACTCAGGGCTAGTGCTGTTTACCGTTATACTTAATATATCATTTTGCAGTATTTTTGGGATACCATCATTCATGATTTTTGTGGTAATTTCATTCTTCGATGTCAGGTCACTGAAATAGACCAAATTTCGTTTAGCGCAGCCATTCAATAGTATTATGCATAATGCACAATAAATGTAGTTTCTTTTCATAAATTAAACCTCCTATTAAGATTAATAAATATTACATTAAATAATATGATTTAAATCTATGAACTTATACGCTAAAAAAGAATTAATTTATCCAATTGTGAATTATATTGTGAATTTGTGATAATATTTATACACATAATTGTAACAATTACACAATATTTGCTATTAAACCTGCTTAAAGACTGAAAATAATTATACAATTTCAAGGCAACATGTATAATCGATTGACGAAATAATTTAGAATTTTAATTGTCTATTTATTAATGAGAGCCTGTTTAAGTTTAATAAAAGAGGCTGTAAATTTCGACTTTTTAACCTGATATTGGCATTAATTTTAATATTTCACTAATTACATAAGTAATTATTACCATTTTGACTAGAGTAAATACTAACATAATTATTTCAATTATAGGTATCTTTGGACAAGGATATGTAATATCCATTTATACAATATTTAACCTTCAAGTTTTACATAAAATATACCTTTGTAGGTGTTTGGATCACTGACAGATTTGAAAATATCATTAAAAATAATTATAATGGAAAGTAGCATTAACAGCACGAAAATAGTTCATATACCACAATGGCATGCTTTTACACACTCAAAGTGTCCTAGATGTAGAATTGGAAAAGTGTTCACTGGTCCTACTTATAGCTTTTCCGTTCAAAAAATGAATGAGTATTGTCCCCATTGTAAGCTTAGATTTGAAAGGGAACCTGGATATTTTTATGTAGCTATGTTTGTAAGTTACGCAATGAACGTTGCAGAGTTAATCTCTGCTGGTGTAGCTTCTTATGTATTTGGATTAAAGCTGGATTATGAAAACTTGTGGTATTTTGTAGGTGTATTATTGGCAACAATATTAATTTTTGCCCCATTTAATTATAGGTATTCAAGATTAATACTGCTTTACTGGCTGTCGCCAGGACTTAATTATCAACCAGAAAAAGGAGTTTCTAAAAAATAAAGCTTTTAAATTCCACACAAATGTCGGGTTATATTAACGTGGTAGCTTTTAAAAAATCAAAATACAATGGTTCATCTTCAAACATATCCCGGCCTTCAAGCAGATATGCTTGAAGCAAGTATGCTTTTGCACTTTCTTTTTCTCCTAAATGAAAATAACATTGGCCAAGGCGTAGAAGTACAAATGGATTTGCATCGTCAGGCCCATAAATTTTATAAGCTTGTTGCAAATTATTGACACCGTCTTCATATCTTTGTAAATAATAACAGGCATCACCAATTGAAGCGCTTAACCAGCCTGTTGCTTCCCATTGATCCTTTGGTTCTGGTATGACCTCCAAAGCTTTAGTAAACCAACCTATCGCATGCTCAAAATTTTCATTCTCAATTTCATCGTTACCTTTTTGAGCATAATTATTAATCCACGTTTGTTGTTGTTCAGTCAACTCAAGGTGTTCAATTTTATTTGGAGTTTTAACTATATTATTCATTTTAGACTGGGGAATTATTTTTAATGGTTTGATTCTAAAACAGAATTTAATGCTCCTTATATAATTTACCTAGTAGATTTATATCCCGATTTTTATTTAAGTGTTTAATATACAAGTAATTAATGAAAGTAATAAATTATTTGATAATATCAAAATAAATTTGATATTATCAAATAATTACTTTTCAGATTGATTTTCAATTTGTTTTATAATATTTCCAACTTCATCCTCTGTTGATCGTAGTTTTGATTGACAAAAAGTAATAAGATCTGAAGCTCTTTTTACTTTTTCTGCTAACACATCTACAGAAATGGACTCCATCTCTATTTCATGTGCTATTTCTGCGAGCTCTTTATAGGCATCTTCGTAACTAAGATTGCTTTCCATTATCGTTGTTTTTTAGATTTTACTATTGTTATAATTTCTGTTTTTGCAAGTTGTATAATCAATTCCGTACCAGTATTAATTAATTGGGAATTACTGATAATATTTCCATTTAATTTAATGATTGCAAACCCTTTGTTTAAAATATGTTGTGGGCTCATTACCTTAACAATTGATTGATAATGATCAATTTTTATTTTTTTATGAGTAAGAAATATCCTATTAAAGGTTTTAATTTTATCTATTAGTGTAGCAACATCTTTTCTTTGATTAGTAAGCAACATTATAGGCATATTAATAAATATACCAGATATGCCCATAATATGGCGTTGATGTTCATGTAATAATCTTAAAACGTCTCTAAAAAAATAACCTTTAAAATTATTTAGCGCTTTAGTGTGCAAAACCAATTGCTGCTGACTATTAATTATAATCATTTTCTGCATCCTTATCAGGCTTTCTTCAAATATTCTATTATGTGCTATTATCAACTCTGCAGCCTTCGTTGGTGTTTTAGTAGCTGAATGTGCCATCAAGTCTACAATAGTCTCATTTTTTTGATGACCAATTCCAGTAATTATGGGGATTGGAAATTTTGCTATAGCACGACTAAGTTCATAATTGTCAAAAAGAATGAAATCAGATTGCGCACCACCGCCCCTTATAATTACTATCGCATCGTATACCTTTTTTGAATGGTAAACCTCTATTAATTTTTCCAACAATGGTTTAGCATTTTCCTCTCCTTGAACCTTTGCATCATAGCGATCGACTTTAAAAAGGTAGTTGAACGTGTTACTCGCTAAAGTATGTTCAAAGTCTTGTAAGCCCGCAGAAGTAATTGAAGCAATTACAGCTATCTGTTGAATAACTTTATTAAAATAAAGTTTGCTATTGTTAGTCAAATAATTACTCCCTACTTTTATGATAAAAGAGGGATTCTCTTTTACAAGCCTTGCCAAAGTTGCATTCCGTTGCTGTTCAAATTGTCCTAGAGTAAAGTTTGTATCAATATCTATTAAGTTAAACTGCAAACCGTATGCTACATGATACTGTACACTTACTTGCACAAGAACATTGATATCATTCTTAAATTTCTGACCAGTAGCTTCTTCAAAGTTTGTGATATTTATCGAAGCATTACCCCAGGCTTTTCCTGCCATTCTAGCTACAATAATTGATGATAATTTATCTTTCTCTACAAGTTCAAAATAGTGATAATTAGTTTCTGATTTGTAAGTATAACTGGTAATATCAGCAATAATCCAAAATGTTAGACCATTAAAAACCCCATCAATGGCTTGCCTTATTTGCCGATTAAGATCTAATAATGTTATGACAGCAGGTGAAAGCGCAGGCTTATTCATGTCAATTAATTATTGCAACCATTTTATTGATTAATACCCTTATTGATTTAAATGTTTTTATCCAGTTAAAAAATAGTATCCCAATTAAGGCACATCCTATTCCGGCAAGTACATCAAGTAGATAATGATGACTTGTATAAACGGCAGCAAACCATATCCCTAACATCACGAATGCAAAAAAAACGTTAATTATGCCAAGTTTGTTTTTTAACCCATAATAGAGTACAATAACTGGATAAGAAGAATGAAGAGAGGGCATGGCTGCAAAAACATTTGAACTCTTGATGTAAATAGATTGGAAGATTGGAAGATTAAAAAAATCATCAAATCTAATCAAGCCGCCTGTATTACCTTTTGTATTTGGTATAAACTGAAATTCATGTTGTTGAATATACCAAGGAGGTGCTGCTGGGTAAATATAATAAATTATAAAGCCAAGGCAGTTCACAAGTAAGAAGGTGAAAGAAAAATAAAGAAATTGTGTTCGATTATAATAGAATAAATACGCAGCAAATGCTAGAGGTACGGGTATCCACAAGAGGTAGAAGAAACCAGAACATACATCTATTATAATATTACTATTGACCAGCCAATACTCATTGGGTGTTACCTTAATACCCTTTAAATTTATCCCAAATAGACTTTTCTCCAAATTATATAGATTCTCAACATTAACATTTTGGTGCAAATAGTTTGGAAATGCCTTCATATAATCAAACAAAATCCAATATATAATAAAAATTGAGAAACCAAGTATTAATTTCCTTGTGAACAATGAAGCGTAAAAACAAACATTAAATATGGTGATCAATACGAGCTGATCATTTTTAAAACCCACAAGGAATCTAGACAAAATCAGATAAGATAACGAAATTAATGTTGTCTTTATTAAAATTGTGCTCGTAAAAAGTCGTATTTTAAGCGGTAAATCTTCGGGCATTCTATTTCTTTGAAAAATTTGATCTTAGAATTCTATCCCAAAAATCGGAGCTTACCCCGTAACCTTTAGAAGCGTCGGAATAATGGTGTAGCATGTGATGTTGTTTAAGTTTTTTCCAGAAACCATTTTTAAAATTTGCGTGATGAAGTGCATAGTGCATCATGTCATAAACCAGATAGCCGCTTATAAATCCAATAAAAAAAGCGTCGTTTGTTCCAACCGGCAATAAATACTTGAAAAGGATATAGAAAAGTATGGCTAAAGGAATACTAGCAGACGGTGGCATCACTAAACGTTTTGCATCATTTGGATAATCGTGATGTACACCATGAAAAATAAAGTGAATGTTCCGCAACCATTCAGTTGTTGGATAAAAATGGAACAAATAACGGTGTAGTATATATTCTGTAAATGACCAAATAAATAATCCAAGTATCACATAAACCGTAAAAAAAAGGATATTTATCTGGTTATAAAAAAGAGAATACCACACTAAATAAAAGATAACTGGCAAATAAACAAATAATGGTATATAAAAGCTCACTTTAGATAAGCTTTCCAAAAAATTATTCTTAAACATTCTGATAGAATCAGAAGAGTTTGATACAAAATTCTTTTTCATCATTCTATATTTTTATACGTTCAGTAATAATTGCATTATTTTTAGAATTTATTCCTCTCAGTTCAACATATTTAACATTTGGAACCCAGAAAGTGCCACCTTCTATTCGAACAAATACTTTTTCCAGAAGCATTTTTTTATTATTTGCCATAACATAAATATGGTATTTATTGTCAATTTCCGACTTCAATAAGTACATTGGAAACTTTTTATAGGAAACAAAATTAAGCTGATATTGATTATTACCCAAAGCTTTAGATTCAATACCGTAGGCAAATTTCCTTTGTATATAGTTTAAATCTTTTTTCTCGCCATTATCCTGGTATCTCATCCAATAAACTTTAACAGGATCCTTGGTAATGATCTTACCTTTTGTATCCATATTTAGTTCATAAATTATGGTATTTGTATTTGGATCTCGTTGAAGATAAAATAATTGATTTTTTATTCCTTTGGGTGTTGGAAATTTAATAGTGGATGGATTACTTTGGTCTACTTGTGCATACACATTTTTTACAACACCAAATCCCAAAGCTGTATTAATGATTAATATTGCAAACATAATTACTTTACCATTCTTGAAACTACTTTTTTTTTCCAAATCCCTTAAATTTAAAGCTTTCTTCGCGTCATTTAATCTTTGAACAGCAGTAATATTTGTCATAAATGCCATTATTGTAATTGGAATAGTAAAAATAGACATGGTTTCAAATACATGGAATGAAATCCCAGAAACATACACTTTATAATCACCACCTATATAATGTCCAGTAATTCCGCATGCTATGGCAACTACTCCTATCGTAATAACTCTCTCCGGACGTTGCATTAAACCTCCCTTACATTCAACACCTAAACCTTCTGCTCTTGCCCGGGTATAACTAACCATCATAGAACCCATTAGCGCAATAAAGGCAAAAAGTGAACTTAAAAAATAATGATGTGAAACCAAGTAATAACAAATACCGAGGAACATAATTAACTCACTATAACGATCTAATACAGAGTCGTATAATGCACCGAAAGTTGAACTCATATTTCCTAATCGTGCTACCTGGCCATCAAGCATATCAAATAAACCAGCTACTAATACCAATGCACCTCCCCATCCTACAAAAGATAGGTCTCCTCGATTGCTTTTTTCTGCACCGAAAATAAAAATCACTGCTACTCCAATGTTAAGTAACAGGCCAATTGTTGTTACCGCGTTTGGAGTTAAACCTATGCGGATAAGACTTTTCACAAAAGGGTTTATGACAACATAAATTCCCTGTTGTAGACGATCTCTTAATGTTATTGCAGCCATTATTCTTGTTTTATTATTTTAATTAAAAATCAAATTTTACTCTAGCGCGAATACCCCATTCAGATATTACAGGATGATCAAGGTAATTGAACCTTTTAACAAGGTCAATCCTTAATAGTTTAAAAATATTTCCAATTCCTACACTTCCCTCCATATAGGGGTCTTTATTTAAATTATAAGTTGTAGAAACACCATTGTCGGCTACTGGAAACTGAAGTAAGGACTGGTCGTATGCCGGATTATTCTCTGCCCTTAATCCACCATACAAAATTTTAAAAGAAACACTTTCCCGAAGCTTTAACTTTTTTATTAAAGGAATCTTATTTAAAAAGAAGCCATTAAAATTATGATCTATATTTAAACTAGCATAATGATCACTTACAAATTCAAGAAAATTCATTAAATTATAGGAATTCAACTGATAAGCATAAGTTTGATTCGCTCGATGTATACTTAACAATGGAAATGGAACTTTACCAAAGATATAACCACCCTCAACGGTAACGTCTGAATAGCCCAGTTGTGAAAGGTAAAAACGCTTATCAATACTTCCATTAAATTTATGATAGTTATATTCCCCATCGAGTAAACCTTTTAAACCAGCAATATAGCGTAAATTAAATACAGGATATTTATCTATAATAGGTGTGCGGTATATTTTACCTTGGTAAAACCGTTCATTTTTTGCATAACGGAAAGCAAAACCTATTTCTGAAGTATTGATATTATTTATAACATTTGGCCTGCCATCTAAAATATTGTTAAAATAAAGCTCTCCACCGGGTTTTTGGGACCATTTTTTTAAAGAAACGTTGTAAGAAAAATGATTTTCAAACTCTTTCATGAACTCTACCTTGTAAATATCATTATAGAGCATCATGTTGTTTTCCCCCCTTTTGAAGGATAAAAGAAAATTATCTTCCTGTACAAATTGCAACTCCTGACCTGGTATTTTTGTGTCTCTTTGAAAACTTGCTCTAAGGTAACTTTGCGGAAATGAATAAATAGACTTGTTATTCAAAGAATAAGTCCCACTTAAAAAGTATTTCCATTTCTCATCTTTAAACCCATAAGCACTATAAGTTTCGAAGTAATATCTTTTACTTAAAGCTGGTGTTGTACGTCCTCCCAATCGTAACCTTAACCCCTCAACATTATTAAAACTATAAAAAGTATTCACTGGACCAACTTCAAAAGGTCCAAAATCTTTATAGCCTGCAAATAGTAATGTTACAAGATCCATTGTTTTCTTAAATGAACTCATGTTTTTCAAGGTGTCTACGTTTTTATAAATCTTAAGGTCTCCCGCAGATAAAGTGTCTGTTCTATTTTCCAACCAAAACTGATCACCACGTTTCTCAGCATCGGGCACAATAACAATTTTAGGACCTTGGAAAATATCTTCAGGCTGTTTCTTGTTTATTTGATAATCAGAAAGTGTTACAATACGCTCCCCAGTAAAACCACCACCTTTATTCTTATTAATACCAAAATCAACAAGTAGATTGGTTTTATTCAAATAATAACGCTTTGCTGTATTTTTCTCAAAGTTTAATTTAACCTCTAACGCCCTTACGAAATTCAGATTAATATTTTTATTTACAGTCAGAAATGCATCCTGAACAGCATAATTCCCATCCATAGTGATATAAATTCGTCCTTCAAATAATAGGTCAGTATTGTTTCTTGGAATAAAAGAAAGCTCTATCAGTTGAGGGCTGTGTGACTTTATTGTATCCGTTATAAAAAATTTATAGAAAGTAGGGGCACCATCTGCAATCGGACTTAAAAACTGATTACTTACTAGAGATATATTGTTAGCATAGATATCTACATCTGCATACATTCTTTCAAAATACTGACTTAAACCTTTACTATCTATTAGGGGTGTTTCATAATTAACAGATTTATCGCCCAATACGATCATTTTATTTTTCTCGGGATTTTTATTATAATAATTTTGTGATAATTTCTCTTGTATAAATATTGGAAGAATATTTTTGCCGCCAATTTTTGTGGAATCTTGTTCATCAAAGAGGAATTGATATTTACGAAAAATCCTCTTGTTTTTAAACTTTTCAGAAAGATTACTCATTGAAAAGACCATCTTTTCGTATTGTTTATATTCAACCTGATCGTAACTTTCCATACGATTAGCATTCTTATGATCAATAACCCTTCTAATAAGTTCTACCGCAGGATTATTTTTGTTTTTATAGGAAGGTCTTTTTCCACTGCTAATCACTACTTCGTTTAATGATGTAGATTCAGCATCCATTTTTACAGCTATTTCTTGTACCTCTCCAGGCTTTATAGCTATAATTTTTGTACCATATCCTACAAAGCTAAATTGTAATTCAGAATAATTTCCTGGAGAACTTATAGTGAATTTGCCATCAGCATCCGTTCTAGTAATAATACTGGTTCCTTTGAACAACAATGTTACATAAGGTAAAGGATCTTTATCTTTTGCATCGGTTACAATACCTGTCACTATTGTGTTTTGTGCTGAAACCTGGAATGCCATTAATGGCAGCAGAAAGGCCCAAATATAAGTTAATTTTTTAAGGTGATTTTTCATTTTTATGCAAATACAAATTTCTTCTGCATCAGGTAGTTATAAATTACCCCAACAGTACTGGTGACGATTATTTTTGATATTATATAATTGATATTCAAATAATGAGTGACCAGGAACACGCCACTAGTGGTCAGCATAAAATTTCCAGACCAAACTAGTGCATATTTCAAAATTTGAAATTTCACTCTTTTATTTGATGCACCAAAAACCCAATGACGACCCATGCTGAAATTAATTATACCCCCAACAATTGTTCCACTTGCACTCCCTAATACATACCAAAAATGTAAATACTGCGTACAGACTAATGTGGTAAGAAAGTCAAATATTGAAGCTGAAAGTGAGGCGACCTGAGCCTTTAAAAAAGTCGCCATTTTATAAAAAATTTAACTTTAATAAGATTTGCAATATGATATTTGCATAGATACCAGCCAATATATCATCAAACATTACACCCCAGCCACCCGGTAGTTTCTCTAATTTTTTAATAAATAAAGGTTTTAAAATATCAAAAAACCTAAATAAAAGTAAAGCCACTAAAATGTTAACAGGGGTTACAGGTATCCATAATAAGGTAATACACATACCAGATACTTCATCAATTACTACTCGTTGGTTGTCTTTACCCCAGCTTTTTTCAACAACATTAGCAGACCAAATGCCCAAAATTGTAATCAACATTGTGATGATGAAAGCTGTTGTAAAATCACTTGCATTCAATTGAGTTAAATACCAAACGATACAGGTTGCAACAGCCGCTGCAGTTCCTGCCCCTTTGCCAAAATAACCTATTCCAAGGCTTGTAGATGTGATTTTATGAAACAACATGCAATTCGTAATCTTTTATTATTTATAACCAATCATTATTTTTATACCAAAGCAAAGTCTCTTTCAATCCCTTCTCCAAATTGAACTTCGGCTCATAACCTAAATCCATTTTAATATTTTCTATACTGCATGCCCAGTTAACCGCCGTTAACTCTGCCATTTTATCCTTATTTAAGGCAGGAGTTGCTTTACTGCCTTTATATAAGAAATCCAATAATGTAGCGAAACCATCAACAGTGGCTACTGGTAGGTGAAATTTAATAGTATTCTTTTGTAAAAATTCTTTCGTTAAATTAGCCAGTGCATAACGGTTATATACATGCCCATCAGACACATTATAACTTTTATTCTTTACCCCAGAACCAAGAGCCTTAACAATTATTCTTGCTAAATCTTCAACATAAATAAAGCTTAATTGCTGAGAAAATTTACCAATATGCGGTTCTAATCCTCTATTAATACTCTTGAACAAGATCAGTATATCTTTCTCCCTAGGTCCGTATACTGCCGTTGGCCTAAAAACTACAAGAGGTAAACCTTTAATATCTTTTAATGTTTCTTCAGCAAGGAGTTTGCTTTTACCATAGCTGGTTACTGGATTTGCTACAGAATCTTCTTTAATTTCACCAGTAATAACTTTTAAAGGACCCAAAGCAGCAAGACTACTAATGAATACAAATTTTTCTATAGGTTTTAATAAAGAATTAGCCGCTAAGGCCAGGTTCTTCGTATATTCTGCATTAATATTATTGTATTCTATTTCAGTTTTCGCTTTAGTAATACCCGCAGCATGAATGATGTAATCATACTGTTTATTAGCTAATTCAACCTTGAGACTATCAATAGAACTAAAATCCAGGTTCACGAATTGAACTGGAAGATGCTGAAGATGTTCAATATCACTATTGGCGCGCACTGCTGCAAATACTTCTAAATTTGAAGCTAAAGCTTCATTTAAAAGGTGAAAGCCAACAAAGCCACTGGCACCAGTTATTAACACCCTTTTTTTCATATAGATTTTTCTAAAATTCTATACTTTCTATACAATTCGCCTCCAATTTGTTCAATAGGCTTATTAATGAGCTCATTATGATCCAAGGTCCAGGAGGCCTCAGCATATTTCATTTTCTTCTTTTGGAAAGACTGGATAATTTTTCCATATAAGCAGGCTTCAATTCCCATTTTACGATACCCGTCAACAACCCCAAGTAATAAAATACGAATTCCTTCTATTTTCTTTTTTTGAGTCAATAATTTATATAAACCTGTAGGAAACAATCTTCCACGTTTAATTTTTATCAAAACCTGGTTAATGTCTGGAATAGCTAAAGCAAAACCAACTATCTTTCCCTCTTGTTCGGCAAGCAAACAGAAATCAGGATCCATAATTAATTTCAAATCCTTTGCAGTATAATCAAACTCATCATCGGTCATAGGTACAAACCCTAAGTTTTTATCCCATGCCTTATTATAAACTTCCCTTAAAGCCGCAGCTTCTTGTTTGAAGTTTTTGAGATTAATGTTTCGAATAACAATATTGCTTCTAGTTAATCTTTCTTGTAATGCATTAACCAATTTTGCCGACCTATCATTGTAATTGCCAGCTGAAAACCTGTAAGCCCTTAAATCTACCTTTTTATTAAAACCAGAATTTTCAAGCAATTGTAAATAATAAGGTGCATTGTAAGGCATCATTGCCACCGGAGGTCCATCAAAGCCCTCTATCAGTAAGGCGCAAATATCATTTGTAGAGAAATTTACAGGCCCTACCATAGTCGTCATTGCTCTATCTTTCAACCAATTTGATGCAGCGGCCACCAGTAAATTAGCAACTTCCTGGTCATTGATGCAATCGAAAAAGCCAAAAAAACCATCTTTAACATTATTTATCGTATTGTGATTGTTATTTTGGATAGCTGCAATTCTACCTACAATTATTTCGCCATCATAGGCTAAAAAAGTCTGTAAAGTAGAGTGTTTATGAAAAGGATGTTTACCAGGGGTAAGCATATCTCTCTGAGCTATAAATAATTCAGGCACATAATTAGGATCCGCCTTATATAATTCATGCGGGAAATCTATGAAGTCACCCAATTGTCCTTTGCTATTTACAGCAATTATTCGTTTCATATACTTACCTTAACTGGCGTAATTTCAACTTCCTTAAAAGCATCATATAACTTCGTTATTGCTTCTTCAATTTGTTCGAAAGTGTGAGTGGCCATTAAAGAAAATCTAATCAATGAAGAATCAGATGGTACCGCAGGTGAAACAACAGGGTTTACAAAAATCCCATTGTTATGAAGAATATTTGTAATCTGAAAAGTCTTAAAATTGTCTCTAATATAAACAGGTATAATTGGACTGTCTGTTGCTCCAATGTCAAACCCAGCTTCTAGTAGTAGTTTTTTTGCATAATTTGTATTAGCCCATAATTTATCAATTCTTTCTGGTTCAGATTCAATAATATCCAAAGCCGCAATAACACTGGCTACTGCACCAGGAGGCATGCTTGCGCTAAACATTAAAGAACGGGCCCTATGTTTAATGTATTCGATAGTTTCCTCGTCTGCAGCAATGAAGCCTCCAAGAGAAGCTAACGACTTGCTAAAAGTTCCCATAATCAGGTCTACGTCAGCTGTAAGTCCAAAGTGAGAAGCAATACCAGAACCATTAAAACCTATTACACCTAAACTATGTGCATCATCCATCATGATATTTGCACCAAATTCGTCAGCAATTTTCACAATTTCCGGAAGATTTACTAAATCACCTTCCATACTAAAAATGCCATCTGCCACAATTAGTTTTGCAGCATCTTCAGGAAGACGACTTAATTTCTTACGCAAGTCTTCCATGTCATTATGTGCATACTTTATAGATCTGGAGAAGGAAAGCCTGCTTCCATCTATAATAGATGCGTGGTCATACTCATCAAGAATTAGGTAATCATTTCTGTCCAATAAACAAGAAATTACACCTAAATTTACCTGAAATCCTGTACTAAACAAAACAGCAGCTTCTTTACCTACATAAGTAGCCAGCCTTCTTTCTAATTCCAAGTGTATATCAAGCGTGCCATTTAGAAATCTTGAGCCGGCACAGCCAGTTCCATATTTCTCTATAGCATTTTTAGATGCTTCTTTAATTTTAGGATGGTTGGTTAATCCCAAATATGAATTTGAACCAAACATCAATACTTTTTTGCCATCTATAATCACTTCGGTGTCTTGTGCCGATTCAATTGACCGAAAATAAGGATAAAGGCCTTTTTCTTTAATTGCATTTGCCTCCTTGAATGATGCAATCCTATCGTGTAATTTTTTACGCATGCCTGAATTATATATAATTTTTACTTCAGCGGTTTAATAATAATTTATATACAGCAATTCAACCAATCTGGCCAAATTAAAACTTAATCTAAATATATTAATAATATGTTAATTTATGATGAACAAAAGTAATTCATTGATAGACTATTTTTGTGTTTTAGTCTATAATATTTTTGTCAAATATTTAACCACTTATTAAACCCAACTATTTATTGTTTAAAAATCAAAAACTTTTTTTATCAAAAGATAGATTATCATTACCAATTCCATCAATCAACAGGTCTATCATCCCATCAAAATACTCCCCCGATTTAAACTCAGCACTTTTAATACTTAGCGGATAGTGTAACCCCCTAAATGCTGTAACCATCATAAATGCTAATTTGTTCATTTTACTATTGGAGAGTTCTTTAAATTCACCAGATTGTGATCCTCCCAAAAGAATTTCTCTAATCATGTCAATCTGAATTTGCTCATACCTGGATTTTAAACAGATCATTACTTTAAAGTTTTCCATCGCATCTTCAAAAATCACTTCTTTAAAATTATGATAATCAAGTATAGCGGTAATTTGTTCTTTAAGAAATGCTTTTAATTTAGCTTTTGCGGTAAATGCATTATTAACTGAATTCCTAAGGCTTTTAACCAGGTTTTTCATTTCGCTTTCAACAACAGCTTCAAAAATCTCTTTCTTACTTGGAAAATAATAATAAAGTGTGCTCTTACCCTTCCCTGCTGCTGTGGCAATGTCCTCCATCGTGGTTTTCTTCAAACCATGCTTCCCAAACAGCGTTTTTGCTCCGGCAAGTATTTCTTTGATTACAGCTTCGTCCTTTTCCATTTTATTTTACACCCTTTTGGACTGTAATTGAATTTCGGTCCAAAAGTACATAATTTATTAATTCCCCGTACCGGAACGTGGTTTTGGAGCTAAAGTTTACATTAAGGAAACAATATGGTGTTAAAAAGTAAATCGAAGCTTTACACCTCCGTTACCAAGTTTAAGGTCTTCATTTGATAATTTACCAACTGGAATTTTCATAAATGGCTCTATTACAATGTTATATTGCTTGAACACTTCTTGTTTATGACCTATAGAAAGATTAAAAAAGCCCAGGTAGCTATTCCCCCGTAATGGCGATTCATTTGATACCTCTGCATTTTGTTCTACTAACTTTGTCTTGAAGGTTTCCATTATCCCATTTTCAGGGTTTATAGCCATGCTGGATACCTCTAATTGTGTTAAGTATTTATTATTCCTCTTGTCAGTTAAGACATTGAAATACGAGACGCCTACAGAAGTATATATATGTTTATTCAAATTATAGGTTAATGATAATGGAATATCTATTCCACTGATATTTGCGTCTATCGAAACCAAATTTTTATTGGATTTCATGTTAATAGACTGTTTTTGTATACTTTTACTCGCATCCAGTGCAACGTAGGCAATTCCCGAACTTATAGAAAAGCTTTTTGAAAGCCTAAATTCTGTTGTTATACCCGCACCCATGTTCACCTTGTTTTGCAATACTGTTGGCAACAGCTCTACCCCAAAATTCCATTTTGAAGATTGTTTATTTTCAACTACTTCTGCAATTTTACCTTCGTTTTCAAGGTATTCTAAGAAATTATTTTCTTTAGCAGGTATTGGTTTTACAACAATACCCATTTCTGTTACTGTTGGTGTTATTTCAGTATTTACATAAGTTTGAGCTATAATAGCAGTGGTGTCAATACTCACTTTAATAGCTTTTTTTACAACTTCGTTTTTTATAACCAAAGGCTTAGTTTTTTCAACTGGAATCTGAACAAGGTCGCTGACTTCTTTTTCTGGAGCGGTTAGTTGTTTTACGATCTTAACATCATTGATCTTATTTATAAAAACATAGGGAACAACAGTTATGGCTATTGCAAGAGCGGCAGCCATTCCTATCCATAATATAGCCTTAGGTCTTTTATTTTTCTTTTGCGCTGAAAATTTCTCCCATGAACCAGGCTCATAAGTTTCTTCATGTGCTTTAAAAAGTACAGAAATTCCTATTATTAATTCATTATTATCTGGATTTTCCATCAGCAAGTTCATTCATTTTTAAATATAATTCGCGCATTTTATGTTTAGCCCTCGTCAGGTAGGTTCTGCTGGAACTTGTGGGGATATTCAATATTTTTGAAATCTCTTCATGACTGAAGCCTTCGATTTCATACATATTAAAGACCATTCTATGTAAATCTGGTAATAGAAATAATAATTTCATGATTTCATCGACATAAAGTTTATCGTTAATCTCTACATGAGCTATAAACAAGTTTTCATAATTTTCCACGAAACTTATCGGCGATTTATTAATCCTGATTTTATCTAGGGCAGTTCTAACGGTTATTTTGGCTAGCCATGCTTTAAAAGTTTTTTGGAATTCATCAATTTCTTCAGCACGCTTAAAAGCGTACATGCTTTTAAATGCTTTAACAAAGCTATCATTAACAGCCTCCATAGCAATATCTCTATCCTTAATATACCGAGTTGCAACACCCATTAAGTATCCCCAATAGTGAATATAAATTGTTTCCTGAATTCGCTGATCATGATTAACTAATCCGTCAACGATATTCTGGAAAAATAGATGAGTTTTTTTCACGCTTCGCTGAGCCTTAACCTCCATTATGAATGCAAACGTGCATTCTTTGTTAAACGCTACAAAAATATTAAACTTTTTTATTTAATGTAAAACAATAAAATTCTCAATTAAACTGTAGCGTTTTTAAATATGCACTCGTTTTATAGTTATATCATTTAATCATATAATTATTTAACATGAAAACATTTTTAACATTTAACAGTATTTCAAGAAGATCTTCTTTATTTGTTGCCTTAATTGGTACTGCAGTATTTTTTAATTCTTGTAAAAACGATATTAACGAAAGCAGTCCAGGTATTTCTGCTTTAACTGTAGTTAACGCCTATCCCAACACCAATACTTTAGATTTTTATATAGGAAACAGCAAAGTTAACAATACAGGAATTGCGTTTGGACAAAAATTAAACTATTTTCAGGCGTTTGAGGGTAGCAGATCAGTAAACGTTACCGTCGCAGGTAGCCTTACAAATCTAAAAACGAAATCGATTAGCTTAAAGGGTGGTATGTACCATTCCTTATTCATTATCGGAAAAACAGCAGAGGATTTAGATTTTTTGGTTTTGGAAGACACTCCAACACAGCCAAAAGAAAATCAGGTAAACTTACGGTTTATCAACCTATCTCCTGATGCTACTGCCCTCAGCCTAGAATTGGTAGGAGATACAACAAAATTTGAGGATAAAGCTTTCAAAGCTTTCACACCTTTTAAACCTGTTGCTATTGCAAAATCGAAATTTGTATTAAAAGATAAAGCAGATAATTCAATCAAAGCAACCCTTGACACGGTTAATTTGGTAAAAGGAAAAACCTACACCATTTGGGCTAAAGGCTTAGCCACTACAACTACAGATGCACACAAGTTATCTATCCAAGTAAGCGAATACTAAGTATACACACACAAATAAAGCAGCTTTTGATAAACAAAGGCTGCTTTTTCTATTTAATAATTTATCTCCTTCCTTGCTTTAGGATAAAAGCACCCAGCATCATAGCCACGGATATACCTGAAGTTCCAGGGAAGTTTATAAAAAGGTACAATAGCCCAGTAACGCCAGCTATAGCCAACACAAACAAAAAACCTTTTAATGGGGTCTCCATTTTAAATGCAGCTATTAAGGCAAATACGTAAAATACGATAGCAAGTACATATATAAACATGTTACAAATATCTGTTTATAATGTTAAGTTAATGTTAAGTGTTGAAAAAAACTTTAAATATCTTTCTTTATTGGTTTAATTAATACTCTTAATGACTGGTCTCTGGTAAAATAGGATATAGTCCAATTATATAAAGTTTTCAATCTGTTACCACTGTTTATCAATGAGATAAGGTGAATGAAGAGCCAGGTAATCCAAGCCAAAAAACCATTAAAGTGTAAATCAAGCTTCGGGATGTCCGCGACGGCTTTATTTCTCCCTATAATTGCCATAGACCCTTTGTCATTGTAGCTAAAAGCATTCAATCCCATTCCATTTACCATTTTTTTGAAATTCTTGCCTAAGTTTTTGGCCTGTTGTATGGCCACCTGTGCCACTTGTGGATGTCCATTTGGGAAATTTTGATCTGTGGTTTGCAGACTTGTATCCCCTAAAGCATAAATATTTTCTGTATTTAAAACCTTATTATAGGCATCAACCAACATCCTGTTGCCTCTTCCGTAACTTTCTTTTTCAATACCTTCAAACGTCATTGCAGTAACTCCTGCTGCCCATATCAATGTTTTTGCCGCTATACTTTTTCCGTCTGAAAGGTAAACAGTGTCATTACTGTAATCTTTAACCAGGCTATTCAAGAAAATTGTAACCCCCATGTTACTTAAAGTATCATAAGTATAACGCTGCGATTTTTCACTCATAGGTGCTAAAACAGATTTTGATCCATCCACAAGGTAAATTTTCGCATTTGTTCGAATTAACTCCGGATAGTCAACCGGTATAACTGTTTTCTTCATTTCTGCAAACATTCCAGAAATCTCTACTCCTGTTGGCCCTCCACCTGCTACAACAATTGTTAGCAGTTTTTTTCTTTCTTCAGGATCTGTTTCTCTTGAAGCTCTTTCCAATTTATCTAACAAATAATTACGCATATAAAGCGCATCTGCCACTGTTTTCATAGGAATTGAATAGGCTTTTACATTTTCTATTCCAAAGTAATTGGTTTCTGTTCCAGTAGCAAAAACAAGGTAATCGTAGGTTAACTCCCCAGTGTCTAAAACAACTTTATTTTGTTCTTGTATAACACGCTCAACTGTTCCCATTATAAAGGTGAAATTCTTTATTCCTCTAAAAAGCTTCCGGAAAGGATAACTGATGTTCGTCGTTTCTAAATAGCCAGTGGCTACCTGGTATAATAAAGGAGGGAAAAAATTGTAATTATTTTTATCAACCAAGATAATGGAATAATTATCATCGTTAGCCAATTGATTTACAAAATTAACACCCGCAAACCCTCCTCCGATAATTATAATTGTTTTTTTTTGATTCAGCATATTAAATAGTTCGTATAACTACAACGAATAGGACAAGGAACAGTTTTAATTATTATGAATGTGCAACTCTAATTTGCTTATCTTCTCCAACCTTCGCACATGCCGTTCTTCACCAGAAAATTTAGCATTCAAAAAAGCGGTAACCAATTCTTGCGCAGAATTAGCGCCTGTAATTCTCCCTCCCAAACAAATCATGTTTAAATCATCATCCTCCACCCCCTGGTGTGCTGAAAAATATTCTGTAATTAAAGCTGCCCGTACCCCAGCTATTTTATTCGCCACAATAGAAGCACCAACCCCACTTCCACAAACGGCTATAGCACGTTCAATTCGCTTTTCTGCTAAAGCTTTCGACAGGGGTACAATATAATCAGGATAATCATCGGTTTTGTCCAATGCGAATGCCCCAAAATCTATAACTTCAATACCTACTGTTTTTAAATGGGCAATAAGAAACTCTTTAAGTTCAAATCCACCATGATCTGCTGCTATTCCAATATTCATTCTTCTCTTATTAATCATAATCTGTTTTATAATTTACCGACTAGCACTTTTGCACGTTCTACTACATGCGCTACTGTAATACCATAAAAATTAAACAAATCCGCTGCCGGAGCAGAGGCTCCAAAACCCTTCATACCTATTATATCCCCATCGTCTGTAACATATTTATGCCAACCTAAAGTAGAACCTGCTTCTACAGCAAGACGATTTTTTAGTGATTTAGGAAAAACACTTTCTTTATACTCCGCGCTTTGTTTTTCAAATAATTCCCATGATGGCATGCTCACCACACGGGCAGCAATGCCTTCTTTACTTAATTTACCTTGTACAGCTAAAACAATACTCAATTCTGAGCCTGTTCCAATCAAAATAAGTTCCGGATTTTCTACATCAGACAAAACATAGGCTCCCTTCTCCAGCTCACTCGCTTTGGCATATTTCTGTTGATCAATAACAGGCAAACCCTGCCTGGTTAAAACTAAAATAACTGGACCTGTTTGATGTTCTAGAGCCACACGCCAGGCCTGACTGGTTTCATTTGCATCTCCGGGCCTGATTAACGTAATATTTGGAATCGATCTTAAAGAAATAAGTTGCTCTACTGGCTGATGAGTAGTTCCATCTTCACCCAACCCAATACTATCATGGGTGAAAATAAATATAGGGTTAATCTTCATTATTGCCGCCAGCCTGATGGCCGGGCGCATGTATTCTGAAAAAATCAAAAAAGTAGCGCCGTAAGGGATAACACCTTTTGTTAAAGCCATTCCATTAAGTGCACAGCCCATCGCATGTTCCCGAACACCGAAATGAAAATTACGACCATTTCTGTTTTCAGAACTAAATGATGTAAATTCCTTTAAGTTCGTATCCGTTGATGGTGCCAGATCGGCCGAACCGCCAATTAAACCAGGTAAATAGGCTGCTAAGGCATTTAACACCTTTCCTGATGCCTGACGGGTAGCTATTTCTTCATCACCTTCAAATGTAGGTAATTTTGCTTGCCAACCTTCTGGAAGTTGACCATTTAAGCCAGTCTCGTATGCTAAGGCCAGATCTGGAAATTGCGCTTTATATTGATTGAAAAGTTCTTGCCATTTTTCTGCTACTGCTGTTCCCTTCTCACCAATAGAACGGTAATAAGTTAAAACTTCTTTTGGTACATGAAAAAATTTCGAAGGATCAAATCCAAAGAATTTTTTCACCAGCTTCACTTCCTCTTCGCCCAGCGGTGAACCATGAGCGCCAGCGGTATTTACTTTATTCGGACTGCCATAAGCAATTTGTGTCCTTATTTTTATTAATGATGGTTTCTGTGTTTCAGCTTGTGCATTTCGAACAGCAATTGCTATAGCATTCACATCATTTCCATCCTCCACTATTTGTACATGCCAGCCATAGGCTTCAAACCGTTGAGCCACATTTTCTGTAAACGCTATTCCTGTATTTCCCTCAATAGAAATATGGTTGTCGTCATATAAATAAATCAGGTTGCCCAATTCTAAATGCCCAGCTAAAGATGCTGCCTCAGCAGTAACCCCCTCCATCATGTCCCCGTCACTACAGATCACATAAATCTTATAATCAAACAAATCAAACCCAGGCTTGTTAAACCGGGCCGCCAAATGTTTTTGTCCAATAGCAAATCCAACACCATTTGCAAAACCCTGACCCAGCGGCCCGGTGGTCACATCAATTCCATCGGTAAGCCCATATTCCGGGTGACCAGCAGTCTTGCTATGCAGTTGTCTGAATTTTTTGATGTCATCGAGCGTAAGGTTATATCCAGTAAGGTAAAGTAAACTATACTGGAGCATACAGCCATGGCCAGCAGATAAAATAAAACGATCACGGTTTGGCCAATGTGCATCTTTAGGATTATAATGCATGAATTTAGTGAAAAGTACATGTCCCATTGGTGCAGCTCCCATTGGCATTCCCGGATGTCCGGAATTTGCTTTTTGTACTGCGTCCACTGATAATAATCGTATTGTATTGATTGCAAGGTCTTCAAGCTCTTTCTTATATTCCATAGTATTCAGATTGATAGGTGTTTAAATAACGTTTGCAATCATAAACAGTTTTAAAAATATTATAGGAGATGGGATATCAGTCGAGCTACTTTTTCAGGAAATTGCTTATGTAAAGGGCGTTCAAACCATTCATCTGGATTAATTTTTACTGCATTTTTTAAATCCTCATAAAAAACATCCCGTAATTGTCGGGCAAAATCAGCATCATAGATCATGGTGTTTACCTCAAAATTCAAATCAAAACTTCTATGGTCCATATTTGCCGTCCCAATAATCGACAATTGCGTATCTGAAACCAATGTTTTCGCATGAATAAAGCCCTTTTTATACAGATATATTTCCACGCCTGCTTTTAATAGTTCTCCATAATAGGACCGTGCAGCTGCATCTACAGTGAATGAATCAGATTTATCCGGCACCAGAAGTTTAATTTGAATACCGCTCAATGCAGCAACAGTAATTTCATCAAGTAAACTTCCACCCGGAATAAAATAAGGTGTAGTAATTAAAATTTCCTCCTCCGCAAGGCCAATCGCATCTAATAAAGAAAAAAGTATCGTTGGGTTATCTGAATCTGGCCCGCTGGAAGCTATTTGAACCACAGCACCTAAACTTGGTATAAGTTCCGCATTATCAAAAAAGGATTTTTCAGGGACCAATTCTTCTTCAGAACAGAAATTCCAATCATTGATAAATAAATACTGTAAATAATAAACGCCTTCACCAATAATTTTTACGTGAGTATCCCTCCAGTAAAGTTTTTCCGGTTCTTCTGTTGAATTAATGTATCGGTCACTCACATTTATACCTCCAGTAAAAGCAATATGTCCATCAATAATAATTATTTTACGGTGATTCCGGTAATTGACCCGGTTGGCAAGCTTCATAAATTTAATCTTGTAAAACGGAGCACATTTAACCCCTGCAGCTTCCATTTCTGGCACCAGTTTTTTCCGGATAGACCGGCTGCCAAAATCATCATAAATAAAACGAACTTGTACCCCCTCTATTGCTTTTTGTATCAACACCTCTTTAATCTGCTGACCTATCACCTCATCTTCAAATATATAATATTCGATATGGATGTGGTGTTTCGCAGCTTTTAGTGATTTGATAACCTCAGGAAATTTCCTTTCACCATTCAGTAATAACTCCACCTGGTTGTTTTCTGTGAGCTGACTTAAGCTACCATTTAATAAAAGCCTCGCCAGTTTTTTGAATTTTTTAACTTCTGGTTTTTTCTGTCCCATTACAATTTCAGATTGCACATGTATTCTATGGGTAATTTCTTTTCGCAGTTTATCATCTTTAATCAGCTTCTTGCTATATAATTTCCGTTTCCTGTAATTTGTGCCTACAGAAAAGTAAATGATCATTCCTGCAAATGGTAAAAACAAGGTCAGCAGTAAATAAGATAAGGTTTTACTCGTGTTATTGGTGTCATATATGATACGAAGACACACTGCAATAACAAGAAATACGTAAATAATTTCAGCTATAAATATCCAATTCATTTAAATAAGTTTGTGCATTTTTAAAATTAGCAATATCTTTCACACCTATATAAATATATTAATTGATGAATAAGTTTTTTCAAAACTATAAAGGAATAATTTTATTGCTTATTGGAATCATTCTCGGCAGTATTGCTGGTTTGATTTTTGGTAAGCAAGTAGAGGTTTTAAAACCAATTGGTGATATCTTTTTAAATTTCCTTTTCACGGCTGTAATTCCACTGGTATTTTTTGCCATCTCTTCGGCCATTGCAAACCTGAGTACAACAAACCAACTCAATAAAATGATGGGTGTGATGTCTTTGGTGTTCTTAAGCACCGTTATAATAGCCGCTTTAATCACTATTTTCGCTGTATATATTTTCCCAATTCATGAAAATATTCAAGTCATTAAATTAACTGAAGTCATAGCAAAAAAACCTATAGGCGACCAGATTACAAGCATGCTCACTACAGGAGAATTTTATGAATTACTTTCCAGAAAAAGCATGCTGGCAATGATCATTTTCTCCGTTTTAATCGGCTTTGCAACTTTGCATTCGGGAGAAAAAGGGGCCTCTTTTTCAAGGTTTCTAAATTCTGGTAATGAAGTGTTTAAAAATGTTTTTATCCTCATCATGAAATTGGCGCCTATTGGTTTAGGTGCTTATTTTGCTTACCAGGTCGGTGTATTCGGTCCTCAATTATTTGGTACCTACGCACGTTCTCTAGGTTTATATTACGGTGTAGCGGCATTTTACTTTGTTTTTATCTTTAGTTTATATGCTTTCATTGCCGGAGGCATGAAGGGGTTGAAAATATTCTGGCCAAATAATATTGTTCCTTCTGCAACTTCTATTGGCACATGTAGCAGTATAGCTACTATACCTGCTAATTTAGAGGCATGCAAAAAAATTGGTGTCCCAGATTACATCACCAATGTTACCATTCCACTCGGTGCAACCTTACATAAAGATGGCTCCAGTATCTCTTCTATTATTAAAATGGCCGTAGTATTTGCCATGTTTGGAAAGAGTTTTGATAGTGCTGATGTTATTGTTTTGGCAGTGGGAATGACCATCCTGGTTAGTATTGTGGAAGGTGGTATCCCTAATGGTGGTTACGTAGGTGAACTTTTATTTATTTCAGCTTATGGATTTCCACCTGAAGCCTTACCTCCTGCTATGATTATTGGCACATTGGTCGATCCAATGGCCACCTTGTTAAATGCCACTGGCGATAACGTATCGGCCATGCTAGTGAGCAGGTTTACCGAAGGGAAAAACTGGTTAAAAGGGTTAGCAACTACAGGCTAATTTAGCAATCATTAATTTTCTAAACCATTTTTATTAGAATGTGTTATAAAGACATTAAAAATGAGTAGATGAAAAAGCGTGATAGCAATACGAAAAGTATATGGCAAGATGTTCAATTAAATTGGCAGCCTGCCCCAATAACTGCTGGTAACATTATTTATGATACTTTAATTGTTGGTGGCGGAATCACAGGTATTACAACTGCGCTTTTGCTTCAAAAAGCTGGTAAAAATTGTGTTCTGGCCGAATCAAAAACTTTAGGTTATGGTACAACGGGTGGAACTACTGCTCACCTCAATACTTTTTTCGACGCCTCCTACCTTGATATTGAAAATGACTTTGGAGAAGATGCGGCTAAACTTATGGCTTTAGCGGGGGTAAGCACCCTCGCCATGATCAAAGATTTTGTTGACGCTTATGCCATTGACTGCGATTTTGAATATAAGGATGCTTATTTATATTCGGAAAATGAAGAAGAGACCAAAAAATTAGTAGAAACTTTAGCAGCTATCAGAAAAGCTGGAATTAACGCTGTTGAAATTAGGGAAAACAGCGTACCTATACCTTTTGAAATGGCAGTCTTATTTACCAACCAAGGCCAGTTTCATCCCCTGAAATACCTGTACCACCTAGCTAAAATTTTTGTGGAAGCAGGAGGCACTATTCTTGAAAATACTTTTATCAAAAATACAACATTCGATAATGGCGTTCATATTGCTGTAAGTGATACCTTAACCCTTAAAGCTTTGAGCTTGGTTTATGCCACTCATCTGCCTCCTGGCATTAATATTTTGGATTTTAGGTGTGCACCTTATAGAAGCTATGTTTTGGGTTTAAAGCTGAAAAACGAAGATTATCCTGATGCCTTGGTCTATGACATGCAAGAGCCTTATCATTATTTCCGCACTCATGAAATAAATGGTCAAAAATACCTCGTATTGGGGGGAGAAGATCATAAAACCGGTCATGATGACCCTGAAAAAGCAATTAAAAATCTTGCCGATTATGCAAGGAAATATTTTTATGTAGATTCAATCGATTACCAATGGTCGTCACAATATTATATTTCTACCGATGGACTACCGTATATTGGTTTACTACCCGCTGGAGAGGAGCAATTGTATGTTGCCACTGGTTTTGGTGGTAATGGTATGATATTCGGCACCCTGGCGGGGAAAATAATTTCTGATCAACTATTGGGTATCCCTAATCCCTATACCGAATTGCTCAACCCTTCAAGAATTAAGCCTATTGCTGGTTTTGAAGAATTCGTTACACAAAATACAGATGTTGCTGTTCACTTTGTGATGGATCGCCTATCTGCTACAGCAATAGCTTCTTTAAGTGAATTAGAACCTGGTACAGGTAGCGTACTGAAATACAAAAACAAAAAATTAGCCATTTATAAAGCTGATGATGGTCGGATTACAGCTTTAAATCCCGTTTGCACCCATGCTAAATGCATCGTGAATTTCAATGAGGTAGAAAAAAGCTGGGACTGCCCTTGTCATGGTGGCCGGTACTCGATTTCCGGCGAGGTATTAAATGGCCCACCAAGTAACAATTTAACTCAAATTCAAATCGATTAATTATAATTATGTTTTTAACTTTTTACCGAAATGGTCAGTAACTCTATTTTTTGGTTGTTGAATTGTCAAACTTTTGCTAAAAACTGTAATTATGGCAAACTTTTGTAGTTTGATTAGGAAAAATCTCAGCAGATTCAATATTTTTGCCCACTTTAAATCACATTATAATTAACAAAATTAACAATAATACCAAATAATGCATAACCCAGAAAATAAAATCAAAGTTGCAATTTTAGGCGTAGGAAATTGCGCTAGTTCATTGGTTCAAGGTGTAGAATATTACACAAAAAACAACGAACAAAAATCAGGCTTAATGACTGATGATATTGGTGGTTATAGGGCAAAAAATATAGTGTTTGTTTGTGGGTTTGAAATAGATGAGAGGAAAATTGGCCAACCGTTAAAAGCTGCCATTCTTGCAAAACCAAATTGTACAATCATATTAAATGACGACGTAACTACCGAAGCTCCAATTTACAGGTCTCCGGTGCTTGATGGTGTTTCTCCATTGATGGAGGCTTATCCTGAAGCTAATAGATTCGTTATCAAGGAGGAACTAAGAAATACAGATCTTTTAAAAGACACTGTTTCTTATGACAAAGAACTTGTTGCTACTTTAAGAAGTGAAATTGTATCCCGTTTAAAAGAACACCAGGTTGAAGTTTTAATTAACTACCTGCCTGTCGGTTCTCAATTGGCTACAGAGTTTTATGCAGAAATCTGTATTGAATTAGGTATATCTCTAGTAAACTGTATCCCGGTATTTATTGCTTCTGATCCAGTTTGGGAACAGAAATTTATTGATGCAGGTATTCCAATTATTGGTGATGACATGCGCAGTCAGTTTGGAGCTAGTATTGTTTCTCAAATGCTTCAGGAGCTTGCTTTTGAACGTGGACACCATGTAAAAGCCCATATCCAAAGAAATGTTGGTGGTAATACCGATTTCCTTAATATGGAAGATAAAAATCGTTTGAAATCTAAAAAAATCTCAAAAGAGAATGTAATTAGGGCTCAAAACGATATCAGGGGTATTTCTACTGAAAATAGCTTTTTACATGCCGGTCCATCAGAATACATCCCTTACTACGGTGATAATAAAGTTGCCAATTTCCGTTTGGAATTAGAAGGATTTATGGGTGCGCCAGTTATATTTGATGCACAATTATCTGTTCAGGATTCACCGAACTCTGCAGGTGTAGTAATTGATGCCATCAGGTACGTTTATGTTGCCAGAGAATTAGGTTTAGTTGGTGCCTTAAGAGGTCCTTCTGCTTCTACTCAAAAAACACCACCGCAACAAATGATGTTTAGCGATGCAATTCTGGAATGTCATGCCCTGGCTAACCGCGAATTAACGGCGTCTACAAGAAAACAATTGAAAAAATAATTATCCTGCTTTTTTTGCAGTATTTAAACAGGCCTTGCTTTAAAAACAAGGCCTGTTTTTTTGTGACCTCTATTTAATTATAATGCTATAAACTCCCAAGCGCTTTGATGAGCATCCAACTGCGCTGCATAACTGATAAAATCTGCATAAAAAGGAAGTCTGCAAAGTGTTGCACTGTCACCAATTACAACCAATTTCTTTCTGGCTCTTGTCATGGCCACATTCATCCGTCTGATATCGGTAAGAAAGCCTATAACCCCTTCTGCATTACTTCTGGTTAAGCTGATGTAAACTAAATCTCGTTCTTGTCCCTGGAAACTATCTATCGTATTTACCGTAAGTTTGTTTTTCAGGCCCAATAATTCCTCACTGTGTAGAATCAAATCCTTCAACACTTGAATTTGTTGTTTATAAGGTGATATGATGGCAATGCTGGGAAAATTTTCCGGACTGTAGTGTCTTTGAAGGGTAATAACCGTTTGGGTTAAATGCTTTAGTAAAAATACGGCCTCATCAGGGTTAGTTGCACTTGTTCCTGCTAACTTTTCATCAAAACCACAACCTGCTGTATCAATAAAAGCCAATGGCGCATCGCCTGGAAATAAAACATGATCTGCTACGGAAACATGGGCTTTCAATCGCTGCTGATAAAAAACTGCCGATGGATAACCCATAATAGCCGTATTCATGCGATACTGTTCTTCTAACAGCACTACTGCCTCTGGATTTAAAGTGAAGCATTTCTCAAATAAAGTAGTACTGAGACCACCTCTGGCAGCTTCATTTGATTTTATTGTTGGCGACAACTGACAATGGTCGCCTGCAAATACTACTTTCTGCGCCTTCATTATTGGTATCCAGCAAGCTGGTTCTAATGCTTGTCCGGCTTCATCAACTACCACCGTATGAAATTTAAGGTTCCGTATCGTATAATGATTGGAGCCCACTAAGGTTGCCGTAATAATTTGAGCTTCACCTATAACCTGCTGGCCGATATATTTTTCAGTTTTCTCTACTTCCTTTAATATTTGATAAGCTGCTTCAAAAAGCTGTTTCCTTTGCTCCTTTTCTGCCCTTCCAAAATTACGTTTGTATTGATGAGCCATGTTTTTATAAGCATTAGCTTGCTTTTTCAAAGCCTTAATTTCTTTCATGCTTTTATGATCAGCCATTTTGCTGTCGAGCGTTAAAGCCATCAATTTTTCTGAAACCCTTGCAGGATTCCCAATACGTAATACAGATAAGCCCTCATCAGCCAATTTTTCCGTCAATAAATCTACTGCTGTATTGCTTGGTGCAACCACCAGAATTTGTTGGCCATTTTGCTTATGCATAGCCTTAATGGCTTGCACCAGGGTGGTTGTTTTACCTGTTCCAGGAGGGCCATGTACAATTGCTAATTCATTTGCTGAAAGTATTTTATTTACCGCCAGTTGTTGTGATACATTAAGTTTAGGATTTACAATTATTTCTAGCTCTTTGTGGGAAGTAACTTTCTTCTGGCCGGTCAGGATTTTGATTAAGTCCAGAGATTCAGACTTTTCATCTGCTGTTGATGCTAGCTTGATAGCCTTTTTCATTTCATCGTAACTGTTATTATCAAACAACAGGTCTATACCTAACTTCCCTCCGGTAGACCAGTCGGGCAATTCGTCGGTTTTTAGTGTGATTTTAAGCCGGTTCCCACTGCTATAAGCAATAATTCCTTCAGTACGGTGCTCTGGGTGATGCTGAGAAAATAAAGCCGCAGGCATGCCAAACCGTAATTGATGTGGGGTATCCAAATGTGATGTTCTTTCCACTTCTACAGTCAAATATTCACCACGACTCATTTCAGAACCTTTTATCGCAATGGGATACCAGGAAAGTCCATTACTTCTTTTTTCTGCTACAGAAGAACTTTCTGTTAATCTTTTATAGGATTTTAAATCTTCGTCCTGCTCTAATTTCAGCAGGGCTAAAAGACGTTGAAAATATTCCATATTGTAATTTAAAGAACCATGGTGCAAAATAAGTTATCAAGGGTCAATGCCGCATCCAAACAAAACCCGGGGTGTACTTTTGAGCTTTGTACTATAGTACTGCGGGTTGCCGTAAGCCACCTAAACCGGGATGGACTATCTAAGCTGCCAATGGGGCCACCAGATTTACCACCTTCACAGATCTTTCCTAAAGCGCCTAAGTGTTCTTCCAGTTCTTCCAAATCCAGCGTTGCACACAAAGCTTTTAACCTTAGGGGGTCAATGGTGTAAATTATTTTCAAGAATTTCAGCTTAGCACAATAAAGAATGACACCCACATTCATAAATTCTTCGCGTTCTACCCTAGGTACAACCCGAATGAGCGCATACTCATATAAGTATTGCTCTTGCATTTTGCGCTTCTTTAACAAATATGGAGGAATTGGCTATTCTTGTGTTTAAAAAATAAGCATAGGCCTGTCTGTGTGCTTCAGGTGTCTCAAATGTTGTATCTCCGGCCAACCATTCATCAGGTATTAGAGCTACCATAGTTTGAATGAAATCAGAGGTTAATATAGCAGCATATTCTTCATTTACGGCCAAGAGTTCTGAGGCTTGCGACAACAATACATGATCTTTAATCAAAATAAATGGTTTTTTAGCCTGCTCTTCCCAATTTTGCCAGGAATGGTGAAAATAGAGAGAAGCACCATGGTCAATTAGCCATAATTCCTTATGCCACATGAGCATATTGGTGTTGCGCGCGGTCCTGTCCATGTTGGTCAGCAAACAATCCAGCCAAACAATTTGTGAAGCTAACTTAGGCTCAACAGTATTAACCGCAGGATCATAAGTAATTGCCCCCGAAAGGTAGTGCAATGCAAGATTCAGTCCTACGCTAAATTTCAATAAATCTTGTATTTCTTCATCTGCTTCCGTGCGGCCAAAGGCTTCATCCAAATTGGCGAACACAATTTCTGGCATCCTTAACCCCAGCTTACGAGCTATTTCTCCACCAATAAGTTCGGCAATCAAAGCCCGTGGTCCCTGCCCGGCACCTCTAAATTTCAAAACATATAAAAACTCATCATCTGCTTCCGCAATAGCAGGCATGGAGCCCCCTTCACGTAATGGGGTTACATACCTGATCACATTCACGGTACGGATGTGAGGTGAATTGTTGTTCATACTTATAAATTTATTTCCCTTAAATACTTATTGGTCAATGGTTGACCTCATTTACTTCAACTTTTACAAAGGTAGTATTTTAAAAGTTAATGGTTAATGTTACAATTAGGTATGCCATAGCATAAGAACTCATTTAATGTGCAGCTAATCCGCACCTGGTTTCGGTTAACCCGAACGAGGTCCCTACCAGCTCCCTACTTGCTCCGTATTTACTGCGGCTTTGGTCCGGCTTTACAGTTAAACAGAGTGCTTGCGCTGCACTTACTAAATCAACGTAAGCTCTTCACAATTGCTGCACTGGCAACGTACTTTAATATTGCTTGCCATTGGCTTTTTCAATTAAACTTTCTACAATTTCTTCGTCTGTGAGTTCGAAGTTATATTCGTCATTCGTTAGGCCCATATTTAATGCTGTATTTCTGAACTTCATATCACTTTTGACAACACTTTTAGCGGTAGAGTGAAATTCTGTGGCGCCGGTTATCCTGATAATGTCCGCTATGTTAGTCTCCCTAATTCCTGCTCCGGGCATGATACTGATTCTGCCAGCAGCAATTTTGATTAGGGAGGCAATTTTTTCCGCCCCATCCAGCGCATTAGCTGCGCCTCCTGAAGTAAGGATCCTTTCGCAACCTAACTCAATAATGTCTTCTAAAGCTTGCTCCATGTCGGCGCAACGGTCAAATGCTCTATGGAAACCAATTTTCATGGGTTTTGCCAAAGCAATTAATTCAGCACATCTTTCTTTATCTATACGGCTATCAGTTTGGAGGATTCCAAAAACTATTCCATCACAATTCAATGATTTACAAATAGCTATATCTACCTTCATTAAGTTAAACTCTAATTCAGAATAGACGAAATCACCTGCACGTGGCCGGATAATGGGGTAAACTTTTATGGTTAAAAGTTCCTTTGCTAATTTAATTTGTGCATAACTAGGTGTAGTACCACCCTCCTTTAAATTATCGCAAAGTTCTACCCTTATGGCTCCGCCGTGTTGTGCTGCCAATGCAGACGCTACGCCGTTGGTACAAACTTCCATTTGAATCATTTGCTGTTATTTAAACTGTTCATATAATTATTTAATGGTAATAACTCTTTCCTGGAACCAGGAGATCTGATTTCGATTCGTTACAAACCGCATAGCTGAAACCTTTTTGAATGGCATAAGCCCCGTATTCGCCTTTTTTATTCAGGGCCAGGAAGCCTACCTGAATTTCCTTTGCCACAGCAGGCTTCTTTTTAATGATACGCATTACCGCTTCTTTACAGGCATCTTCTGGCGAATAACCTTGTCGCATGAGTTCTACGACTAAAAAACTACCCACATTACGAATCACTTCCTCACCAACGCCGGTAGAGGTAGCACCGCCAATTTCATTGTCGATATAAAGTCCTGCACCAATAATGGGACTGTCACCCACCCTGCCGTGTAATTTAAAAGCCATACCGCTGGTGGTACAGGCACCAGAAATATTTCCTTTGGCATCAATAGCTAACATGCCAATGGTATCATGGTTATATTGATTGCCAGGCATATTTTCAATATTAATAACCGGTGCATATTTCGCCGTTTTAAGCCATTCTTTCCATGCACGTTCACTTTCTTTTGTGAGTAAATTTTCTTTTTTAAAACCATTCTCTAAAGCAAATTGCAAAGCACCATCGCCAACCAAAAGCACATGTGGTGTTTTTTCCATAACCATTCTGGCTACTGCTATAGGGTGCTTAATGTATTCTAAAGCGGCTACCGAACCGCAATTACCGAAATCGTCCATAATACAGGCATCTAGGGTAACCTTGCCATCACGGTCGGGAAAGCCACCATAACCTACTGAATGGTTGTTAGCATCGGCCTCGGGCACCTGCACGCCAATTTCTACGGCATCTAATGCTCGACCGCCTTTGGAGAGTACTTTCCAAGCCGCTTTGTTCGCGGCTACACCGAAATCCCAGGTGGAAATGACAATCGGTTTTATGGGTACTGCGGCTTTAACAGGCAGCATAGCGACCGCCTTTGTTTTATCTATTGCTACAAAGGCTGCAGTTAATGCAGAAGCCTTTAAAAAAAACCTACGGTTAAAACCTTTTTTCATAACTCGGACTTACAACTTTTTAAACGGCTAAAATATTAATAAAATATCCCGAAAAGCAGAAATCTCTTATTTTCTTTACGCTTGTGGTAAAGAAAATAAGAGATTATGAATTTGTTAAAGTTCTTTTTTCATTGCTAGAGTAGCATTTAAAGGGAAACTACGTAACAGCTGGATTTATTTGTAATCAAGATACTTTTGGTTATCGAATTAATTACTAGCCTTTTAATACTAAATATAAGAAAGCAGCAACTGCCGCCCCAATTACTGGTCCGATAACAGGAATCCAGGCATAACTCCAATGCCCTTTTTCTTTATTTTTAATTGGCAGGATGGCATATATTAACCTCGGACCGAGGTCGCGTGCCGGATTAATAGCATATCCTGTGGTACCGCCTAAAGAAAGACCAATTGCCCAAACCAGGAAAGCTACAGGAATGGCACCTAGAGAACCTAGTCCTACTGGTGTTTTTTCCGCTCCCATCTCTCCATTTGCAAAATGGAAAATCACAAAAATGAGTACAAATGTTCCAATAATTTCACTCAACAGGTTGGAAATGTTATTTCTAATGGCCGGACTAGTATAAAATGCCGCAGCTTTAAGTCCCTGTTCTTTTGTTTTCAAAAAATGGTCTTTATAGATCACCCATACCAGAAAAGCACCCAGCATGGCACCAATAAATTGAGCAAGAATATACACTGGTGCTTGTGCCCAGCTAAATTTACCTGCAATAGCAAGTGCAATAGTTACAGCAGGATTTAAATGTGCGCCACTATATGGACCAGCGATGACCACCCCTGTAAAAACCGCCAGCGCCCAGCCAGTGGTAATTACTATCCAGCCACCGTTGTTACCTTTTGTTCCACTTAAAACTACATTCGCCACTACGCCATTGCCTAATAGAATCAGGATCATAGTACCAATGATTTCGGCAATAAAAGCATTCATAAAATAAGGTTATTTGTTAATATTTAATTTATTCGGCTGCAGCCCAGAATTTAACAGCGCTAATTGCCTTGTTCCATCCTTTAATCAACGATTCCATGTCGTCTTTGTGTTGCGGTTCAAATTGACGGTTGATTTTCCATTGTTGCTGAATTTCGTCGATATCATCCCAGTAGCCAATGGCCAAACCGGCAAGATAAGCCGCTCCAATGGCAGTTAATTCAGTTACTTTTGGGCGAACTACCTTTACATTAAGTACGTCGGCCTGAAACTGCATCAGCATATCATTTGCTGTTGCACCACCATCAACACGTAATTCCTTAATGATTATGCCCGAATCTGCTTCCATAGCTTTCAATACTTCCATGGTCTGATAAGCAATACTTTCAAGGGCAGCACGACAAATGTGTGCATTTTTTGTACCCCTTGATATGCCGAAAATTGTTCCTCTTGCATATTGATTCCAATGTGGAGCACCTAAACCAGCAAATGCAGGAACCAGGTAAACGCCGCCATTATCTGGCACACTTGCAGCAAGTTTTTCAACTTCCTGAGCGGTGGAAATGATTTTAAGCTCATCCCTAAGCCATTGTACTACTGCCCCTGCAATAAAAATACTGCCCTCCAGTGCGTATTGTACCTTACCGTTAATTTGCCAGGCAACGGTGGTGACCAGATTATTTTTTGATAATATAGGCGTTTCTCCAATGTTCATCAACATAAAACAGCCAGTACCGTAGGTGTTTTTTACCATTCCTTTTTGGGTGCACATCTGACCGAACAAGGCAGCTTGCTGATCTCCAGCGATACCTGCAATCGGTATTTTTTCAGCGAATAAACTTCCAGAAGTCTCTCCGTAAACTTCACTGCAAGATTTTACTTCCGGAAGCATGCTTTCTGGTATCTGAAATAAATCAATGAGCTCTTTATCCCAACTTAGGGTATGAATATTGAAAAGCATAGTCCTTGAGGCATTGGTGACATCAGTTACATGAACTTTTCCCCCGGTTAAATTCCAAATTATCCAGGTATCAATGGTACCAAATAATAGTTTTCCTGCGTCAGCTTTTTCTTTTGCACCCGCTACATTTTCTAAAATCCACTTAATTTTTGTAGCGGAGAAATAGGCATCGACAATAAGTCCGGTTTTCTTTTGAATGCTTAATGCAAATCCGCCTTCTTTTAAAGAATCGCAATAGGCAGCGGTTCTTCTGTCTTGCCAAACAATGGCATGGTGAATTGGATTGCCCGTATCTTTATCCCATACTACAGTAGTTTCCCGTTGATTGGTAATGCCAATTGCAGCAATATTAGCAGCTTTAAGGTTTGCTTTTAGGATGGCTTCGGTTGCAACAGCAACCTGAGTAGACCATATTTCCCTTGCATCGTGCTCTACCCAGCCAGATTGAGGGTAGATTTGTGTGAATTCTCTTTGAGCAACAGATACGATGTCTCCTTGTTTGTTAAAAACAATTGCCCTTGAGCTTGTTGTGCCCTGATCAAAAGATAAAATGTATTTTTCCATTTAAAGTTTAGGTTGATTTAGGATGCTTAAGAGGTAATGGCTTTCTTTTTATTGCATCGCCATTTCGTATTAAACTATAGTAAAAGTAAAGGAAATATTTCGAATAATAATGAAATAGAATTTTAAACAAAAATGTTACGTTGTACTACATAGAAGCAAAAGCTTTTTTATGCAATCAACATCATATAATTGCATAAAAAAGGCTGTCATCATTATTAATGAGACAGCCCCTTGATTTTATTTATTAGTGCTTTATTTATGCCTGCCAAACTGTTCCTGATACATTTTTAAATTACTCTTTAAAATACCTCTGGCAGCGTGTATTCTCGTTTTAACTGTGCCAATAGGAATTTGGAGATCCTGTGCTATCTCGTGGTATTTATAGCCTTCAAAGTACCTAATAAAAGGAATGTAATATTCTGGCTGCAGCTTATCCAAAGCTTTATGTATATCATCCATCATACATTTGTTTTCGCCTCTGTTGGTATATGCGCTATACCGCAACTGCTCAGATGATATTTCATCTGTTACACTAACCAACGTGTTGATTTTTGTTTTCCTCCGGTAACTATTGATAAAGGTATTTTTCAAAATGGTATACAGCCAGCCTTTAAGGTTGGTACCCTCCTTAAACTTAGTTGCATAATGAATGGCCTTTAACAAGGTTTCCTGTACCAAATCATCAGCATCATCAGCATCTTTAGTAAAAGAAAAGGCAAAAGACCGTAGAGAGTCCTTATATAAGTACAACTCATGATTAAAATCAGTCAATTTTGGTTCCATAGCTTTGTTGTATTTAGGTATATACAACAGATCAATTCTCATACCAAAAATCGCTTGTTCTGTTTTCTTTTAGTTAAAACTTTTCAGTACAACTACTTGTTTATCAGTATTTAACCATTATAAAGTCTCTAAACAAAGCTATCAACCTCACGATAGGCCTGTATAAGCCGCAACTCACCTTCAGTTCCTTTTAAAGATAAACCATGTTCCATACCCATCACTCCTTTGTAGCCTTTTTGATAAAGATGTTTAAACAGGTTTTTATAATTAATTTCTCCTGTAGTCGGCTCGTTCCTGCCTGGATTATCGCCAATTTGAATATATGCAATTTCATCCCAACAACGATCGATATTAACAATCAGGTTTCCTTCGGTTTTTTGCATGTGGTAAATATCATAAAGAATTTTACAAGACGGACTGTTGACTGCTTTACAGACACTATAAGTTTCGTGTGTTTGTTGCAAAAACAATTCAGGGGTATCACTTAAAGTTTCCAACACCATAATCAACTGATGAGGTTCAAAAATTTCTGCCCCGGCACGCATAGCATCTACCACATTAGCCATTTGTATACCGTAAGGAAGCTTCCGCTCATAAAAACCGGGAACCACAGTAACCCATTTAGCGTTGCACCTTTTTGCGGCTTCGACTGTTTGGCGACAAGTGTCGATAAAATGATCTTTAAATTCTTTTTTACCTGTTGTCAGTGAAGTCTTCCAGTTATCTCCACCATCTACCACAAAAACCCCCATTCTCATGTTTAGTTTGGCTAATAATTCTCCAATCTTAGTTTGTTCCTCTTTTGATCTTGCTAAATAGCCATTGTCTTCTATAGCTCTGAAACCTTGTTCATGCATATATTTAATCTGATCAAGGAAACTTTTACCTGCATGGTTAGCAAACATTCCCTGATGTGGGGCATAATCAAGGTTAAAAGTTTCGCCTTTTAAAGCGGCAAAGTTGTCGGTTTGTTTAGATCCGGCAACTGCATTTAAAGTGGATGCAGCTACCACCGATGCAGTTGCCAGCATACTATTTTTTAAAAATTCAATTCGGTTCATTTAAGCGGGGTTAAATTAGTGTTTGCTAAAAAAATTCATTGCTAAAATTAAGTTTTAAATTACTTTCGTTTTGCCAGGCATGGCAATAGTGTACAATCCGTTTTCATCAGGCATTAACTTTGGATTGGCTGTCCAGCTTAACTGATCTGGCATCAAACTGTTTTCTGCTTTCAATGCATCATCCCATTTAATAGTCTGACCGGAATAGGTTGCATACCTGCCAATGATTGCAGTAAAACAACTTTTTGCACCCCGTTCTGCATCAGCAAACTTATATTCCCTTTTGGCAATAGCTGCAAACAACTCATCATGTTCTGTTTGGTAAGGGTTGCGGTTGCCTTTAGTGGGGTGGTTGTAAATTTCTTTACCTTTGTGATCCCAAAGCACCGCTTTATTACTTCCAGATAAATAGGTACGACCTTTTGTACCCTGAAAACTCTCATCTATCCGATTTTCTGTGCCTTCAAAATGACGGCACTGGCTATAGATAACGGCGCCGTCAGCATAGGTTAATTCTACTGCATGGTTGTCATAAATCTCTCCATAATCTTTCCCTGTTCTCCAAGCGCGACTACCAGTACCCTGAACTGATACAGGATAGGATCCTTTTACCCAGTTTGCTATATCGATATTGTGAACATGTTGTTCAACTATATGATCGCCACATAACCAGTTAAAATAATACCAGTTACGCATTTGATACTCCATTTCGCTTTGGCTGGGCTCACGTTTTTTAACCCAAACACCACCACTATTCCAATATACTTGTCCACCTACAATGTCGCCTATCGCCCCGTCCTGAATTCTTTTCATCGACTCTAAGTAATTGGTTTGATACCTGCGCTGCAAACCAACAACAACATTTAATTTCTTTTGTTTGGCAATCTCAGCTGTGGCTAACACCTTCCGTATGCCAGGAGCATCTACAGCCACGGGTTTCTCCATGAAAACATGTTTACCCTGCTTTATGGCTTCTTCAAAATGCATAGGCCTGAAACCTGGAGGGGTAACTAATAATACGACATCTGCCAGGGCAATTGCTTTTTGATAGGCATCGAAACCTACAAAACGGCGCTCTTTAGGGACATCAACTTTATCTTTAAATTTTTCAGATAGCGCTTTATAGCTATTTTCCATTCTATCTTCAAAGGCATCGGCCATCGCGACTAATTTAATGTTCTGTTGAGTGCTCAATGCTTGGAAAGCAGCTCCCGTTCCACGATCACCACAGCCTATTAAGGCAATTTTAATTGTGTCATCAACAGATGAATGGCCTCCGGCAAAGGCAAATTGATTTAACAAAACACCACCAGCTATAAGTGCAGAGGCTTTTATAAATTCCCGGCGCTTGTCACGTAATTCTTTGTTTTCCATGTTTGTTTTGGTTTTTAGGTTATAATTTTATTATTTATTAATAGTCTTTAATTACTGGTTGGTCATAATAGGCATCTATAACGGCCTTGGTTGGTGGATTTACTGGCCTCACTAAACGCATTCCAATAAAGGGCGCTTCGGGAAACCACCAATTACTTTTAGGGATTTGAGGATCCAGTTGTTTCCAAATAGGATCTGATGCTAACCTTGCTGCTGAACGCAAGTCCTGAGCCTCACTTTCAAAAGAACCCCCACGTATAACATGGGCATACAGTTTTTCTGGCTTGGCTACAGGATCAATTAGTTTTTCGCCTTTCAATGTAGCGTAGAAACCTGGATCATACTGGTCGTAGGTCCATTCTGCAACATTGCCATAAAGATCAAACAATCCCCATTGATTAGCCTTTTTTAGTCCTACTGCATGGGTCTTCCCTTCACTGTTTTTACTAAACCAGGCGTAATCAGCAAGTTTTGCTGCATCATCATCAAAAGCATATTCACTTGTACTTCCCGCACGACAAGCGTATTCCCATTCCGCTTCTGTAGGTAGGCGATAAAAAACTCCTGTTCGGGCATAAAGCCATTTACAGTATTGTATGGCGTTGTAATGGGTCATGGCA
Source organism: Pedobacter sp. CG_S7 (assembly GCF_040544395.1). NCBI lineage: Bacteria > Pseudomonadati > Bacteroidota > Sphingobacteriia > Sphingobacteriales > Sphingobacteriaceae > Pedobacter > Pedobacter sp. CG_S7. Next base: position 20,378 of record NZ_JBEONS010000017.1, on the reverse strand, counting down.
AGAGCGGGATGATTTTCTTTTCCCATCCCAAAAGTCATGTCCAGATAAGGCTTTGTAGGTCTTGTTACAGCATCTACATTGGCTGGAACAGGGGTTATACTATGGGATGTTTCATAATCTTTATACAAAAATGGCTCATAAAGATCCCAGGTAATTTCATAAGTGCTCATCCAAAAGGGTGATATCTTTACTTTATGCAATGGCTGTTCATCAGGTTTTCCTTTTTTACTTCCCATTAGAAATTCTCCTCCAGGAACCGGCTGCATAGAAAAGTTAAGTTTTGTGCCGTTTATTTGTTGTTGATAAGACTTTTCTTTCTCCTGTGCAAGAGAAAGAAAAGAACTCATCAGTACCGGAAGGATTAAAATTAATTTCACTTTCATTATTATAATGATTTTAAATCATAAAAATACATTTTTAAATTAATAACCTGGATTTTGCTTTAACTCTTTATTCCGGTTAATTTCATCACGACTAAATGGCCTGAAATAAATTTTATCATCCCATTTGCGGTTTTCTTGAGCTGTTTCTGTTGTTGGTGTATAAGTATAATTATAAACCGTTGGGTCATAATGGTATGGCTTAGACATGGTTTGTCCGGCTTTAAATTTTCCTGAAACTTTAATATAAGTTGTTTTCCGGCCCAAGGTTTCAGCGGCAATCATCCAGCGGCGCGTATCATGATACCTCTGCTCTTCATAAACCATTTCAATTCGGCGCTCATGACGATAAATATCACGTAATTGTGCTTGGTTTCCAGAAACTATGGCTGGCATCCCTGACCTGAAACGAATACGGTTTAGCCACAACAATGCTTCACCAAACTCGTTCAACTCAATACTTGCTTCAATATAGTTTAAAACAGCTTCCGTATACCTTAAAAAAGGCCATGGAACGAACTGAGGATGGGAAGCGTCAACAATATTAGGATCAGCATCAATGAACTTATGCATGTAATAGCCTGTCCAGCTGCCATTCCAGTTTTCGATAGAACTACCACGGGTATCTAAACCTTTGAAATTAATAATGTTGCTACCTTCCATTAAATCATATTCGCCAGTTTGTATTTGATTTGCAGGATCCACATTTCCAGAAACCTTATCTCTTGGTTTCCAGTCGGCCCCGTCATACAAGATTGTCGCATAAAAACGCGGATCTCTATTTTCATACGGTGCTGCTTTATGTAAAGCGTTTGTCCAGTTAAATTTTGTTCCATCCAACATTTCATAGTCATCAACCAACAGACCTATAGGTGTGTTTCCAGCCCAATTATGGTAACCATTAGGACCATTAAACCTTCCGAAACGCATATCGCTCCGGTCAATAAAATACCTGGCAAGAATCAACTCTGAAGCTGCAGCAGCATCAATATTGGGGCCTTTACTTCCACCACCCATTGCAATGCTTTTATAATTATTTCGGCCATCTGCTGCTGATACTTTTGAAGTAAGTGTTAATTTGTAACCTTTTCCTGCATCTAAAACCATTTTAGCTGCCGTTTGTGCGTCTTTCCAACGCTTGCTACGGTCGCCTGTTAAATAGCCAATAAACTCAGGGTTTGGAAAGCCACTAATTACGGTCGACTTAGCTTTTGCGGTGGTTATGTCGTGTAAATCGCTAGCCGCACTAATCAACATCCGTGATTTTAAGGCCATGGCAGCTAATGCTGAAGTGCGTCCTTTTGGCAAAGTCATTGCATTTAATAACGCAGCGGCATCATCGCAATCTTTTACAATGAATGAGATGCACTCCTCATAAGTGGAACGTTTAATAGCGAAGTCATCACTCAAAGCATAGCTCTTGGCAATAATTGGCACACCCCCATAAAAACGAACTAGCTGGTGATAAAAATAAGCCCTCAAGAAATGGGCTTCACCAAGCAACTGATTTTTTAATGTTTGATCTGTAAGGCCATTATCTGTACCCATTAACCGTTCAATAGTGATATTACAGGCACGAATTCTATTATACATTTGAGTATAACCCCAGGTATTATCGACCCAACCTAAAGTAGTTGCATTAATAATACTGGCATTAACCAAATCTATGCCTCGGTTAGGATGTGTAAACATAGCCTCATCAGAAACTGATGATAACATTTGCTCTGAAAAACCACCTACACTTAGGCCATTATATATTTCGGTGACAAAGGCTTGTGCCAATGCAGGATCCTTCCATACCTCCTCGGCAGGTATCTGGTCTGGTGGTGTTAATGCTAGAAAGTCCTTTTTACATCCCGATGCAATCGAAAATATAAAAACAATGGTAAATATGTAAGTGTATTTGATTGTCGATTTCATATGATAATAATTTCTAATTCTTTTTTTCATATTTAAAAAGTTGCCTTAATACCTGTATTGATTACTCGTGCTTGTGGGTAATATTGTGCACTTGAATTTGTTGATTCCGGATCCCAAATGCCTATTTTATCCAAGGTTATTAGATTTAAGCCATTAACATATAACCTTAAAGCACTTAAGCCTACTTTTTTTGTTAGTTTATCAGATAAAGTATAACCGAGTTCTACATTTTTTAACCTAACGTAATTATTACTCCGGGTCCAGTAGGTGTTACTAGCAGCATTATTTGCATCTGTATAATAGGTTTGCCCGCGGTTAGATAAACGAGGAAATTCACTACTCGGTTTATCAATGGTCCAGCGGTTAATGTATGACCATTCTAAAAAATTACCAATATCACCAGATTCCGTTAATCCAACAGTCTGAATTCCACCTGTAGCACCTTGAATTAAAGCTGAAAAGTCAAAGTTTTTATAAGAAAGGTAGAGGTTAAAACCACCAGTAAAAGTAGGTATATTAGTTTTGTCCATTCTAACCTGGTCATCACCATCAATTTTACCATCTCCATTAACATCCTTAAATTTCATGTCTCCCGGTAATAAATTACCGGTAAAAGCACTGTAATTAATTTTATTGGCATTAATATCAGCCTGATCTTTAAATACTCCGGCATATTGATATAGCAATTGGGTTCCTGTAGGCATACCAGTAGACTGTTGCCATTGTGGGGCACCAGGTGTTTCATCCCAAAATAGGATCTTGTTTTTAGCATAACCACCATTAACACTTAAACCATAGTTAAATTCTCCTAAGCGATCATTCCAGGACAATTTAAACTCAAATCCTTTATTGTTAACTTTTCCTAAATTTACAGGAGGTAATTTATCTGTGATGCCTGAGCTTCCTGGTACAGAATTAACTCTTGAGATGAGAATCTTTGTACGCTTATTATAGAAAGCATCAAATTCGAAACTCAATTTTTGATTAAGAAAGGAGGCATCCAGACCTATATTACTATTATTGGCTACTTCCCAGCCAAAGTCTAAATTAGGTACTCTGCTTTCTGATAAAGTTTGACTGAGCTGATCGTTGATCACATAATTCCCAAAACCCATTGTGTTTAAGTACTGGTATTCTGCCAATGCATCACCAAAATAGGCTTCAGCACCCATTTGACCCCATGATCCTCTAATTTTCAAGCTGTTAATAAAGGTAATATTATCTTTAAAGAAAGGCTCTTCTGATAATCTCCAGCCCAAAGAAACACCTGGGAAAAATCCAAAACGTTTATCCTCTGGAAAAATGTAAGAACCATCTGCCCTCCACAAGAATTCAGCAAGATATTTTTCTTTATAATTATAGCCCACTCTTCCAAAATAACTTAACCGAGCTCTATTAAAAAGGTTATTTGGTTCGCCAGCATTGCCAACAGTTTGTTCTTTATCACTACCTGCAACCAATTCTTGTAATGCCGTAGAAAGAAAATATCTGCGGGAAGCAGAAAAGCCATCATTATTAACCTTTTCTTTGGTAATGCCTGCCATCAAGTTAAACGTATGATTTTCTATTTTTTTATCATAGTTTACCATACCCATTAAATTTATGGCTAATTGACTACCGGCACTTTCAGACAAACTTGCATCGTTGCGTTCAGAACGTACAGAACCAACAAGTACTGGCGTTACGCCATCTGCTTCAAAAGTTTTCTTGTCCCAATCATATAATGTCCACGGGGTTTGCCATCTTTTTTGTCTTCCGGCAAATTTATCGATAGAAGCCGTACCTGTTACTTTTAATCCTTCAATTCCGGGAATCTTTATGTCTATTTTTCCTGTTGATTGAAAATAATCCCTACGATCTTTATTATAGCCTGTCAAATTTGTAGAAATCACATAAGGATTAAATCCAAACTCAATATCGCGCCCCGGAAGTCCGTTTGGCCAAACAGCAACTTCTGTGGGTTTACCCCTCATTAGCATTCTAAAGATATCTCCAGCACCAACAGTTGGGAAATTACGCACTTCTTCTCTTGCCGTTATTCCAAAAGTTGTCGTAATATATTTATTGATATTAGCTTCCAGGTTTACTCGCAAGTCATATTGTTGAAATCCTGTAGCTGAATTTTTGTAGTAGCCGTCTTGATCCAGATACCCAAGAGATACCAGGTATTTTACATTTTCAGCACCACCAGTTATTTGCATATTATGCCTTTGTTGTGGTGACCATTCTTTTAATGTTGTACTAAACCAGTCTGTATTTGGATAGCGTAAAGGATCAGATCCATCTGCAAGTTTTTGCATTTCATCTGGCCTATAAGCTGCATTAATCGTATTCCCATTATCAGTACGAACATATTTACCACTAGAGTTGAAACCTTGCCAGGCCGCTTGCCATTGTTCAACGGGCAAACCAGCACCAAAAATATTCAGCTCATTTAAAATTTCTGCATACTGTGAAGAATTAGCCATTTTAGGAGTTCTGGTTGGTTGTTGAAGGCCATACCCAAAATCGTATGATAATTGTGGTTTTCCCATTTTACCTTGTTTTGTCGTAATTAAAATAACCCCATTAGCAGCACGAGAACCATAAATTGCTGCCGAAGCATCTTTTAATACAGAAACACTCTCCACGTCATTCGGATTGATTCGTTCTAAACCACCTGCTCTATTTGGAACACCGTCAATAACAATTAAAGCATCGTTATTTCCTAATGAATTTACGCCTCTTATTCGAATTGAAGAGCCATCAAAACCGGGCTCGCCACTTGCTTGAACAGCTGTTACACCAGGCAGGCGTCCTGCCAAAGAGTTGGAAAGATTTACAGTAGGTGTTTTGGCAAGTTCTGAACCTTTTATAGCAGCTACAGCACCAGAAACTACTGCCTTCTTTTGGGTTCCATAACCTACAACGATGACCTCTGAAAGCTCCTGAGTGTTTTCAAGGAGTTTAATGTTTATCAACGCTTGATTGTTTACTTCAATTTCTTTGGTAATATAGCCCATGTACGTGAATACCAGAACTCCATTATCCGGGACTCTGATTGCGTAATTTCCTGATAAATCTGTACTGGTAGCAGTAGCACCATCTTTAAGTTTTATACTTACTCCTGGAATAGGCGAACCTTTGGAATCCGTTACCTGACCTTTTACCACAACATCGATGCTCCCTGCATTTTGTGACCTAATGACAACCAAATCATCTTTTAGCACATGGAACTTTAAACCTGTATCTTTTAAAAGTAAGGTTAATGCATCAGTAATTAGGATGTTCTTTTTCACTAGAGATATACTTTTAAGATTAGGAATATCTTCTTCGCTAAATAACAGCCTAAAATCTCCCTTCTTTTCAAGAATTTTCAAAGCATCTTTTAATTTTACCTCACTAAAGTCTAAATCAACTTTAGTGTTTTGAGAAAATGTTGACGCAGACACCTGCAAGCACATTAGAAACGATAGTACAAAGATCCAATTTAACATCAATAATAATTTTGTTTTAGAAAAGTGGACACGTAGAACCTTATTGCACAGTTCTTTTTTTTTCATAGATTTGTGGGTTTCAAAGTTAAAAATCTGTTAGCGTAGTAATTACTACTTTTAATGGTTTAGAAGGGGGAAAAATGTTTGCAGCATTTTCTCCCTTTTTTTAATAGATAATTACGTCATCAGCTGTTAGTTTAAAATTAAAAGGTTTGATTAATTGCATTGCGGTTAAGGCTTCTTTGATGTTTTCATTATTAAAAACTCCTGTAAACTGATAAGACTTGATTTTTTGTGCGTGCATTTGTATACGCACATTAAACCAGCGCTCCAATTTTGGTTTTAGCTCTTCAAATGATTCGTTTTTAAAAACCAGCTGACTATCTTTCCAGGAAGTTTCTTCGATATAAACCTTATCACCTATTATAACAGGATTTATATGTTCAATTGTTAAAGTGATGTTTTGTGTAACTGGAGACTGCTCTTCTTTTCCAATATTGTTCTGAACTAAAGCAAATTTCTCAGAAGGACTTAACAGTATTTTTTGCGCAGGCCTGTTGTTTACTGAAAGTTCAATGGAACCACGGATTAATGTAGCCTCAGATTTTTTATCTTTTGGATAGGCTTTAACATTAAATGCCGTTCCTAAAACATTTACAGCCATTTTAGAGGTCTGCACAATAAAGGGACGATTCTTATGGTGGGCAACATCAAAAAAAGCTTCACCTGTGAGGTAAACAATACGTGTTGAATTTTGGCAGATATTAGAGTTGTAGGATAGTTTACTATCAGAATTGAGCCAAACAATTGTTCCATCTGGTAATGTTGTCTTTTTCCGTAAACCTTTGCCAGCAATGATCTGAATATTGAGAATTGAACGCTCTTCTTTTTTAACAAAGAAAAACACTAAAAAAAAGAGAATTGATAAAGCACAAAAGATTCCAAGTTGAATTTTATAAGGATACCGATTATGAGATACTCGGTTTTTTTTGGAAAATAAAAACTCGTTTTTGAATTTTAATTGGTGACGTAAATAAGCATTATCAATATCAGGATTATTTTCTGGTGAATTTCTTGAATTAACCCAAAGCTGTGCTAAGATTTCATCATAATAAATTGAATCTGGGTATTTAGCCAACAACTCATTTAGCTCCTCGAGTTCATGTTTTGAAGCCTCAAAAGCCATTTTGCGGGCTAATAATTCAAAAATTCTATCTTTATCCATAAGGATCGCCGTCGAAAAATTTATATTGGTTTATAGTTAGGACAATATTTTTCGAAGAACTCCCTAAACAATTTTAAAAAAACTTTAAATAAATTAAATCAGGTTGAACTCGGCTTTAAGAATGCTTGTTAATTTTTTAATAGCTATAACTAATTGGGCATCTACAGTTTTAGTAGAAATATTTAAAATGGCAGCAGTTTCTTTATAACTCAACCCCTCCTCTTTGATCAATTTAAAAACTAGTTTACACCTATTAGGAAGCTCTTGAGTAGCCATCTCAATCTTTTTCCTTAATTCGTCATTAATATAGATTTGCTCTGGCGTCAAGCTGTCCAGGAAAACGTCAATTTCGATGGCATCTATAGATATAAATTCATACCTGGAGTTTTTATTCAGCTCATTCAAAGAAAGGTTGCGTGCTATTACAAAGGCATAGACTTTTATATTATCTATTAGAAGTAATTTTAACCTGTTCCTCCAAAGCGTAATCATCACATCGCTTGCAACTTCTTCGGCTAATTCTTTTGATTTTAAAAGAAAAAAACTAAACCTGAATAAAGACGGAAATAATATTTTGAAAAGCTGTTGGTACGCGTTTTGGTTATTATATAAGGCAACTTGATTAATAAGATGTTTTAAATCAGGTAAATGATTAGACATAGATTTATAGTTGGTTATCTCAAATCTATGTATTTATACTTACTATGCAAATCTAAATTACCTCAACACTGTTGCATTATTGTTAACAAGCTATAAGCTTTACTTTAAAAAAAATTAAACAATTCAATTTAACGTATAAATACTATCATAAACACCATCCCATAATATAATTCTTTTTTGTAAAGATGCTATAGCTACATTTTTAGCCTCCTTCCAAAAAGTTTCATTATCACCACAAAGCGTTGAAGTCATTTCCAGTGCCAGATGGCTATGGTGGTCACCATCAATTTCAATATGTCTTTCAAGGTAATATTTAAACTTAGACATTTGTTCAGGAAATTTATGGTTCAGGTCATCTATAATAGATAAGAACATGTTAGGGATCAAATCTTCTCTGCCAAATGTAAAAGCACTGGCTTGTTCGTGTAATTTATTACTATCAATCAGTTCAAAAGTATAATCGACGAAGCATTTTGCCGCTTCAGGGGTGTCAGCTGCTATAAAAGCTTCCGCTCTACTGCTGCCCACTTTTAAAGCATTAATGAAAAGCTCAAATTGGCTAGTATCTGCTCCACATTGTTTCATGGCATCCAGATACATTTCAAAATGACTTTTCTTGTTTCCCATGTCATCTATGTCTGCCTCTTCTCCAGCAACAATTTCATTTATTAACGACCTGGTATTTGCATTGCCAACAGGAAACCATGGAATAGTGGTACACGTAAGGTTGATTTGTAATGATTTAAGTAAAGACATAAAATCCCAAACGGCATAAATATGATGTTCCATAAAAACTTTTAAATCTTTCAAATCATTAATCTTAGCATAAACTTTATGGTTAATGATTTGTTGTCTAAGTGGTTCAATTTCCAATTTGATTTCATCAATATTTTTATTCATTGGTAGTATTTCTTTTTTGGTGCAAAAGTAATTGAATTATATTTAAATCCCTCTGGCGTAGGTGGAAAAGGCTAAACCCTTTTTTTTAATAAATTCCATTAAAACCATTATAAAATTGTAGCAGCTCGAAATATGATTCTTTTAATGAGTGTTTAAGTATACAAAGTAGTTTGGGATATAAAATAAAACATAGTTATATTAAATACGAGTGTCTTTTACAGGTTGATTTTGTAAAGAATAAAACATAGTTATTTTAAGTAAAGCATCCAGAAAATCTGCGATGCGAACATTACTTAATAATAAATGTAATTAGATTAATTAGTTAATCAACAAACTGTTATAAATTAAGAAATAGTTATGAAAACGCTTATTGTCCTTACCGATTTTTCGAATACAGCTTCAAGTGCCGCAATATACGCTGCAGCTTTAACACATCAATTCAGTATTTCACGGTTCATACTCTTTAACTCTTATGAATTTAAGCCTCTAGCAACTGAGATACCCATGCCCAACCAGGTTAGCATGGAATTACGAAGAGAAGAAAGTCTTAAAAAACTAGAAGATTTAAGAGATGAGCTAAGGACTTTCGTTAGCGAAAATACCAGTATTGAGCTGCTCGCCACCGAGAAAAACCTGTTATTTGCTGTACATTCACTTTCAGAGCAGTACCATGCAGAATTAACCGTAATGGGTATCACTGGAATGAGCGGTTTTGAACGGGCTATTATTGGCAGTAACACGATAAGCGTAGCCAGAGAGATTTCTACACCACTACTTCTCGTCCCCAATCGGTCGAAGTTTGAAAAAATCAATAAGGTTGTTTTTGCAACAGACCTTAAAAGTGATTTACAAAAATCTGCAATTGAAATTAAAAATATTATTACCGCATTAAGTGCCCGTTTACTCCTGTTAAATATTGAAAAAAGTGGCGAAGTAAAGTTCAATACGGATTTAATAAATGAGCAGGCCATTCTACATGATGTATTGGATAATGAAGATCCTGAATATTATTTTAATGAAAATGAGGATATTGCTGCTGGCATCCTTGAATTTATTAAAAATCATGACGTACAATTAGTGATTGCTCTACAGAAAAAGCATGGTTTTTTTGAAAGTATATTTCACCGAAGTATTACAAAAAGACTTACTTATCAAACTCCTATCCCATTGTTATTACTGCAAGAAGGAATAGGCAAATTATAGTCGTTTTCTGCACCCTAATTATTTAAATTAAACTAATTTAAATGAATCAATATTATTTATTAACTTTAATAAACTGCTAAACTCAGCGGCTTAAATTAATTTTTCACAATTTCATCAAAAAACTATGCGCTTTTTATTAACCACAATTATTGCTGTTAGCTGCCTCTCTACGCAGGTACCAAAATCTGAAGAACTTTCTAATTCAAAATGGTCGGGTACACTTAATGTACCCCATGCTATTGCTGTTGAAATGGAGTTTAAGAAAGATAGTCTTTTCACTTATATGGGAGAAGAATTGCTAGAAACAAATTCATTTCAAATCAAGGGCGACACTTTGGTCTTACAAAAATTAAGCGGCAGGAGTTCTTGCGATTTACAGCCAGCTAATTATAAATTTATAATCAAGGATGATATTTTGAAAATAGAGGCATTAAATGATGAATGTAGTGAGCGAAAAGATGCATTTTCACCAGAAGGCTATAAAAGGATAAAATGAGTTTAACTTTTGAGCTATATAAAACTAAACTCCCAAGTTTTTGTTGTACCATACAATCATTGATCAATAAATTACTGAGACCATCATAAGCTTACAGCTTATAAAAATAATGAATAGAAGCTTGTGATAGCTTCATCACCTTTAAAATTATAGATATAATGATGAAAAATTATTTAACTATTGCGTTACTTGTTTCGACAACAATCTTCACTTCCTGTTCAGAAAAAAAAGAAACAGAAGTTGCATTAGCAACACTAGCCACTACTGCAGATGCTAAAGACATTGGTACTGCAAAGTTTTATCAATTAAATGATGGAAAAATGAGAATGGATCTTGTAATAGACTATCCTGCCAGAGCAGACAGTACTGTTGCAGTACATTTTCATGAACACGGCGATTGTGGAAATATGGGTGAAAATGCTCATGGACACTGGAACCCAACTAATGAGAACCATGGTCAATGGGGTTCAGCTGCATATCACTCTGGAGACATTGGTAACATTAAATTAGATGCAAAAGGCCACGGTGAGGTGTCAATAACTACCGATAGATGGAATATTGTGAACAATGACCTTAAATCCATCGTGGGGCGTGGCATAATCGTACATGGAGGAACTGATGATTACACTACTCAACCAACAGGAAACTCAGGCCCCAGGGTGGGTTGCGGTGTAATAACGAAAATTTAATTATTTAATATAATTTAAGAAAAAGGTTTTCATTCTTAAACAAAATCTCAAAGTATCAATAGGGAATTTAAATAAATCACCTATTGATACTTTTTTTTATTTAACAGCAACCCCAATAACAATGTATTTACTTTTCATTGGAATTAAACTGGCTAGTAGACTATCCATTTTCCCCAGCATATTTCTTTGTTTCTCATTCCTTCCAAAGCATCCAAAAAAACCTTCTGTCGTATAATTTACCATGCTAAAAGGAGAAAATACCTCGTCTATTTCACTTAATTTCAAATAATTCCAATCCTTTGTACCATATCCTTTTCTTAAAATTTTATGTAACAACGTTGCTTCCAGGTTTTCTGCAAAAAAAAGGATCCCACCAGGTTTTAATGCCTTATAAATTTCATTTATTGTGTTTCCTTTATTTTGGTTTTTATTGCTACTAATTCCACCTAAAATAGATTTAAAGATGATCACATCAAAATAGTCCTCATAAGGAATATTAGTAGCATCTATTGCTGCATAAGTAATTCTTGAAGAACAGTTATATTTTTCATGCATATGATAAGCGTCTTCTTCAGGTCCGTAAAGATCTGAACATAACACCTTATTTTTATTTAAGGCAAGCCACAAAGACATACCTCCTTTACTAGATCCTAACTCTAAACATTGGTATTCTTTATTTGAAACAGATATGTTTTTTTCCCAATAATCTAATGCCTTAGACCAGTTCGCAATGTCCCATCCAACAATGTCGTTTATCAATTCTTTTTCCATAATTTAATTTCCCTCAGTATAAAATTGTTTTTCAAAGAAGATAAAGTAATCATCATTTCCGTTTATCAGTGTTTGATCATGGCGGTTTTATCTATCTCTTTATTAAAGCTTGGTGAAAATTCCAAAACAACACCTTTCTGGAGGTGAAAATTTTAAAAAAACGGTCTATAAAAAAGGAAAGATTCAAGTGGCAAAAACGTCAGTTTGCAATCAATTCTTTTTATTCAAAGATAGTCTGGATAAACACGACTTTGATTAAAAATGTTAAAATTGAGAAATTACACAACTTCAGTACACAGATAAAACAGTACTTTTTAAGCTTATTAAAACCCCTATTCTGCTAGTTTTAAGACTAAAAAAGATATACTAAATTAGTTTAATTCTTTAAAATTATTATAAATAAAAACATAAATTAAATCTTATAAACAATTGATTTTTAATAAAATATATTATTTTATTTGAGTAATGATATTGACTATTTTATGTAGATAACAGTTATTTGCATAAAACATTTTCGATTAAAAAAAATGCTAAAATTAATAGCAAAATAGATTTAGGATTTATCACATTAATTTTAATGCCAAATTTAATTTTGTATTTATTTCAGCTCCAATAACCAAGGTAAATTGATATTTAAAACTCCCCCAGATAGTATCCTTTTTTAACAAAGCATTTTTTAATAAAAACTTATTTCTTATTGGGCTGTTAAAGGAATATTTAAATTATAATATTATGTTTTCAGCAAAAAGAGCAGTAATAATAGCGACTGCATATCTGATCATATATGTAGTTTCACTCGAACTAATGGGCCTCTGTAGAATTGTCTTTATTTTATTTGGCTTATCTCCAATTCTTTTGATTTGGATGGTTTATGTTGTATTAAAAGAGAAGGGATTTGAATACCCTGAATTAAAAGATGAAGAAGAATGGGGTTATTTAGATCAACCGAAAGAAGGCCTTTAGGCCGAAGCCTGGCATTACTCAAATAAGTCAAGGGGCATGTTTCCACCCATCAGGCTTTTGCTCTTATCGGGCTTTATAAATGAATGCGCAAACCAAGGCCTAATTTTAAAACTTACGCTAAGTAAATAGTTTTGGTTTTATGGAATAAAAAGTCAATAAGTTAAGCATTGAAAACTTACCTAATTTTATTTAAATTTTTTGTAAAAAGACTATCAAGCGTTAGTAATTCAACTATCTAATCAAATAACACAGATATGATTTATCCCTGATTTAGAATTCTTAAATTAGCCGGATGAATAAAAAAATTGCAGTCATTTTTGATATGGACGGTGTCATCTGTCATACTAATCCATATCATTCATTGGCCTTCCAGGAATTTTTCTTAAAAAGAAGCTTAACACCAACTGAAGAAGAGTTTGCAACGCACATGTATGGCAAAAGCAATAGTTATATACTTAGCCATTTTTTAAAAAGACCTATACAAGGCCAGGAATTATTAGAGCTGGAAGAGGAAAAGGAGAGTATGTTCAGGATGATTTACAAACCGCATATTGAACCTATTACTGGTATCCTAACATTTATAAGTGATTTAAAAAACAATGGGGCCCAAATCGGCGTTGCCACTTCTGCACCCTATGCAAATCTTGAATTGATTTTAAGCAAAGTCGCTATCCGTGAAAATTTAGGTTCTATAATGGCAAGTGAGGACGTGAGAAACCACAAACCAGATCCAGAAGTTTATTTAACTTCTGCCAGCAACCTGGGCATAGCACCAGAACAATGTGTTGTTTTTGAAGATTCTTTTTCTGGAGTTACCGCTGCTTTAAATGCAGGAATGAAAGTTGTTGGCGTTCTTACTTCCCATACGAAAGAAGAACTTCCGCCATGTAATTTATATATAGAAAATTATTTAGCTTTATCTTATCAAGATATCATTCCACTGCTAGAAAATTAAACCGTTTTATTCAACCCCTTTGGCGTTCATCGGTATGGTATAAACTGCATTTTTTGACGTGATGAACAAGATATCCTTGTTCATCCCCGAAAAACATACATTGCTGGAACCTTTAGGCACAATTATAGTACCTATAGCTATTCCTTTTTTATTATAAATATAAACCCCATCCCCCCCAGTAAGGTAAAGATTGCCTTTATCATCTAAAGTCATGCCATCAGCACCCCGGTTAATCAGTAATTTCTTGCTACTCAAACTTCCGTCATTGGCAATTGTGTATTTGTAAATTTTTCCGGCGTTAATATCAGCAACATACAAATACTTTCCATCTGGGGTACCAACAATACCATTTGGTTTTTCAAAACCATCAGCAACCATAATCGCCGACTTACTTCCTTTCGGCAAATAATAGACATCCTGACTTTTAATATCAGGACTGTTCCTGGTCCAATACGACCGTTGGTAATAAGGGTCAGTCAAATAAATCCCACCCTTCAAATCTACCCAAAGGTCGTTTGGTCCATTTAATTGTTTACCATTATAATCAGTTAAAAGTATTTTAACTTTACCGTTCAGATTTACAGACCAAATTTCTCCTTTTTCATCAGCACACATAATCAAGTTGCCCTTACTGTCGAAATAAGTACCATTTGCTCTGCCAGACTTATCCATAAATAGCGTCAGCTTCCCATCTGTACTATACTTCCAAACCTTATCATTGGGTTGATCTGTAAAAAACACATTACCTTTTCCATCAGAAGAACAACCTTCGGTAAAACTAAAATCAGAGCCAATTAGTTTAAGTTGCTCCTGAACAAAAAGATTAGTGTCATTATTTAAGCTATCCTGCTGCAAACCAGCATTTTTATAGGTAGAAGAAGCCTTCTTTATTTTATAGCTTTGTAAAGCTGAAGCCACAAACAAAAGGTAGAAGATATATTTCATATTTAAATATTATGTTTTTAGGCATGCCCCAGTAATTCATCAATTTGTTTAGCCATGTGCCTATCTTTATCGGTAATATTAGTGCCAACATCATGTGTATAAAGCCAAATCTCAACTTTATTCCATTCATTCGTCCATTTGGGGTGATGGTTATACTTTTCAGCAAGGAATGCTACTTTAATCATAAAAGCAAAAGCCTCGTTAAAATCCTTGAAGATAACAACCTTATATAGTTTATCATCTATTTCCTCCCATTGTTTTTGAATTATATTTTCCATTTTCAATTAACTGTAGAGCTTGCGTCATTGCAATTATAATGATAAACAAAAATAACGTTTTAGTGTTTTTATTAAAAACCCAAATGTTAGGTCAATATAGCTTTATTTACCTTAAAAAAACTATTTTTTACTAACTTAACGAGCATAAAAGGGCTTTTCAGGCTTCATTTCATTACTTTGTTTTTCGTAAAAAAATGATCATTGGAGTCGTCAAAAGCCTCAATAAAAATACATCAATTAGTGTTTGACGAATAAAACTTTTCAAGGTGAATTAATTCACTGCAGTTCTTAGTTCATCTTGCCTACTTCAACAGTATATTTTATGATATTTATAAAACATTGTAGCGTAAGGAGTATTGAAGTTAGGAGTTGTATTAAAGAGCTTAAAATTTTAATGAATACGGTTATTAATAAATTACCATCAAATACACCAATTTAATCTTATTCTTTTAGCTTTGTTTTAAATAACAAAATAAATGTCAAAAACAAAACTTACAATCAACAATAACGGATCTGTGAAAATAGAAGGCGATTTTGAAATCGTAGACAGAAATGGAGATACCTATGGTCTTCAGGGAAGAACGGTTTTATCTATATGCCGTTGTGGACTTTCAAAAAACAAACCATTTTGTGATGGTTCTCATAATGGTCATTTTGAACATGAAGCTGTTGCTTTTGACCTTCCTCCAAAAAAAGTTTAAAAACTTATTAAGGCTGCCAGAGGTTTCTGGCAGCCTTAATAACCCTAATGGCCAATGATTTCTCCGGCCCAACTTCCTTCTTTCCTTTCCTATATGGAGGATTCCCCCGCTCCTATTATTTCAATTCTGAACTTTTTTGTCTATTTTCGTCGCCCGGTTAAAGTCTGGCACAACATTTTTTTGATAAATTATTCCCTTTTGCAATGAAGAAGTTTTTATATGGAATTGATTTTGGAACTACCAATTCGGCATTATCCATTTTCGATGAAGAAAAGAAGGAGATTCTGACGACGATCCTTATTCCATCCCTAATTTATTTCCCATTTAGCCACAAAAGCGAAGGCTCTTTAAATTACGTTGTGGGCGAAAAAGCCATTTCAGCATACCTTAGCGATGGTATGGAAGGTCGCTTTATTAAATCGGTGAAACAAATACTATCCAAGAGTAGCTTTACCGAAACACGCATTCAAAATAAAAGATACACCGCATCAGACCTTGTAGCCATAATTCTGAAAGAACTTAAAAGCAGGGCGGATGAATTTATTGGTCAAGACTGCCAGAAAGCCATAATTGGCCGCCCGGTATTTTTTGATGATGACAATACCCATAAAGATACCCTTGCACAAAACCGTTTGAGCAAAGCTGCCGAACTTGCTGGATTTAAAAATGTACGTTTCCAATTTGAGCCCATAGGTGCCGCCTTTGCCTATGAAAAAACCCTCCAGCAACAAGAAAAAGTACTTGTAGCGGATCTTGGAGGTGGTACAACAGATTTTACCTATTTAGTTCTCGATCCTGAAAAGGCTGGAAGTGTATTCAGGAAGAATGATTTAATGGCTACTGGCGGTATTTATATTGGTGGAGACAGTTTTGACTCGGCTTTTATGTGGGAAAAGGGTACACCCTATTTCGGCAAAAATACCGAGTATGAGGCTACCCCAGGAAAAATATTAACTGTTCCTAAATCTTTGTTCGCCAATATCTTCACATGGGATAAAATGAACTTTTTTAATGGAAATAGAATCAAAAAAGACATAGAAGATTATTATTATTTCTCTGGAAAGGACGCAAAATTCAAAAACCTAATTACCCTGATCGACAATAATCTTGGTTACTCTGTATTTCAGTCCATAGAAAAAACAAAAATTGGCTTATCTGATCGTGAGGTTTCAAGGTTTAGTTATTCTAATATGGAGATCGAAATTGAAGAAGAAATAACGATTGTACAATATGAAGCTATCATTGATAAAGACATCCAAAAAATCAGTAGTTATTTGGATGATTTTATGCTAAAAAACAACATTAAACCAGAAGAAATAGACAGTCTTTTTATTACTGGCGGCACTTCAATGGTTAGGGCAATTCAACATCTTTTCAAAAGCAGATTTCCCTTGATAAAAGTTAATTCAGGCGACAATTTTACCAGTGTATCAAAAGGCCTTGCTTACAGTGGGTATTTATTTGAAATGCACGATTAGTCGTATAAGAAAAAAACAGCTTTTATTGGTCATTTTAATAAGCAATAGTAAATCTCTGACGAATATGTTTTGGATGCTCTAGCTCATCTACCAATGCAACAGCAGCATCCTCTACAGAAATAATGCTCCTCTGGTTTTCGTCATATACAGGGTATTCTAATCCTATCCTGTATTTGCCTGATCTTTTCCCAGAAGTGTGTGGGGTCATCTCAATAGCAGGACTTAAAAAGGTCCATTCCAACTCTTTTTCAACTTTTAATAAATTCAAATATTCCCTTGCAGCTAGTGCACCCATTTTCCAGTCCTCCGGAAAATCTGGGCTATCAACTAACTGAACTTCCGGAGAAACAAATAAACTACCAGCTCCACCAACTACAATAAGTCGTTTTAAGCCTGCTTTTTTAACCCCAGCCTGTATGGCCAAAGAACCTTCAATAAACTCACTGTAAAGGTTTGGATTGTTCCAGCCAGCATTAAAAGTGCTAATCACCGCATCTTGTCTTGCTAAAGCAGCTACCAATTTATCTCCCTGCAGTACATCGGCCTTTACAAAGGTTAAATTGGGGTTTTGTTCTACGTTTTCAGGGTGACGAGAAACAGCCCTTACCTGATGTCCTCTACTCAATAGTTCATTTAAAATGGCCTTGCCTACAAAGCCAGACGCACCAATTAATGCTACCTTCATAAATTTATTTTTAAAATATTTCTATTGTTATTTATAAAATAATACTATTTAAATTTTTTTGACCATTAAAGTTTTTTCTTTGCACAAGTATTGATAAGATTTTAGCCTTATGCACATTTAGCAAAATATTTAATTATTTAATTGTTAATCTTTTAAAGATACGCTTCTAATCATATATAAATCCATTTAATTGATAAGAATTAAGCATAAATTAGAATAAAAGGTAATCGTATTTTAGTATGATTAAAGAATACCATAGAGATACCCCTCCTATTAGGCGCACCTCAATCGGACATTGTTTCGGTTTTCCGCAACAATGTCCCTACCAGGTCGCTACCAGCTCCGTAGGAGTAGCGAACTAAGTCTTACTTAAACTTATAGTTCATTATAAGTAATATAATCCATTACATTATAAATATTTACTTTTGAATGCTTAGCGTAGCAAGCCAGTACTGCTGCTTTTTTAAACCCTGTAGCGGGTCAGACCCATAATTAAAAGAAACACCAAAAGCAATGCTAACCGGTGCAGTAGCAAAATAATAATCCACAGCAGTTTTAAGCAAGTTTGTGTACTTTTCCTTACTTATAGTAGAGTTGATGAGCGCATAGCGAAGGGTATAATCAATTGAAGTTTCCCAGGTTTTTAAAGGCTCCACCATAAGAGCAGCAGGAATTCTTTTTTTATTGCCGCCTAAACTATATTGCAATTTCAAGACTGGCCTTAAGACAGTCCCGTTGTTGAACTTGTTATTTGCTGAGAAATTATTTTGAAGCTCTACAGCAGGAATAATTGAAACCAGGTTAATCAGTCTCCGACTTCCCCTAATCGTATAAGTACTTAAATTAATTCCTTTTTCTGCAGACCTAAATGGAATAATATCCATGGTAAATACAAAAGCATTCACGGTATCTATCACATTCCTGGAATATTTAAAAGTTGGGGTAAAAATAAACCTGGAGTAAGTTGTGTTTGTTTGGTTCCTGTGAATTTTTGTTCTCAGGGTTGAAGAAAATCCAGTTAGCCAGGTATATTGGCTTTCATCAAACAGGGTGTTTCTATGTAACTCTCCGATAATTTTTCCTGTAATGGTAAGCTGCTTCGTTAGTGCGACATCAAAAAAAGGAATCCCAACTGCAGCATCTATCAAATAAGAATCCTGCGCACCCTTAGGTAGGGTAAAGTGAAACCTCGCAGGTTCTTTTTTCGTTGCAGCTGAACCGAAAGATTGTCTCAGCTCCAAATTTTTTATAATGCCGGAAATCATATTCTTCCTTAATGAATCAGTTTGAGCATTTACAATAGATGATAACAAAATAAAAGTGTTAACCAGCCATAATTTACCTATAAATTTACTGTAGTTAAGTTTCATATCTTACTAATTACCAAATCAATACAGTCACTTACAGTAGCGCAATTAATAACCTCCCCGACTTTCACCTTTGCACCCTTCTTATAACTTTTGACCAGCTCATCTAATAGATCAGCTAAAAATTGGTAAGCGGCACTTGTTGGCAGTAAATTCCCAAGCTCCATCTCTTTAAAGAGATTTTTAGGATTTTCTGCAGCCTGACCAGCTGCAATAAGAATGTTTTTTTTAACCAGGTCCACTATCGCTGTTTCATACTTCACCCGGGAATCCACTAAAAGCTGATGCGCTGGTAAAAACTCCAAATATTGTTTTTTAACAAGCCTTAACTGCGCTATTTTTTCTTTTTCAAGTGGATAAGTAAGGCCGGCCATCCTCAGCCTTTTAAAGTCTGGATAGCCCTCCATTATAGTAATATTTTTCATTTCTTTTCCGTTTAATAAACATTATTAAAATGAAGGCTTCACTTGGTAAGCCTCAGTTAAAATTGAGCGTCTGTATAAGTTCTGGGAAGTCAATAAATGGATTTCTATTGCCTTGCTGCAAGTGTATTTCATGGTTGCGATGTTGTTCGTATAAAGTAACAGGTTGATTTAAAGCCCAATCTTTAAGTGTCTGTATATCTTTTTTTTGATAAACAGCAATGCTATCAGGATACCTGACAAGAAAATATAAAACGGCTCTTGCAACTATTCCTTTATTATTTTCAGGCTCAAAAAACCCCTGTTCAGCATTTCCACAAGCGGGTTTTCTTTTTCAGTATCAGGTGTAGGGTTATAAGTTGGAAAATCATGGTATGGAAAGTTATTATGAAAAAGATTACAGCGAGCTTCACAAGCAAACAAATGGTGCAAATCGCCACGCATAGGCTCTTGTTTCTTGAACCAGGATTGGCAAACAACATGTTCACAATTATAAGGCATGGTAGATTCCATTTTTTCAACTTCCTGGTTGAACGCTGCTAAGCCCATTTCTTTTTCCTTCTTTACAATTCTATAAATTGCAATTGCCTTTCTATATCAACTTTCTGATCGGCCAAAATAAGCTCCTGAACCGTGAACATTTTCATAGAATTGTAATGTCATAAACAATACTACTTACTCTGACTCCTTCATTTTCTATCCAGTCAACTTGAACTTCACCTTGCGATTTATCCCAAATTTCTCCTGCTAAATTTAATATCTTACCATCTAAGACCGTTGCAAGGCAATATGTGATTTAACTAATTGATTAACAATAAATTACACTTGTTTTTTTTGTTATTTAGGATATTTTTATGTATTTTA
>NZ_JBEONS010000016.1:0-86144 GCF_040544395.1 Pedobacter sp. CG_S7 | reverse complement strand
ATTCGACACTTTTGGTCAAAAAAACCCAAAACTAAAAAAACAAAAAATCCAAAAAGTTAATATAATTCTGACTTGTTGCTTTTGCAACGGTCTTAATAAAACTGATATACAAGAAATTAAAAAAATAAATCTTTAAAATACAAACTTAAATGTCCTTGCTGTTTTGGCACTTTTATTTAGAAGATTGCGCTAACATTACCAAAAGGCAAGCGACGAAAAAAGTTTTTATGTACTTTTGTGCAATTTAAAGAAAGACATGAGTAGCATAATAAATAATACCGAGGAAGGCACAGATGTACTTTTAATTGGCGCCGGAATTATGAGCGCCACGCTTGGCGTACTTTTAAAAGAATTGAATCCTGATTTAAGTATTGAAATATTTGAACGTTTAGACGTTGCAGCGGCAGAAAGTTCTGATGCATGGAATAATGCAGGTACTGGTCACTCCGCTTTTTGTGAATTAAATTACACTCCTCAACGTGCTGATGGATCGGTAGAAACAGCAAAAGCAGTTGGCATTGCAGAATCTTTTGAAGTTTCCAAGCAATTTTGGTCTTTCTTGATCCAGAACCGACTAATCGACTCTCCAGAAACATTTATAAAAATGATTCCTCACATGAGTTTTGTTTGGGGCGAAAAAAATGTTGAATTCCTGAAAGAAAGATATAAGGAACTGCAAAAATCTCATTTATTCGATGGAATGAGTTATACTGAAGACCGTGAAGTATTAGCGGAATGGATGCCATTGGTAATGGATGGTAGACCAGAAGCAGAAAAGGTTGCAGCAACCCGCATGTTATTGGGTACAGATGTTAATTTTGGTGCCCTGACCAAAATGATGTTCAACACCTTGAAAACTAAAAGCAAGGTAAATCTTCATTTTACGCATGAAGTAAAAAAACTCCGACAAATTAATGGTCTTTGGGAGGTTAAAGTCAGGAATGAGGCAACTAGAAAACGAAGAGTAGTGAAAGCTAAATTTGTCTTTATTGGCGCGGGCGGTGGATCTTTACCCCTGCTAGAAAAATCTGGTATCCCCGAAGGAAATGGTTTTGGTGGATTTCCAGTAAGCGGACAATGGTTAAAATGTGTTAACCCTGACGTAATTGAACTGCACAACGCTAAAGTTTATGGCAAAGCGGCTGTTGGCTCTCCGCCAATGTCGGTCCCACATCTTGACACCAGGATGATTGACGGCAAAAAAGCCTTGTTATTTGGCCCTTATGCCGGTTTCTCTACTCGTTTCTTAAAGAAAGGTTCTTTATTAGACTTACCACTTTCTATTAAAGCTAATAATATTTACCCAATGATATCTGCAGGATTACAAAATATCCCGCTCACAAAATATTTGATTAACCAGGTCAGACAATCTAATGATGAACGCCTTGGGGCTTTAAAAGAATACCTTCCAAATGCTAAGATGGAAGACTGGGAGCTGGAAACAGCAGGGCAACGTGTTCAGGTAATCAAAAAAGACCCAGAACACGGCGGAGTACTTGAGTTCGGAACAGAGGTAGTCAGTGCAGCAGATGGCTCCATTGCAGCACTGCTTGGTGCCTCGCCTGGTGCGTCGACTGCAGTTTCTATCATGCTGGATTTATTGGAACGCTGTTTCCCTGAACAACTAAAAACCCCTGAATGGCAACAGAAATTACAGAAAATGATTCCTTCGTTTGGTTTTTCTTTAAGTGAGAATGCTGAATTAAGTGAAAAAATAAGGATACAAACTACTCATGCATTGAATTTACACCCTGAAGGATTAAATTTACCTGTTAATTAAAGGATGGCATTTCAACAAAAAAACTGGTGCCTTTGCCGGCGCCATCACTTTCCGCCCACACCTGACCATGATGCGCTTCCACCAGTTGCTTAACAATGGAAAGACCAAGACCGGTAGAATTTTCGCCCCCGGTTGGATGGGCACTAAGTTTTGAATAAGGCTGGAACATCCGGCTTTTATCTTCCATTGTAAGTCCGGGACCATTGTCCTGGACTTGCATAATTACCTTATCATTCTGTTGTCCTATAATAACCGTTATTACCTCGCCCTTTGGGGAATATTTTATGGCATTATTGATCAGGTTATCAACTATTTCATTTAATCGCTGCTCATCAGCATTTACAAAGGGCCTGCTTTCTATACAAAGTTTTATCTGCTGGCCTTTATGATTCGCTAATGCTTCATTAGCATCAATAATCTGAGAAACTAAATCAGCAAAATCCAATTTAAGGGTGTATAAACTAATTTTTCCAGCCTCAAAACGCGCTGTGGACAACAAATCATCGATGGTGCGGGTCATCATCAAACCCGCTTGTTTAATCTGGTCACACATCCGGTCAATTAACTCTGGATCATTTTTCTTTAACTTTATTAAATCTGCGCGAACTGGAATTGTAGTCAACGGATTCTTTAAGTCATGAGCAGCGATTTGCAACAATTGATTTTGCTGTGAAATGGCCAGGCTTGCCGCCAGACTATTTTCCATATAGGCCAGAGCCATATCTGCAAATTCTTGCAAGAACTCTTCTTGAATTTCAGTTAAAAATCTAACCTGATTATCCAGCAAACAAAACTCACCTACAACCACCCCTTTAATGGAAACCAGTGGTGCAACAGCAAAAAATTGAATATCAAAATCAGCAATAACCAGAGAGTCAAGGCTATTTTTTTTAGGCAATTGAATTGCATTATGATTAATCCCAAAAACTGATTTCAGACAAATTTTGCCCTCATTTACAAAAGTTAAAATAACAATAGGAACATCCAGCAGTTTGCCCGCCATTTTGGCTAGCCTATCATAGACTGTATCAGCAGGGATGCTAAAAGTATTAACCATATATAAAAATCATTAAATAAGGATTACCAAATATAGCAAATACTTGAAATTAAATTACATCAAAAAACGTTTATTTCCCACTTTCTTTTCCATATTGTTTTAGATTTTAAGCTAACAACCCCTTCTTTATTTTCCAGCTGCCCATTATGGTTAATTCCATCGGCTATACCACACCAAGGTTCTAAACAAACAAAATCGGCATTCTTAGCAGCCCAAATACCAAAATAAGGAAAGCTTTCAAAATCAAAATGAAAACCATGGCTATTGCTACTGTTCAGTAATGATATCCGGTTACTTTTTAAATTTTTAACTACCAGGGCATCCTCCTCAAACAAATCATGGTTCAGTAGAAGCTTCCCTCCCTCAAGCGCAATTAACCGCGTTTGCTCACCGATAAGATTATCAACAATACGATGAGTACACAACTCCTTGTCCTTATTAAATTGTAAGTAATAATCATTATAGTTTTCACTGCCATTTAAAGGAACTGCAAATGCAGGATGGCCACCAATAGAGAACAAAAGAGGTTCAACACCTGGATTAAAAACCTCGTAGGTACAAGTCAACGTAGCTCCTCGTATTTCATACCTAATCCCCAAATCAAATTCAAATGGATAATTTTCCAGCGTTTCTGTGTTATTTTTAAGGGTAAATAAAACTTCAGTTGCGCTAATTTGTTTAAAAGAGAAAAGCATATCTCTGGCAAAGCCATGTCGTGACAAAGTGTATTTTTTTTCTTTAAAAGTATAACTATCAGCCTTTAATGCCCCAACAACAGGAAACAAAACAGGGCTTGTTTTACCCCAAAATTCAGGATCGCCACTCCACATATATTCTATATTTGTTTCTTTTGTGACAAGGCTTTTTAATTCTGCACCTTTTTTAGCAAAAAAAGCTTTGACATATTCGTTTTCCAGTAAAATCATAGGGTTTAAATGTAGAGAATTACTTCAATAATGCCTAAATTTATGTTATGAGCATGCAATCAATTAACCCGGTAAACGGCGAAGTGTTAAAAAGCTATCAAAAAGATTCGGCATCCGTCGTCAAAAATAAAATTGAACAGGCGCAAATGGCACATGTTATCTGGCGTAACTCCATTTTTAAAGAAAGAGCGGTGCTGCTTAAAAAAGCAGCTGCTGTGCTGCGAAACCGCCACGAATTCCTCGCAAAACTAATGGCTTCAGAGATGGGCAAACCGCTGAAAGCTGGAACAGAAGAGGTCGAGAAATGTGCTAAAGTTTGCGAATATTATGCTGAAAACGGAGAGAATTTTTTAAAGGATGAACTGATTGCTACCGAAGCCACAAGAAGTTATGTCAGTTTCCAACCTCTGGGAGTTGTGCTCGCCATTATGCCTTGGAATTTCCCCTTCTGGCAGGCATTTCGTTTTTTAGCACCCGGTCTAATGGCCGGAAATTGTGCCTTGCTCAAACATGCAGCTAACGTTACCGGATGTGCCCTGGCCATTGAAGAAATACTTTTGGAAGCAGGCCTCCCTCTACATGTTTTTCAAACTCTTATTATTGGCAGTAAGGATATAAAAATGGTGATCGAAAACCCCATTATAAAAGCAGTAACCTTAACAGGAAGTACCGAAGCTGGAAAACAAGTAGCTCAACAAGCCGCAGGATTATTGAAAAAAGCTGTCCTTGAGTTGGGTGGCAGCGATCCATACTTGATTTTGGAAGATGCAGACCTTGACTATGCTGCCGAAGTTTGTGCCGAAAGCCGTTTAATGAATAATGGCCAGAGTTGTATTGCTGCAAAACGCTTTATTGTTGTGGAGAGTGTAGCCGATGAATTCCTGAAAGTGTTTATAAAGAAAATGTCCTCCAAAAAAACCGGTGATCCTTTTCAAAGCACAACAAATTTAGGTCCGATGGCCAGAAAAGACTTGCGTGATGAACTCCATCAACAGGTTTTAGAAAACATTGCAGCCGGTGCCAAATGCATACTTGGAGGGAGCATTCCTGCATTTAAAGGGGAACATGCTTATTATACCCCAACAATTTTAACAGGT
This sequence comes from Pedobacter sp. CG_S7, assembly GCF_040544395.1. Lineage (NCBI taxonomy): Bacteria > Pseudomonadati > Bacteroidota > Sphingobacteriia > Sphingobacteriales > Sphingobacteriaceae > Pedobacter > Pedobacter sp. CG_S7. The sequence goes on along the minus strand of NZ_JBEONS010000016.1, from coordinate 81,284 downwards.
ATAAAGAAAGGAATGCCTGCCTATACCACAGAAATATTCGGACCGGTAGCATTGGTGTTCAGCGCTAAAGATACGGAAGAAGCGGTTCGCATTGCCAATGATTCCCCATTTGGACTTGGGGCAGCTGTTTTCACCAGAGATGAAATTAAAGGAGAACAGATTGCACGCAATCATTTTCAAGCCGGCAGCTGTTTTGTCAATTCCATGGTTAAATCAGACCCGCGCTTACCTTTTGGAGGAATCAAGGAAAGTGGTTATGGCCGGGAGCTCGGCATTTATGGCATCCGCGAATTTGTGAATATTAAAACCGTATATATCCGTTAATCACTAATTAAAGCCCCCTTCACTTTTATAAAAATTTAAAGATTTTATACCGGTTTTATTAACCGGTATAATTAAATTGTAGTACCACAGACTCCCCGAGAATAATCTGATCTTCATCTTTTAAAAAATGCCCTACCTGAGCCGAATTAAGCTTAACCTGTCCTTCTTCGCCAACAGACTGCACTTTGGTTTTGTTTCCCGGAGGCACACCTCCCTCGTCAGCATACAATACAAAACCACCTTTTTTTTCATCCCATTCCAGGTGTGCATGGTGTCGGCTCACAAACCTGTTACCCACAAATTCAGCATCTTCTGGAAAAGCAATGTGGTTATTTCGGATAGAACCGCCACTAGTAACCGTATTTTTTTCCCTGCCGAGGTTTATCCTACCACTTTTACTGGTTAAGGCATAAGTATTTTCTTCTGCCTGCCCATTAATAACCTTCAACAATGCAGTCGTTTTAACCACATGCACCACAGGTATAGCCACAGGAGTCGTTTCAATGCTTAATTCAAGCGGTAATATATCATATTTTATTCCGCGCTTTGGCAACATTTCCACTAAATAAACTTCCATTTGCCATTGCTTAGGTAAGTTGACTGCAAAATTATCTGCTATACGTTGCACCTCCCTCTTCAACCTTTCCGGTTCGGAAATATAACTTGCAGCGTCATACAAATGTTTTTCTGTCACTTCGGGAGCCATATAAAGTTTTAGCGTATGAATATTAGCACCTTCACCACCTTCAGATTTCTGCAATTCTTCTTTAACAAACTGCAGCATATGCTCTCTCAGTACCTTTACATCCAATGGCTGACTGTCCATGTTTCTTTTAAATAAATTAAACATCCTGTATCTTAATTAATGTTTTTCAAATAACCCTTTTGCAATAAAAATGGAATAACATGCTTGCCTGCAAGTCGCACTGCCACCGAAGAGCCTCTTGTATCTTCTACACGGATACAGACCACAGTGTTTCCTACGCCATTGGCCTGGGGTGCAAAAAATACATACCAGCCATCGTTAATTTGTTCTCCTTTCCAGATTCTTTCTGGTGTACCAGTCTTGCCCGCTACCTTAGCGCCCAATATCCACTCTTTACTGGCACTTTGTTTGATCATAAAGGTACGAAGTGTAGCCGCATAATCTAGTTGTTTCGTCACATCAACACCTTTTTTTACAGGCACTAATGCATCGCTTATTTTAAGGGCATACCGGTTCGGCACCAGGCTTCCATTATTAGCAATACCTGCAGCCAAACGAGCAACCGCAGCTGGTGTAGCAATCAGTTCCCCCTGTCCCCAAGCCATTCCTGATACACCTGTAGCCCTGTTTTTATAAATATTATCCGGGTTATAACGGCTCTTAAATTCTGTCTTTCGCCACAAGTCAAACCACTTTTCTTCCTGAGCTTCATTTGCAGGCTTTCTGTTATAGTAATAACCCCCTACCCCATGTAGAAACATACCTGTTTTCAAATACAGACTACCCATTTCTTCCTGCAAATGCGCTTCATTAGCCAATTTAATAAAATAAACGTTGTTAGATTTAACAATTGCATTCTCCAAAGTAATTAAACCAGTTTCATCAGGTTCTATTCCCCTTGTGCGGATTCTTTCATTGGTTCTCACCATAAAAGTTTTTTTAACGGCTTCGGCACCAAGCTTGTTAAAGGAAGCCATAGCAGTAAGCAGTTTTGCTGTTGAACCGGGTTGGGTGGCGATGGTAAAACCTGGGTCAGCATTAGTTACCCAACCCGGCAACTTATACTGTTCTGAGTTGTTTAAATTCATTTGTTCCCAATTCTGCACTTGAGGCAACGGAAAAGCTGCGGAGGCTAAAACATCGCCAGAAGCTGATTCCATAATCACAACAGAAACCCTGTTGTTACGCAATGCAGTATCAGCTGCAATAGATTTTTGAATTTTGGTTTGAAGGGAAGCGTCAACGGCCAGTCTTACATCCCTGTTTTTACGCTTTAAAGCTGCTATTTGAGTACTGTCCAAACCTGAGATCAACAACTTTTTAAGCTCCGAAAAATCTCTCTGCTGCACGGTCATTTCTTTAACCCCCCGGGGCAAGAAACGATCCTCACGGTAACGAGATGCGGTAACGTTGTAATTGCTGATCGGCATTTTAAAACCACGCAATTCTGCAGCATGCTCATACTCTGCAAAGTAACCATTTATACCTCCGGTAAAAATTCCTGTGTTAGCATCGCCAGTCCAGAAAAACATTTCTTCCTCAAAAGGATAATAGCGTTTTGGACGTTTATGCATCACAGAATCTAAATCATAATTACCTACCCCAGCCTCAATTAGCAGCTTTCGTTGCTTAATAACGAGTTTTGGATCACTGGTAGCCAATAATCTTCCTGCACGGTCAAACAAATTTCCCGATTCCAGCTTACGCATTAAAATGCCAATACGTGGGTTATAACTAAACATCCGCGTGCCACTTCTATCTGCCACTAGTGAAGGTTTTGCAATCCATGCCTCATTATAAAAGGCGTAAACACCAATATTGACCACCAACACCATGATTCCGATACTGGCCACTGCCAAGGCAGGAACCAGGTTAGCATCCTGCTGTTTACTCAGGTATTCCAATTGCACAGGAGAACCACGTAATTTTGATGCCGACAATAAGAAACCTGCTGCAGCTAAATTGATCACCAGAGAGGATCCGCCATAACTCTCAAAAGGCAGGGAGACCCCAGATAAAGGTAGAGCACCAGTAGACCCACCTGCTATCAATAAAAACTGTATAAAAGAACAAATGCCGATGCCGGAGCATAAATAAAATAAGAAAGGATTCCCGGTTCTACGCCCAATAAGAATGGAGCGGTGAAGGTAGATTAAAAACAGAAGGAATATACACACCATACCTGCCCAGCCAAATTCTTCGCCGATGGCAGGCAAAATCATATCCGTATGGGCTTCGGGAATTGTTTTAGCAAAGCCCTCTCCCGTTCCTTGTCCCGCAAAACCACCGCTTGAAATAGCCCATAAACCATTAGCTACCTGGTCGCCACCATAAACCTCATTGTTCCAGGCATCTTGCCAGATAGCCTTACGATCAGTAAGTCGTTCTACAGGCCCTGGAATCAATTCATTTAAAAAGGGCACCTTATCAATAGTCAGGAATGCAGTAATAACAATCAAAGCCATCAGTGCCGATTCGCTGGCCAGGTTACGTTTAAAAAACTGCAAGGCAAACAGCACCGCAAAGGTGATGGCCGCAGCCACCCAGACACTGTCAAAAAAGAAAGAGGTTAAAATATACAAGCCCACAAAGGTAGCCATCAGCATAAAATCGCCTCTGGAAAAAGAAAAAAGAATGATAAAAGTAAAACAAATAACAATAGCCGGACCCAAATCGCCCAATGCTAAAAACAGTATTAGGGTAATTACAATAGCCACCAGGGCGAAAGAGAAAAACGCCCAGCGCTTTTGCCAGCTAGAATATTCTGATATGAAGCGCTCATTTAAAGCAAAAAAACCAGCAAGAAATAAAATGACAAGGTATTTCACCAGTTCACTTGGCTGTATACCCAGCAAATTTACTTTTACACCACTGCCTTCTGGTCCGGAGCCCAACACAATTGTTGCCAGCAATACTAAAATGGCAAGCACAATCCATGGCCAGCCATTTGCAGCGCGGCGATTGCTACGGAAAACAAACATCCGGTATAGGCTGGAATCTGCATTAAATGAACGTAAATTTATGAACAAGAAAATCCCTATCGCTACTACGCCCATGCCTAGATACACTACGGTATCGATAGCGAGGAAACGGTCTCTCAAAGGATCCTGCAAACTCAATAAAGTCAGCAGCGATAACCCAGTTAAAACCATTAAAAGTGGCAGTAGAAACTGATCTGCATGTGGCGCTTTTAAACAAAGCAAAAGATGCAGCAATAAAAAGGAAAAAATAAAGCCAGCAACAATATAGAGAAAGGCATCTTTAAACTGCTCCGGACTTCGGACAATAAATGCGCCATCAGATTTTAGCGTATTAAAATCACGAGAAGAGAGTAAGCGCAACGAATGTGGCTGTTGCATAAAAACAAAGCTTTTATTGCCACGAAGTTCGGCCACACCTTGCGTTCTACCGAACTCAAATCCTGGCTGCAACGGCAAAACCTCGTAAGCCCTGTCTGAGGCAAGGTTTTCAAATTCAAAACTTCCATCCGCGCCAGTACGTACAAATACCGTCAATGGTTGAAGGTGTGTGCTGTCTTTAGGAATTACCATTTCCAGTTTCACCAGCACACCAGCTATGGCTGCATCTTTTGTCTTAACTTCTCCGCTGATCGAGAATTCACCGGCATTCAGGTCAGCGGTTTCCGGATAAGCTTTAGGACTGGATTTTTCTTTATCGTAGCCTATGCCATTTTCAGCTTCGTAGCCTATTAACATTCTCGACAACAACACTCTTTTTTTGAAAGACTGACCGCCATTCGCAAAAGCGTCATCTGCACCAATATAATATTGCTTTTTATTCAGCTCCCCAATATTTTGAAACACTTCCCCGGTTTTCAAACGATTACCCAATACTGAACCTATATAGCCAACATCACGTAGGTCAAGATCATAGTTTCCAGTAGTTAAAACACGTTTAATAGCCTTCACAGGGTCAGGGCCATTCAAATTCACAATACTTCCGTCTGCTAATTTATTTTCAGTTCCAGCAATGCGTTGCTGCAACACCCCAAATAATTTAAAAAACAACAACAGTAATACCACCGAAAGGAGGCCAATAAACCAGCGTTCTTTTAAACGCCTTCCATTTCCGGGTTGGTATTTACTCAATCGTTCTTGTTCCATTTGGCTTTATTTTCTCAGGAATAGTATCTTTATAAAAAGTGGTATCGCGCAATGGGGTTTTAATGGTATCTTGTAGATTCGGCGAAGGAAGAATCCAGGGGTTTTCATAGATTGGCGCTATTGTCCGGTCACGTTTCTGTAATTCATTAACTTGCCAAAACATCCATGCCAGTACGCCAGACAATAAAACAACAACAACTAGAAGAAACACCACCCAACCCCTGTTTTTAGCAGTTTTTACCTGCTTTTTTACAATAGCAACGTTATTATTGGAGTTTGCAAGAGGCTGCATTGGCGTGGCAGCTTCATTAGTTTCAGCAGGGAAAATGGCCGTTTTACTGAGTGGCTTTGCCGCCTCATGTATTAAAGGTTTTGTATTGTTTTTTAGAAGTACAACGGTAATATTGTCATGGCCGCCAGCATCATTTGCAGCATCTACCAATGCAGCTGTTGCTGCCCGCAAACTGGTGTACTGTGTTAAAATAACGGTAAGCTGATCTTTATCGATCCTGTCAGTTAATCCATCACTGCACATCAATAAGGTATCACCTGGCAGAAACGGACTTTCCCCTGTTTCAATAAAATCATCTTTTAAAGAGGCTGTGCTACTAAAACCAAGGGCCTGGTTAACCTCATTACGTTTGGGATGGCTCATGGCTTCAGATTCCGATAAACGGCCAGAATCTTCCAGAAATCCCACAAAAGAATGATCTTGGGTAATTTTTACCAGCACTTTGTCCCTTAACAAATAAAGACGGGTATCACCAACATGGGCGTAGTAAAATTTATTATTTTCCACATCAGCAAGAACAAGCGTTAATACACAGGCCATTTTCTCTAATGAAGTATCCAGCTGTTTGCGGTTATAAATCTCATCATTGGCAAGTTTTAATGTACCAACCATTCTGGGTATCACATCGTCGGCAGTAACGCTAAAGAGGTTAGTTTTAATACAATCCATGGTCATGGCAGCAGCAACTTCTCCGCCTTCATACCCCCCAACGCCATCAATTACACAGCCTAAAATAAAACCACTATGCAACAATTCTTCAGCTACAAAAGCATCTTCATTATTATCCCTTACTCTACCAATATCTGTTTGGCCAAATATATTATTGTCCGTCATCATGATTTTTAATATCCATAAAATGGTTTACTAATAAACCTATACAAAGAATTAGCATTGCCCAAGTCAATATTTGCGACATCTATTTTATCCTTTAAATATGTTAATCCCAATAATTCCGTTCAGCATAATCTTGGAGTTGATCGGTAATTCGCTCCATTCGGGCGCATTGATATTACTACGAACTACTTCATTTTCGTTGATAATCGTTTTCTCTCCAAAAGAGGAGAGGTAAAGTTTGCCATCTGCAGCATTAAACCTGATGCGTAAATGAGGCGAGTCAACCCAATCGGAAGGGATTTTAAATACGTTTTTTTCATCCCTGGTTTCCTCGGATCCTGAAACCACAATATCTTCATCCTTCATCAGGTATTCAAACTTCTTGCCAGAGTATTTTTGATCGGGCATAATGGTATCCAAACGGGCATATATTTTGTTAGACTTTTTAACCTTCTCCTGCTCCTTTCCTTCCACTTCCCTCGAATAAGGCAATTCATAATAGCCTTCACTGTAATAAGTAAATCCCTTTAAAATATCTTCATTCACATCAAAAGTCTGTACCACACCTGTTTGTCGTGGAATAAAAGTAACACGCAAATTATCATCTTTTTGAGAGCTACCAGGAAGTAATTTACCTATAAATCCAATATCTCCTCTTTCGTAATCTGGATGGGATACCAGACGGAAAACCCATTTAGAACTGGAGGGCTGAACTTTTTTCCCTTCTTTTTCGTAGTTGTTCAAAACCTGATAAAACTGCTTCACCGATTCATCAACTATAATCCCAAAAAGACCTTGTTTTTGTGTTAAAAACTGCTTATAATCTTCTGCATTGAAGCAGATCATGTATTCATGATAAAAGACAATGCGTTCGGCAAAGGAAAGCTCCCTTACAGACTCTTTAAATTTTTCTAATATGTATTTATAAATGCTATCTGGCGTTAGGGCTTTTGCGGCACTTGAACTTTTAGATTGATCGCCTGGTAAGAAGAGATCCTGCAGACCAATACGCTTCCAGAAAGATGTTTTTGATTCCATTTTTTGAGCTTACTAAAAATAAACGGTTGTATCTAAATCAAGCTTTGTACTGTCACTTACCGGCTTTTTAGCTGGCTTTATAACAGGCTTGATGGTGGTTGTGGTATCCAAAAAACTTTCAATCGGGTCATTTTGTGGTTTGGTAACAGGCCCTTGAGGAAGCGTAGTCGCTTCTGGTGCGGAGTTGAATTTCTCTCTAACCTGCACCTCAGAATTTCTTTCAGGTGCTGAAGTAGCAAACAACAATAAGCCCAATGTAGCAGTCATTACGATAAGTAAAACCAGCATGGCATAAAAAATAGGACGAGACACGCGAATAGTATCGGCACTTACTGTCTCTTCCAGTTCAGCTATTTCAGGCCCTTGAGTTAGCGGTGCTGGAATCCATTGCTGCCCTATCTGATCTGTTGCAATAGCAATACTATTATAGATAATAAAATTTTGCAGTTCAACACCATTACCAAATCTATTCAGCGGATCTTTTTGCAGGCATTTTTCAATAACCTTCAGCAACCAATGTGGCACCTGCATTTCATGAAGTTTCTTTTCTTCAGACCAGCTATCGGGCAAATTCTTTTGTCGAAGGGTCATTATTCCTGGAACTGGTTTTTCCATGTGTGCCAGCATAAGCTCATTCCGTGATTTCTGACCCTGATCTGTTAATGGAAAAGGAACTTGTCCGGCTAAAAGCTCGTACAAGATAATGCCGTAGCTGTAAATATCTGTTTGCAACAGCAGCTGACCTTCATTTTGTTCTGGTGCCATAAATTCAATGGCACCAGCATGTTGTATACTGGTACGGCGTTGATCATCGGTCATAGCCGACAAGCCAAAATCCAACAGCACATAATTGCCAGAATGAACATTAAACTTAACGTTATTACTTTTGATATCCCCGTGTTTTACAGAGAGTTTATGACAGTGAGCCAGGGCATTAGCCAGCTGGTCTGCCACTTTAATAACTTCCTTAATTGGAAATATAGGGTCATGTGGTGGTTTGAGCAAATCTTCCAAATCCGGACCATCAATATACTCCATTTCAATAAAAGGAAATGAACCACTTTCGGTAAGTCCGGAGTTAAGAATTTTAACTACGTTAGGATTTGGCTGTTCATTGACTTTCTTTAATTTTTCTACTTCATTTTGAAAATTACGGAAATTTTTATCCTCCGTATTTTCTGTATGAATGGGCGTAGGCAATAATTTCACTGCCGTAATGATGGTTCCGGTGCGCCTTCCTTTATAAACCGATCCTTGGCCACCCGTACGGAGTGCGCCCATATTTTCAAGACCTTCAGTAATTGTAAATACTTTACTCATTTAATGTGTTACTACAATTTTAGTTCCATTATACAATATCAACGCTTTGTTCTGTTGTTGACTTTAACTGCTTTTGTCCATTTTGTTGTTGATAAATCTGGAATAAAAGCATCACCATACCGATCATAATAGATACATCGGCCAAGTTAAAAACACCGGTTTGAAAAACCCCCAAATCAAGGTGCAGAAAGTCAGTTACAGCACCATAAAGTATACGGTCAAATAAATTACCAATGCCCCCGCCAATAACGAAACAAAGGCCTATGGCATAAACTTTTTCAAGTCCCGGTTTGGTGAGCAGGTAGTAAAGTCCATAGGCTAAGAACATTAAAGGGAGTAAAGACAGGAACACAAACTTAACACCCACCGGAAGCTTATCGCCAAAACTTAAAAATGCCCCCGAATTTTCCACTTTAATTAATGTTAAACGGTTATATAAGAATTTAACCTGTTCATGACTACCCAACTCATTTCTTGCAATAGATTTGCTGATTTGATCACATCCAATATTACAGCAAATGACAAGAAACAGGAGCACTTTCTTTAAAAAGACTTTTCTTTTCATACGATCTTTTAACGCTATCCTAAATAATGATACAATTAATATACATAGCTGTATTGCTTTATACACAGCAATATATATTTTTAAAATTACAGGTAAGGTACAGTTTTAAAATACATAATTGTTGTAAATTAGCCACAGATTTCCTAGAGCTAAGAAATCACTTAACCAAGGTTAGTCAAAATTACATGAATATCTCTTTAGAAAATAAATGTGCAGTAATCTGCGGCGGCAGTCAGGGCATAGGATTTGCAACTGCCATGGCCTTAGCGGCATCTAGAGCATCCTGTATTTTGATAGCAAGAAACGAAGCCGCTTTACAAGAGGCCGTGGCAAAACTACCTACCACATTTCATCAAAAACACCTTTATAAAGTTGCCGATTTTTCTGACACAGCTGCTGTAAAAATAGCTATAGAAGAAATTACTTCGGGCACAAATATTGAAATTTTAGTCAATAACAGCGGCGGACCAAAACCTGGCCCCATCACCGATGCTAATCCTGAGGCTTTTAAAGCTGCCTTTAACCAACATGTAATTTGCAACCAAATACTTGTTAATGCCGTTATTCCAGGCATGAGGATTTTAAAATATGGCAGGATAATTAATATTATCTCCACCTCAGTTAAAACACCATTACCCAATCTGGGCGTGTCGAATACCATTAGGGCAGCTGTGGCTTCCTGGGCAAAAACGCTAGCTAATGAAATAGGAAAATACAACATTACGGTGAACAATATTTTACCCGGGTTAACGAATACCAGCAGGTTAGAAAGCCTGGTTAAACAGATTGCTTTAGATAAGGGGATAGAGGAAAAGCAGGTTAAACAGGAGCTAATCGGCAGCATACCGATGAGAAGATTTGCTGAGCCAAAAGACATTGCCAGTGTGATTTGTTTCCTTGCCTCACCGGCAGCAGCATATGTAAATGGTATCAATATTCCAGTGGATGGTGGAAGGACCCCAACTCTTTAAAAATCAATGGGTAACAATATTTCAAGGTAGCTATCAAAAAATCAAAAATTGGCATTTAATTTGGTTATGCGATAGAAACCTAAACTTATGAAAACATTACCTTACTTGAAACAACTTACCTATGCTGCCATTCTATTAACTTTCCCCTTGATATTTTCTGCCTCCAGGGATACCTCAACCCCAGCAGTTTTTGTAAACCCAATAGAAAAACCAGTAACAAAAGTTGCGCGCCCACCAGCCGAAACTATTAAAACCATCAAGGTAACCCTGGATAGCCTTAAGAAAAGTAGTAATACCGCTTTGAAGCAAATTTAAGGTCGACTATTGTTTTTAACATTTCTTAGCCATTATTTACACATTTATTATACAATAAATGATTAGGTTATCATTGTGTTACTATTGCGTTATCATTGCGTTAACATTGCGTTAACCCTAACTTGTGATGCTATCTTTAGTATAACAAAACTTTAAAACCAAAACACGTTGCAAATTGTAGTTATATCAAAACCTGCACGATAACAACTATGGAAAAAATGATTCAAGCCCTCTTCAACAGTGAAGTAGAGGCATTTACGGGACTACAAGCTTTACAAGAACTGGATCACACTAAAGACATCTCTTTAGGAGAAACTTATGTGCTTAGCAAGGATGAATCAGGCAAAACCTCCATCCGTTCTGCAAAAGATAAATCGGAAGGTACAGGCGTGGTTAGCGGTGGAATGATTGGCGGGTTAATAGGTTTATTAGCAGGACCTTTAGGCTTTTTAGTTGGGGTTGCAGGAGGCATGATTGCCGGATCTGCCAGTGAAACGTTACATGCAGAGAAAATTTCTGATTACCTGGACAAAATTTCAGGAAACATCCCTTCAGGAAAATCAGTGCTGATTGCTCATTTGTGGGAAGATTGGGAAACACCAGTGGATGCCGTTTTACAACCTATAGCTTCAGACATTAAAAGATTTGACGTGCACAATGAGCTATATCTTCCTGCGCAAACAGAATTAAGTAAAACAAATGATGCTATTAAAGAGGCTGAAACGAAATTTTTAGAAGCCCAGGGTGCAGAAAAAGAAGAATGGAATGCAACATTAGCTGACCTAAGAACAAAACGTGAAAAACTGCAAAGAAATTTAGATGTTAATACGGGTCAACAGGAAAAACAATACCAGGACTGGATTGACCATTCAGAACCTGCTTCGACAACTGAAACATCTGTAGAAAAAAGAGCGAAAATACAAAGCCGGATGGAGGAACAAAAAACTAAATTAGAAGAGATTAAGCGAAATAGGTAGTTGTCACAGTTACTTAAAATGATAGCATTACTTAAAATTTAGCTTAAAAAACCATACTCTCAAAGTTAGAATGGTTAATTGGGTTTAGAAGATAAAAACCGACTAAAACATACCATGACAAAAAACGAAGTTTTCGGCTATCAGCCTAATGAAAATTACAAAAAAACTGTAGCTTATTTTTCCATGGAATTTGCGATTGACCAGTCGCTTAAAATTTACAGTGGGGGTTTAGGCTTCCTATCCGGATCGCATTTACGCAGTGTCTATGAATTAAAACATCCTACCATTGGCATAGGAATGCTATGGAAATATGGTTACTACGACCAGTTCCGCGATAGGGATGCAACCATGAAACCGTTTTTTGTGGAGAAAGCTTATTCCTTTCTTAAAGACCCGGGAATTGTTTTCACCATGCAAATCCATAATGCGCCAGTGCTTGTTAAAGCTTATTTATTAGAAGCAGAAACTTTTGGTTCTGCCCCATTATTTCTATTAAGTACCGATGTGGAGGGCAATGATGAGTTATCGCGCTCCATTACACACCGGCTATACGATCCAAATGAAGCTACCCGTATTGCACAATCAATGGTTTTAGGCATTGGTGGTGCCATGTTAATGGATATATTGGCCTTGGAGATTGATGTTTATCACATGAACGAGGGTCATTCCTTACCGCTTAATTTTTATTTATTTTCAAAACATAAAAGTTTAGCAGAGGTAAAAAAGCGGGTCGTATTTACAACCCACACCCCTGAGGCGGCTGGAAATGAAACCCATAGTTTTAGTTTATTGAAAGAAATGTGCTTCTTCTACCATTTACAGGATCATGAGGTGAAACATATCTTAAATATAGAAGGAGAGCAACTAAATTATACGCTGGCTTCGCTTTTATTTGCGCGCAAAGCTAATGCAGTTTCTAAAATTCACGGAGAGGTGGCCAGAGCCATGTGGCAAGGGAACAATGGTATTTGCGAGATCATTTCGATCACTAATGCGCAGAATAAAACTTATTGGAAAGATGAGGCTTTAGAAAGGGCAATTCTCGATGATAATGATGCAGCTATTCTGCTCCGAAAAAAGGAAATGAAAGCTGTACTTTTTAAAACGGTGGCAGATCAATGCGGTAAAATCTTTGATACAAATGTGCTTACTATAGTTTGGGCTAGACGCTTTGCGGCCTACAAACGTGCCGATTTATTAATTCAGAACTGGGAAAGGTTTTTAAAAATAGTGAGCAATGCAGCATTTCCAGTGCAGGTTATTTGGGCCGGAAAACCGTACCCTGAAGATCAGGATGCAATAGATATGTTTAACAGGATCATTGAAAAAATTAAGCCATTAAAAAACTGTGCTGTTTTATTTGGTTATGAATTGGGTTTATCAGCATTGCTTAAAAAAGGTGCAGACGTATGGCTAAATAACCCGCGCATGTATCATGAAGCATCAGGCACCAGTGGCATGACCGCTGCGATGAATGGAACAATCAACTTTTCTATTCCCGATGGCTGGGTTCCAGAGTTTGCATCTGATCTACACAATTGCTTTACAATTGAGCCTGTAGATGACAATTTAGATGATCATGAAGTTAATAGAATTGATGCGGCAACTTTGCAAGATAAGCTTGAAAACACCATCGTGCCCTTATATTATACTAAACAAGAAGAATGGGTAAAAATGATTAAAAACGCTGCCCTTGAGATAGTGCCACAGTTTGATTCAACCCGGATGGTGAACGAATATGTGCAGCAATTATATGAATAAAATAATGACAAGATGCCAGCTATTCTTAATTTTGGCGCAGGTTTTGATTGTAAACACTAATTCGAAAACAATAACAACACTAATTCTCTAAATGGAGAGCGAAAAAACTACCCCTGCAGTGATTGAAGAAATAAAGGCCCCCGGAAAATTTACGCGGTTGTTTTTAACATTATATGATGTTTATAAATTTATCACCCTCTTCTTTAAGGAAGCCTTTATCCCTCCTTATGAATGGAAAGAAATATGGAAACAATGTTATGATATTGGCTATAGATCAGCCTTATTAATTTCCACTACTGGTTTTATTACAGGTATTGTCTTCACCAAACAATCCAGGCCTTCGCTTGCTGAATTTGGTGCAACATCATGGCTGCCCTCGCTGGTTGGTATTGCTTTGTTGAGAACCCTCGCCCCTTTGCTTACCGGTTTAATTGCTGCCGGAAAAGTTGGCTCAAGTATTGGCGCCGAACTGGGGTCAATGAGAGTGACTGAGCAAATTGATGCCATGGAAGTTTCTGCTACTAATCCTTTCAAATTTTTAGTCACCACAAGGGTGCTTGCAGCTACCATTACCATTCCTATATTAACCTTTTATACCGCCATGATAGGTATGTTGGGTGCTTTATTGAACGTATCTATGTCTGAAGATACCAGTGCAAAGGCCTTCTTTCATGCTTCTTTAGAACAGATTACTTTTCTTGATTTTACCGCTTCAACCGTTAAGGCTATCATTTTTGGCTTTACTATAGGCATTGTTGGTTGTTATAAAGGATACAATTCTTCAAAAGGAACTGAAGGTGTTGGTAAAGCGGCAAATGCTGCTGTTGTTACAGCGATGTTCCTCATTTTTATTGAAGAAGTAATTTCTGTTCAGTTTTTTAGTTTATTCAGGTCCTAATCTTATGATACAGAAACCATTGACCAACCCTCAGCAGGAAAAGGTTATCGAAATTAAAGGGCTGGATATTTCTTTTGGCAATTTTCATGTACTGAAAAATGTTGACCTTGACCTATATAAAAGAGAAAACCTGGTGGTGCTAGGAAAATCTGGTACAGGAAAATCAGTACTAATCAAAATAATTATTGGCTTATTAACACCCGACCGGGGTATAGTGAACGTATTGGGAAATGTGGTCGACAAAATTACCTACAAAGAACTGCTGCAACTGCGGCTAAAAGTAGGGTTTTCTTTTCAAAATAGTGCCCTTTATGACAGCATGACCGTTCGGGAGAACCTGGAGTTTCCATTAGTGCGTAATATGAAAAACTTAACCCGTGGAGAAGTAAATACAGCTGTTGAAACAATGTTAGATGCCGTTGGTTTATTAAACACGATTAATCAGATGCCATCAGAACTTTCGGGTGGACAAAGAAAAAGGATCGGTATAGCCAGAACGCTTATACTAAAACCGGAGATTATGTTGTATGATGAACCTACCGCAGGGCTGGACCCTATAACATGCCTGGAAATAAACAAGTTAATAAATGAAGTTCAGGAGCGTTTCCACACCAGTTCTATCGTTATTACACATGATTTGACATGTGCAAAAACGGTTGGCAATAGAGTGGCCATGCTATTGGACGGAAATTTTCAACGTGTGGGTACGTTTGAAGAGGTATTTAACACCAATGATGAAAGGGTAAAACCCTTCTATGATTACAATTTTATAAATTAATATATGCAAGTAACAGATAATCGCCGGCAGATAACAGTTGGAGTTTTCATATTAATAGGCTTAGCAATCTTTATTGTGGGGGTCTTTACACTCGGTGGACAGAAAAAGACTTTCACCAAGAGTATTAGCTTAAATATTGTTTTTGATGATATTCAGGGACTTAAAACAGGTAATAATGTTTGGTTTTCGGGTGTCAAGATTGGCACGATCAAAAAGATACAATTTTATGGCACCTCGCAGGTTGAAGTGATCATAAACATTGATGAGGAAGCCCATAGATATATTCATAAAGATGCTACAGCAAGTATCAGTTCTGATGGATTGATAGGTAATAAAATTATCGTCCTTACTGGTGGAAGTGTAAAACTTCCCTTTATAGAGGATGGTGATAAATTGCTAGTCAGCACAACCCTTTCTACCGATCAAATCATGAAAACTTTCCAGTTGAACAACAAAAACCTGGTAGATATTACAAATGATTTTAAAACCTTAGCTAGAAACCTTGTTGAAGGTAAAGGCACTGCCGGGGCTTTACTTACTGATGAAAAGATTGCTAAAAATTTTAAGGCTATTGTTGAAAATCTAAAAAACACCACGGTTTCTGCGAATAAGATGTCGCGGGAGCTGGATCAGTTTTCTGTGAAATTGAATACTAAAGGTGGACTTGCAGATAAATTCCTGACTGACACCTCAGTATTTGCACAGTTGGAGCGCTCTGTAAATGAATTTCAAAAAACAGCGAAGTCTGCCGCATTAATGACAGAAAACTTAAATGCTGCTTCAGCCAAATTGAATCAAAAAGACAATGCGGTAGGCTTATTGCTTAACGATGCTGGTACGGCAGATCAGGTTAAATCTATTATGAAAAACCTGGAAACCAGCAGTAAAAAACTAGATGAAGATTTAGAAGCGCTGCAAAGTAATTTTCTATTTAGAGGCTTCTTTAAAAAGAAAGCTAAAGAGGAAGCTGAAGCAAAAGAACAGTCTTTGAAAAGCAGTAATTAATTAAAGCTGCAGATCATGCTGCTTTGCCCATGTTAGGTTATTTACTGAATAATTAATAGGAGTAAAGAATTGTGCAAATGTAAATGCTGCTTTGCCAAGGTTAGGTTACTTACCTTAAAAAGCATTAAAAAAGGGGTTGCTTTGTTTATAAAGCAACCCCTTTTTTAATAACTAAAGCAAGCTTACTTTTTCTTTCCTCTGATATCTAATTCATTGATGATGTTTTTAGCACCGCCTAATATATCTATGCACCACAATACATAACGAATATCAACGCTGATGGTGCGTTTAAACTGCTTATCAAAAGCAATGTCGCCACTCATCGCTTCCCAGTTACCATCAAATGCTAAACCGATAAGCTCACCATTTCCGTTAATTACAGGTGAACCTGAGTTACCACCGGTAATGTCATTATTGGTGATGAAACCAACTGTTAAAGTTCCATCGTTACCATACTGACCGAAGTTTCTTTTATTGTAGTTTTCAATCAGGTTTGCTGGTAAATCAAATTCAGTATCACCAGGAATATATTTCTGCATCACCCCATCAATAGTGGTGGTAATATCATAAGTAATTCCATTTTTAGGAGAATAATCCTGAACGTTACCATAAGATAAGCGCATGGTAGAATTGGCATCAGGATAGATTAACTCTCCTGCATTTTTTTCCAGAATGGCTTTTAAATACAAATGATCTAATGCTGCTTTTTTAGTTTCAAAATCGGAAACCAAAGTTCCAAAATTATTTTTAACATATTCGGCAGGGATTAAATTTACGGCGTATTTATAACCTGGGTCATTCTTAATAGCCTCCTCTGATGGGTTTGAGGCTAAAAATGCCTTTAATTTTTCGGGTTGTATGAAATTGCTGTTTTCCCATAAATAATCGGCAAACTTCTCAAAGGTAGTTTCTGCATTTCCTGTCCAGTATTTCTCTGCAATTGCTGCATAAAATTTAGGCTGCGATTTTACTGGAACATCATTATAAAAAGAAGCAAGTATTTTAGCAAAAGTCCTTTTGTCGGCTGCTGCTGTATAAGTAGCTGTGTAAGTAGAAAAAGCTTTATTTAACCTTTCCTGTACTTGCTGCCCATAGGCCGCATCAGTTTTCTTTTGGTCTTTTCCAATTAAAGCACTACCCATTGTAATTGCATTAGGTACCCATGCAGCAGCAAGAAAACCTTCATTGATATAGGTGCGTTGTATAGCGATAGGTTCTAAAGTTTTATAGATCTGATCGTATTCTTCCATCAAACCAGCAAATTCAGTTTTTTGAGCTGCCCATTCGGTAAAAGCTATTTCTTCTTTCCTTTTAGCATCAGAAACCTTTAATTTTTTCAACTGTTCGGTTTGTCCGATATAATACTTCCAATAATTAGCAATATTGGCATATTTAGAAGATAATTTCAAGCGTAAATCCACGCTTTTATTCATTTCCTCTTTCCATGATTTTAAGCGGATATCGCGTAATTTCACAATGGTAGGATTCACTTTTTCTGTAGCTAAATCTACACCATAAGAAGTTAAATACCTGTCTGTGCGTCCAGGATAACCATAAACCATAGAGAAATCGCCTTTTTTAACACCTTTAATAGAAATAGGCAAGAATTTTTTCGGCGTGTAAGGTGTGTTGGCTACATCATATTTTGCAGGGAGGTTTCCTTTGGTGGCATACACTCTGAATACCGAGAAATCTCCAGTATGACGAGGCCATTCCCAGTTATCGGTGTCGCCACCATATTTACCAATGTTTTGTGGCGGCGCACCTACCAGGCGTACATCATCAAAACGTTCATAAATAAAGAGAATAAATTGATTGGCTTTGTAAAAGTCTTTAACATTAGCTTCTATGTTTGGGCCAGTAATGGCTGACTTGGAAATGGCAGCGAATGCTTCATTCATTTTAGCTTCCTTTTCTGCACCCTTAAGCCCTTTTGTGGCTTCGTTTACTTTAATGGTAACATCTTCCATCTTTTGCAAAAACCGGACAAATAAACCATCAATAGGTTTTTCTTCACCATAATTTTTAGCGTAAAATCCATTATCAAGGATGTTGTTTTGTGCTGTAGAATTTGAAGCAATGGCATCGTATCCACAATGGTGGTTAGTGAAAATCAAACCTTTATCTGACACTATTTCACCCGTACAAAACCCACCAAAATGTACAATGGCATCTTTTAAGCTAGATCCATTTGCATTATACAAATCTTTGGCACTTAATTTAAAGCCTTGTTTTTTCATTTGCTCATAGTTCTTTCCTATCAGCATTGGGATCCACATCCCTTCATCCGCTTTTACTGTACTGGTAAATGAAAAAGTCATTACCAACAATAAAAGATAAACCGTTTTTTTCATATTCTTGTCTCTATTTATTATAGCGTAAAGGTATGACTTTCATTGATAATGGCAACCATATTTACCCTCGTTAGCCTGCACTTGTCCAGGTTTAACGGCTATACAAAATATATTAATAGTAAGCTTAAGCTTAACGAAATTTGGATATAAAATGATTGATTTCAAGCTGTTTTAAAGAATTAAAGAACTTATTAACTATATTTGTTTAAATAAAAACAATTAAATTTAAACAACGATATGCTTTATTCCATTTCCGACCTTGAGAAATTATCAGGGATACAAGCACACACCATTAGGATTTGGGAGCAGCGCTACCAAGCTTTACAACCCTTACGTTCTGCCGGAAACACCAGGCATTATGAAGACAGTCAATTAAAGCGGTTGCTTAACATTGTAAGTCTCAGCGAGTCTGGCTTAAAAATATCACAGATTTGTGCCCTGTCAGACGAAGACATGAAGGGTTTAATTCAAAAAGATATCGAAGTTACTTCTGCTATTACGGAACAATTTGAGCCGCATATTTCACAACTTATTATAAGTGGTTTGGCTTACGATGAAGTTGCAATAGATCAGCTGCTATCAAATTGCATTAAACAATATGGTTTAGCAGATACTTATAAAAAAATCATTTATCCATTATTGTTAAGACTTGGGTTATTATGGCAAAAAGACAGCATTTGCCCGGCTCAGGAACATTTTTTATCAAGCCTGATCAGGCAAAAACTATTCGCAGCAATCGACACCTTGCCACCAGCAATAAATGCTAAGGCAACCTGGCTTTTATTTCTCCCCGAGGGGGAAGAACATGACATAGGTTTATTATTTGCAAAATATTTACTAAGAAATTTTGGGGAAAAAGTTATATATTTAGGTAGCCATGTACCAATGTCTTCTTTGATAGGAGCGCTGAAAGAAAACAAGGTAGATCACCTGCTTTTTTTCATGACGCAAGCCAGACTAACCACTGATGCGCAAAAATACTTAAATAGTTTAGCAGAGCAGTTTCCGACTATCCAAATACACCTTTCTGGAAGCAGTAAATTAATTACAGACTTGAACATGCCTAAACAAGTAACCTGGTTTAAAAATATAGAAACATTAGAAAGTTTTATCCACCCTAATGAAACATCGAAATGAGCGTTCCAAAAGAAAAATTAAATGTTGCTGTAATAGGCTCTGGCTTTGCAGGGTTAAGTACGGCAGCGTACTTAGCTAAAAATGGCTTTCAGGTAGAAATATTTGAAAAAAACCTTCAAGTTGGTGGCAGGGCCCGTCAGTTGGAAACGAATGGATATGTTTTTGACATGGGTCCCAGCTGGTACTGGATGCCAGATGTATTTGAAAAATTCTTTCATGATTTTGGTTATAAAGCCAGCGATTTCTATGAGTTAACACGTCTGGATCCTTCCTTTTCAGTTATTTTCGACAAGAAGGAAGTGCTCCATATTCCTGATAATTACAATGACCTCTCCAATCTTTTCGAATCAATAGAAGCTGGAAGTGCCGTTAAGCTGCATGCTTTTATGGATGAAGCCGCTTTTAAATATAAAGTAGGCATGGAAAAACTGGTTTATAACCCAGGATTATCATTGATGGAGTTTGCAGACTTGGATCTGTTAAAAGGGGTTTTTAAATTACAGGTATTTACCTCCTTCAGTAAGCATGTGAGGAAGTATTTCAATAATCCAAAGCTTATTGCATTAATGGAATTTCCGGTACTCTTTTTGGGGGCTACTCCTGAGGATACCCCAGCCTTATATAGCTTAATGAATTACGCAGGCCTAAAGCTAGGCACCTGGTATCCAAAAGGTGGTTTTGGTGAAGTCATAAAGGCTATGAGAACGGTTTGTGAAAGATTAGGTGTGCGTTTTAACCTGGACGAGCCTGTACTACACATTAATATGGAAAACAATATGGTAAAAGACATAACTACGTCAAAGCAGCAGAAACCTTTCCACGCGGTGGTGGCTTCG
This sequence comes from Pedobacter sp. CG_S7, assembly GCF_040544395.1. Lineage (NCBI taxonomy): Bacteria > Pseudomonadati > Bacteroidota > Sphingobacteriia > Sphingobacteriales > Sphingobacteriaceae > Pedobacter > Pedobacter sp. CG_S7. The sequence continues at coordinate 61,049 of NZ_JBEONS010000016.1, read as the reverse complement.
GGCGATTACCATTACATGGAACAGCAACTTTTACAGGAACCTTATCGAAATTACAATAAGTCTTATTGGAATAGCAGAATTTTGGCACCTTCCTGCCTGATTTTCTATTTAGGCATTTCCACTGCTGTAAAACGGTTGGAACACCATAATTTGTTTTTCGATGAGGATTTGAAATTGCATGCAGCAGAGATTTATAAAGATCCTAAATGGCCTTCAAAACCCCTGTTTTATGTTTGCTGCCCTTCAAAAACAGATGATACTGTTGCCCCCGCCGGACATGAGAACCTTTTTGTTCTCATTCCTATTGCACCCGACCTAAATGATGATGAAACGATAAGAGAGCAATATTTTAACCAGGTTATGGAAAGGCTGGAAACCTATTGTAACCAAAATATTCGCGCCAGTATTGACTATAAAAAGAGTTATTGTGTAAATGATTTTATTATTGATTATCACTCCTTTAAGGGAAATGCTTATGGCCTGGCAAATACACTTTTACAAACAGCTAATTTGAAACCATCGATAAGAAATAAAAAAGTAAAGAACCTATTTTATGCCGGCCAGTTAACTGTTCCCGGACCTGGTGTTCCTCCATCCCTGATATCTGGTCATGTGGCCGCAAAACAAGTTGCTAAACACCTTAATTCTTCAGCTTATGAAAAAAATATTTGATCAGCTATCTGCAGAATGCAGCAAGATAACCACCCGTAGATACAGCACAAGTTTTTCCCTGGGAATTTATTTTTTAAGTAAAAGAATTCGAGGTCCCATTTATGCCATCTATGGCTTCGTAAGGTTTGCCGATGAAATTGTAGACAGCTTTCATGATTATGACAAAAAATACTTACTGGAAAAGTTTAAGAATGATTGTTTTGAGGCCATCGAACATGGCATCAGTTTAAATCCGGTACTTAATTCTTTTCAGAAAGTGGTTAATGATTATGCTATTGATCATAAAGTGATTCACCTTTTCCTTAAAAGTATGGAAATGGACCTGGAACCTGCTGTCTACAGTAAAGAAAAGTATGAAAGTTATATCCTGGGCTCGGCAGAGGTAGTAGGCTTAATGTGTTTAAGTGTATTTACAGAAGGTGAGCAAGCCTTTTATGATCGTTTAAAACCATTTGCTATGAAACTTGGCTCCACCTTTCAAAAGGTGAATTTCTTGAGGGATGTAAAAGCTGACTACCAAAACCTCAACAGAAATTATTTCCCTGGTGTAGACCTGGCGGATTTTTCTGACCTTCAGAAGAAAAACATCGAAGAAGAAATTGAAGAAGAGTTTAAACAAGCCTTAATTGGGATTAAATTACTTCCCTTATCTTCGAGAAGTGGCGTATATTTGTCTTACATCTATTATAAAGAATTGTTTAACAAAATTAAGCAGGTATCGGCAAACCAGATCATGGACAGGCGCATCAGAATTTCTAATGGTCACAAAATTGGACTAATGTTTGATTCTATGATTAGATACAAAATGAATGTTTTATGAAATTACTCCTCCTCATATTTACTTTTCTAATGCCTTTATCGGCTAATGATGTTGATAAAAATGCGATCATTAAAATACGCGATTTATTATTAAAGGCAGCAGATAGTAGAAAAGCCAATAAGGATTTGAAAGCTGTTTTAGCGAATTATAGCAATAGCAATACGCTCATTAACGGATATAGAGGTGCTGCTGTAATGATAGAGGCCAAACACATGTTTAACCCACTTTCAAGGTGGAATAAATTTAAACAGGGCAAAGAATTGATAGAAGATGCTATTAAAAAGGATGGTGAAAATTATGAACTGAGGTATTTACGCTTTGCTATTCAAACAACTATACCTGCAGTTTTAGGCTATTCAGAAAACATAAATACAGATAAAAAAATGTTGATCAACCAACTGGAAGGTTTAAACGATACGGATCTAAGAAAACGGGTAATTATTTATTTGCTGGCTGCAAAAGTTTGCACAACTGAAGAATTGAATAAACTGAAGCTATGGAAGAACAAGTAATACTTGTAGATCAGGAAGATCAACAAATTGGCACTATGGAGAAGATGGAGGCACACCGTTTAGGATTGTTGCACCGCGCTTTTTCTCTTTTTATTTTTAACAGTAAAGGTGAATTACTTTTACAGCAGCGTGCGTTGAATAAATACCATTCGCCAGGGCTATGGACAAATACTTGTTGCAGTCACCCGAGGCCTGGTGAAAAAACACTTGCCGCAGCACACCGAAGACTAAACGAAGAAATGGGCATGGAATGTGGATTGGAATATGGTTTCCATTTCACTTATAAAGCCTCTTTTGGTAATGCTTTAACAGAACATGAATATGACCATGTTTTTTTTGGCCTTTCTGACACGCTTCCTTTGCCTAACGCTTTAGAAGTGGTTTCTTTTAAATATGTTAATCTAGAAGCGTTAAAAAAGGATTTACAACATCACCCAGATAATTACAGTGCCTGGTTAAATATTTGTTTTAATAAAATGGTTGAATTTAAAGATAAAGTATATGGATTCATGGATAATTAATGTTCTAGTGGTTGTGGCAACATTCATTTCAATGGAAGCTGTAGCCTGGCTTACCCATAAATACCTCATGCATGGGTTTTTTTGGTTCCTTCACGATGATCATCATAAAAAAGACCACCCTGGTTTTTTTGAGCGTAATGATTTTTTCTTTTTAATCTTCGCTATTCCGGGCATCATTTGCCTTGCCTTAGGAACAATTTATGGTGTTTCACTTGCTTTATATATAGGAATAGGCATTACAACTTATGGCGCGGCTTATTTTTTTATACATGATATCTTTATCCACCAGCGCTTTAAAGTTTTGCGCAATACCGAGAATCGTTACCTTAAAGCTTTGCGGAGGGCTCATAAAATGCACCATAAACATGTAAACAAAGACCCTGGGGAGTGTTTTGGAATGTTATGGGTGCCGTTGAAGTATTTTAAATCTTAATGGAGGATACTATTACTGGAAGGAAGTCCTGCTGAAATATCTTGCAAGTTTTTTAAGGTGATTTCGGCAATTTCTGTTAAAGCCTCCTGCGTTAAAAATGCCTGATGAGCAGTGATCAATACATTCGGAAAACTCAGTAACCTTAAGATTTGATCGTCTGGAATTAAACTTTCAGATAAGTCACGAAAGAAAAGGTTTTCTTCCTGTTCATACACATCAATACCTAAATAACCGACCTTTTCACTTTTCAACGCATCAATCACGTCAGAGGTATTAACTACTGCACCACGACTGGTATTAATCAACATGACCCCAACTTTCATCTTGTCGAGCGCATATTTATTGATGAGGTGTTTAGTACTTGCATTTAAAGGGCAATGTATAGAGATGACATCACTGTTTTCAAACAAATTATCCTTACTAACCAATGAGATATAATCAGGCACATTGACTTCAAAAGGATCAAAAGCGATAGTTTTACAACCAAAGCCATGCATAATGCTGGCGAAGGCTAAGCCTATTTTACCTAAGCCAATAATGCCTACTGTTTTACCATGCAGGTTAAAACCTGTTAAACGTTTCAGAGAAAAGTTTCCTTCCCTGATGCGGTTATAGGCTTTATGTGTTTTACGGTTTAAGGTCAGGATTAGAGCAACAGCATGTTCTGCGACAGCTTCAGGAGAATACGCAGGAACACGAAGGATGTTCATTTGAAGCTTTTTTGCTGCATTCAAATCAACCTGGTTAAATCCTGCACAGCGAAGAACGATATTATGGATACCCATTTTCACTAATTTCTCCATTGTTGCTGCATCCGCCTTATCGTTAACGAATATACAAACAGCATCACATCCTTCGGCTAATACGGAAGTTTTCGCATCCAAAGAAGCTTCAAAATAAACCAGTTCGTAACCAAAATTAACGTTTACTTTATCAAAATAAATCTTATCATAAGATTGTGTACTGTAGAAGGCAACTTTAATCATATTTTAGTTATGAACTGGGAAATATTTATTACTGTTTCTTTAGGAATTCCGTTCTTAAAACGATGCTCATTCCGTCAACTTTACAATCCACTTCTTCAGGATCATCTGTTAATCGAATTCTTTTAACTACAGCTCCTTTTTTAACACTCACTGATGAGCCTTTAACTTTTAACGTTTTCATCACTACTACTGAATCCCCATCGGCAAGCAGGTTACCATTTGCATCTTTCACTTCCATCACAATTCTTAAATATAAAAAAAATTAATATTAAATAGATTCCTGCAAATATAAATATTTATTCATGTTTGCTCCTCTTTTTTGAATTTAACAAGCCTAAAATAACTCCCCAGTTAAAAATAACTATGGCAATGAGTAATAAACCATAGGCCAGTAATTGGTTGAGGTGAAAGTGTTCATCAAAATAAAAAAAGGCAACCAAAAAAGCAATAATAGGGTTAATATACATGATAATACCAAGAGTAGACGATGGCAGCTCAATTAATGCATATAAATTTAAAAAGAGCGGCACCAGCGTAAACACTAGGGCAATAATAAAAATAGTAATCCAAAATAAAGGAGCTATAGGGAAAGCCTCATTAGCTACAAAAAAATAAGGAAGCATAATTAAAGCCGAAATAGCCAGGTTTATCGCCAGCATATTTAACTTGTCAACCTGAGTAATAAACCTTTGAATGATGAGGTAAAACGCATAAACGGATGCAATGCCTATAGACCAAAGTACTTCTTTAACAGAACCGGTAGCCAGCAGAAGAATACTCACAAGAGCAATACCTAAGCCAATAAGCTTTAAGAGAGTTAGATGTTCCTTCAAAATAAAAAAACCACCAAATGCGGTAATGAGTGGACAAACCATATAGGCAAATGCCGCAGAAGTCAAACTGACATGGTTTACCGCATAAATAAAGGTAAACCAGTTGCTCATCAATAATATGGAAGACAATACGATTAGTCCGCTTAATTTAAGTCTTTCCTTTTTGGGCGTATTTTTGAAAAACGTTATATCTTTTTTTAATTTCGATCTGCCACCGATAAGTATAAAAAGCGCAATAACGATTAATGCAGTAAAAATGCGGTATTGAAGAATCTGAAGAGAGGAGTAGTCCTTAAGTAATTTCAAAGGAATGGCAAAAGCCCCCCAAACTACAAAAGCTATTACTCCTGCAATATAATATTTAAACGCACCTAATTTTATCATTAACTTATTCTTTTACCATCTAAAAGCATATCCATAGCATGACTCAGCGTACCTGCTTTCACGACCTCACCAGAGTTAACAAAAAATATCTCATCTGCATTTTCAATCGTATTTAAGCGGTGCGCAATAATAACTAAGGTAGTTTCTTCAGGGAGTTTCTTTAAAATATTACTCAGCAACTGTTCTGTTATGGTATCAATATTTGCCGTTGCCTCATCCAAAATCAGGACTTCTGGTTTACGCAATACCGCTCTCATAAAAGCAATAAGTTGTTTCTGGCCCAGACTAATGCTGTCAGAATTAGAAACGACAGGAGTTTCCAGGCCCTCATCAAATATAGCAAGCAATTCACCGAGCTCAGCTTCGCGGATTACAACTTCCAGCTGTTCATTGGAATAATCCTTATAAAGCGGGTTTCCATATAAAATATTCTCCTTTACGGTGCCAGTAAAAAGGAAAGGTTCCTGCAAAATAAAACCAATCTTATTTGTCCTTTCTTCACCAGTAAAGGAACGAATATCTCTGCCATGGAGTAAAACCTTCCCTTTTGAAGGGTCGTATAAGCGGGCAATCAAAGAAGCTGTGGTTGTTTTACCGCCTCCTGTTGGTCCAATTAAAGCATAAGTCTTTCCTTTTTCCAGCTTAAAATTAATATGGTGCAAAATTTCCTGCCCTCCGGCATAAGCAAAATGAACATCTCGAAACTCTAATAAAGCAGCATTCGGTTCCGCGGCCTCAGCTTTTACATTCGCAAGGTCATTCTCCATAGAAAGGATTTGCGAAATCCTGTCCCAGCCCGCCATGGCTACCTGGAAATTTGCCCATAATGCAGCCAGCTGTCTTAATGGATTATAAAAGTTGGTTGCATAAGAAAGGTAACTGACCAATAAACCAATGGTAAATTCGCCTGTAGAAATAAGATAAATCCCATAAAGAAGGACAATTAATTGTGCGAAACTTGAAAGCAGGCCATAAAAAGGTGTAAAAATATTATTCGCCAAACCTGCACCGATAGCGGTTTTATAATTCTGTTGATTAACCTCATCAAATTTTTTCCGGAAATAATCTCTTCTATTAAAAGCAATAATCACTTTAAAGTTAGAAAGACTTTCCTGAATCTCTGCACTCAGGCTTCCAGTACTTTTCATATTGACAGCATTTTTACGCTTCACCCATGGTGATAAAATAGCTGTAATTAAGAGAATAACCAATGCGGGAGAAAGAGTTGCTGCACCGAGTTTGAAGTTAATGACCAACAAGAAAATTCCAGCGCCAATCATGGTCACGATGCTACCAATAAACTGCATTAAGGACTGGGAAAAAAACTGATTCAATTTATCGGTATCATTGTTGACCCTTGAAATTAAATCACCAGCTTTATTCTGGTTAAAAAAACCAACAGGTAACTCCTGTAATTTATTAAAAATGGTATTTCTAAGGGTATACAACATGCGTTGTCCTACCCCACCCATTAATTTCGTTTGCAGGTAACCCGTTACCAAGGTAACTAAATACATCACAAACAATATTCCAGTAAACAACAATACACCTTGGTATTGCCCGGTGCGCACATAAGCATCAATAGTATGTCCAATTAAAAAAGGTCCTAATAAAAGCAATCCTGAATTAATTAAAATAGCTACCAACCCTTTCAATAGATTATTGCGTTCGTTACTGATCAGTTGAAGAAGTTTTTTGAGGGCCATTAACGTCGACTTCTTTTCTTCCTTTACTGCCGACTGATTAAGATTGTAATTCATAATTGCTTGTACTCTGTTGTGAAGTAAAGATTTGAACATATTCAGGACTATTTTTCAAAAGTTCCGCATGTGTTCCTTCGGCAATAATTTCGCCCTGCATTAATAAAACCACTTTGTCGTAATGCGTTACGGCAGCAATTTTCTGAGTCACAGAAAGCAAGGTTAATCCCGGATAGTTGCGCTGAACATTATCCAATATCCTTTGCTCTGTTTGGCTATCAACCCTTGCCGTAAAATCATCCAGCAATAAGATCTTTGGATTCAAAGCTAAAGCCCTCGCAAGCATAATCCTTTGTTTTTGTCCGCCAGAAAGACTAGAACCCCGTTCAGAAACAATGGTATTTAACTGCTCTGGCAGTGCACCTACAAAGTCTTTCAATTCTGCTGTTTCAATGGCCTTCTGCAAAGATTCGTCTGTAACGGTATCACTAAAAGCAATGTTTTCGCGGATACTGAGGTTAAATATAATGCTATCCTGAAAAACGAAACCTACCTGACTATGAAAAGCTTCCTGATTAAATTCATTGATGGGGTGACCATCAAATAAAACTTCACCAGAAGCAGGGGTAATTAAACCGGTTAGCATATACAACAGTTGTGTTTTTCCAGCAGCTGTGGGCCCAATAAATGCGGTTTTTGAACCTGCTTTCAAAGAAAAGGAGATGTGCTTTAATGCAGGTTTTTGTCCGTAAAATAAGGAGACATCCTTCATTTCAATAGCACCTTTTAAGCTATTTGTGAGGCTACCACTTTCCGTAATCGCTGCTGTATGGAGCACGGTTTCTATACGCTGGTAAGAAGCACTGGCCTGAGCGATGACGTTACTCATAAAACCTATAACAAGAATTGGAAAAATCAATAAGGCCAGGTAACTGTTAAAGGCAGCAAACTCTCCTAGGGTCATCGTTCCCTGGATCACAAAATGGCCACCCAAAGCCAAAATAGATAAACCTGCCATGTTGGAAACAAAAATTATTACTGGAATTAATCCCGCAAAGAGCCTAAGAATGGCTAATCCCAAATCTCTGGCTTCTGCATTTGCTGATAAAAACTTTTGATATTCCAGCTGCTGAGAATTGATAACCCGTATGATCGAAGAGCCCAGTACACTCTCATTAATCACTTTATTTAACCAATCTATCACTTCCCTGCTCTTTTTAAACAGCACCTTAACTTTTTTGAGTACCATGTAAAAAGTAACCCCAATAATTGGGATAATAGAGATAATCAACAAGGCCAGTTTCCAGTTGATCATTAACAGCAAGATACTTGATCCAAAGATGAGAAATATAGAAGAAGAAATAGATACGATTGCCTGAGAAACAAAAAGCTTAATGGAATCCACATCTGCGGTGAGGTTAGTCAGCAATTTTGATGGGTTGGCCATTTCAATATAAGCATGGCTCTGTCTGGAAATTTGATCAGAAAGCCTTGTTCTTAAGTCTTTAGCTACCTTTTCTGAAGCATAGGTTTGCACGATGCTTTGCAAGTAAGTAAATATAAAAACTAAAATAATGGCTATAGAAAACTGCAGCAAAATAGGTTTAATTTGAAACACCCCATCTGTATAAGCATCTATTCCACCAGCAACAATTTTAGGTAGGATCAAATTGATTCCATTACTTAACAGCGCAAGAAAGATTAATAAAAAGATTAACCGCTTATAGGGTTTCAATAAACTAAAAATGCTTGCTTTTTTTTCTTTCTTTTTTGTTTCCATAATTATCGCTTGGCCAAAAGCATGATTTTTTTGCTAAATTACAGTGATTTTCTGTGATCTGAGCATTTGTTTTCAATTGTACCTATTGTTTTTAATTCCTCCTCCTGCTGATGACCACGTAATGCTATCATTTATTTTTCAATTCAGCAAGTTTCGGGTTTTGCATAACGGTAACACCACTATCTTTGTATAAAACAAGCAATACCATGTACCCTACAAACAGCCAGAGCCAAGATTCAATTAATTACCAGCGTATAGCCGAGGCCATCGATTATATAAAGGTAAATTTTAAATCGCAGCCTGATTTAAATGACGTTGCTGAAAAATTGAACCTGAGTCCATTCCATTTCCAACGACTATTTAGTGAATGGGCAGGTGTGAGTCCGAAAAAATTCCTGCAATACCTCAGCCTTGATTATGCCAAAAGCCTGCTCAAAGAACAACAGGCTACACTTTTTGATGCCGCAATGAAAACCGGTCTTTCTGGAACAAGCAGATTGCATGACCTATTTCTAACCATTGAAGGAATGACCCCTGGTGAATATAAAAATGGAGGAGCACAATTGTACATCAATTACAGTTTTGCAGACAGTCTATTTGGAAAAATTATCATTGCATCGACCCACAAAGGGATATGTTATCTTGCCTTTGTTGAGGTGGAGGAAGAAGCATTCGCCATGCTATTAAAAGCCTTCCCCAATGCCCAATACCAAAAACACGAACAGACGATGCATAAAAAGGCTATTCAGTTGTTCAATAAAGACTGCAGCGATGCAGCAGAAGTAAAATTACACCTAAAAGGAAGCCCATTTCAACTCAAGGTTTGGGAGGCCTTATTAAAAATTCCTGCAGGAAAATTAGCGACTTATGGCACTATTGCCGCCGGACTTAACAACCCTAAGGCTTGCAGAGCTGTGGGATCAGCCATTGGCAAAAACCCCATCGCTTTTATTATTCCTTGTCACAGGGTAATCCAATCTACCGGTATTATTGGTGGTTATCATTGGGGCACAACACGAAAAACAGCCATCATTGGCTGGGAAGCAGCAAAAACATTGGGGCAATAATAAATTTAAGAAGAAAGAGGCTCCCAACGCACTACATCACCCCACATATCATATATCTCGTTTTTAGAAACATAAATAGACTCATACTTAGCGTTATAAATACCTTCCTGCCAGGTTCCATAATCTTCATCAATAACAGTTTGAAATTTAACATCCTGTCCGTCTTTTGGTAGGGTATTTTTGTCAAGTCTAACTTCCATTTTACAAACTTAATGATTTTTACGCAGTCCTTTATGAGGCCAGTTCTTTAGATTAGCGCAGTGGTAAGCCACCAATTATTTCCAAAAGGATCCCTAATACCCGAAGAACGGCCATAATTTTGGTCTGAAGGCTCCATCACGCTACTTGCCCCATGCGCCAATGCCTTTTCATAAGTAGCATCACAATTATCTAAATAAACAAATAAGCCCGCATTTTGCACTCCAAAATGTTCATTTTGCTCGGCAAACATAATCACACTATCGCCAATTGTAATTTCGCCATGCATAATTTGTTGGTCATCCCGCAAGATCTTCTCTTTTTCAATTGCCGCAAAAACATCCTTGGTAAATTTTATAAACTTTTCCGCATCTTTCAAAATAAGGTAAGGCATTACGGTTTGGTAGCCTTCAGGGAGATTAAAGTATTCCATAATTGTTAAATTCTATGAATGAATGCAGTAAATTATACAACAAGATATAGCTAAACAATGTTTTATTTATGTACTCCTCAAAAAAATCATTAACCGCCCGACTTAACCCTTCTACCTTCTTCTTCAGCGCTGCTGGAACGCTGACGAGCGGCCTTTATTTGGCTACTTCCAAAACGGTAGGTACAGGTGATGCGAAATACCTGGCTTTCCCATTTTTGGTTGACCACATAATTTTGTGAGGCAAGTGCACTAGTGATCCTGCTATCACTCACATTAAAAATATCATTGGCGGCCAATTTAACATTCAATTTTTTATCCATAAAAGTTTTACTCAAACCTAGATCTATGCTGTATCGCGGATCAATCAATAAGGTGCCATAAACCTGTTTAGCTTGATAAAAACCTGACATTTCAAAATTAGTGGTCGAATTTAAAGTTATGGTTTGGTTGGTATTCAGGTTAAAAGCCAAACGTCCGCCTTCATAAGGTGCATCTAAAATTTGAGGTGTTTTAAAATTATTGTAGTAAACGGTCAGGTTGTTATTGGTATTCCACCATTTAGTTATATTTAGGGGTACACTGATATTTAAATTATATGAATCTTGCTTTGCAAGGTTCTGCTCAGATATAAAAAGAGTTTTCTTAACCGTATCTGACAATAAAACCTCGGTAATAACATCACTAGTGTGGCTATAGCCAAGTGTGGCATTAAATGTTTTTTTGTAAGCATAAGAGAGCTCAAAAGAATTGGTGTATTGCGGTTTCAAAAAAGGATTACCATATTGATAAGTGTATAAATCTACATAAGAAATAAAAGGATTTAAGGAGCTATAATTAGGACGATCAATTCTTCTGCTATAAGAAATGCCCATGTCGTGGTTTTTGGAAAGCTCCTGATTGATAAAAACACTAGGAAAAAGATTTATATAATGGCGGTTAACTACTTTCTGTTCGGTAATCGAGTTCCCTTTAGAGTTGGTCTGCTCTGCTCTTAAACCTAGCTGCACACTTGTCGATTTAAATTTTCTATTTAAATTGACATAAGCGGCGTTGATATTTTCATCATAAATAAATTGATTGCTCCTGGTCAAATCATTTTCAAAATTGTTATTGTTATGATTAAAAGTAGAAAATTGAAAACCATTGTCTGTGCTAACAATACTTGATTTTACACCCACCTCTAATTTCATCTCTTTACTAATGGGATAGGTATAATCTACCTTTCCAGACCATATTTTAACCAGCGATGGTGTTGCATTTTTAAACAGGTAAGCTAGTTTTGAAGGTTGACCATTTGCATTTAAATAGACGTTATCGAAATCATTGTCTTCCAAGCCCTTATAACGGGAGAAATCTAAATCGGCTGTAATTTCTTGTCCCAATGTATCCAATATACCTTTATAATTCAGGTTATAACTAGCACCAGTATATTTATAATTACTTAGGTTTTTGGCCACAACAGAAGAGTCAGTTAAGCCCGCACGACTTCCAATAAGTGTTAAAACAGCAGCTTCACTGTCGCCATTGCTGTTATAGCCATTAGTAGCAAATCCTATTGTATTGTTATCATTGATAAAATAATCTATACCACCTTTAAAATTACTGTTATTTCTATGCCTAATACTATGACTGGTTTGATCGAAAAAAGTTTGATTGGAAGAGGTATTATTTACCCTCATGATATCAATGTCATTGAAACTTTTATTTCGGCCATAGTCAAAGTTTCCAAAAACATTAAACTTTTTTCCGCGGTGATTTAAATTAATTCCGGCATTACCCTTTTCGTATTTGCCATAACCTGCACCAGCAAGCACAGAACCATTGGTGCCAAAACTACGGTTTTTCTTTAGTTTGATGTTGATGATCCCTGAATTACCTGCGGCATCATATTTAGCTGAAGGATTGGTTATCAATTCAATAGACTGTATAGCTGTTCCTTCTGTAGCACGAAGTAAATTAGCCAATTGATCTGCCGATAAATAGGTAGGCTTGCCATCGAGCATAACAGTAACGCCTTGCTTACCCCTTAAGCTAATTTTACCATCTTTATCTACCGTTACCCCTGGCGCTTTCTCCAGAATTTCCAAGGCCGAATTACCTGTTGCCAAGGCACTGTTCTCAATATTTAGCACTGTTTTATCAATCTGTCTTTCAATCAGCGGCCTTTGTTTTACAATCTCGACCCCCTTTAAAAGTTTGGCATCCTGCGTTAATTGAACATTGCCAATTGCATGGACTTTCTTTACGCCGTTTATTTCAAAAGGCCCTTTAAGTACTTTTTTATACCCTACTACATATATGGAAATCAAGTAATTACCCGTTTTAACATCCTTAAATTCATAAACACCGTTATCTTTACTCAAAGTGCCTTTAACAGCTGTAGAATCTTTGGCATTCAATAAACCAATGGTGGCATAAGGAAATTCTTTTTGTGCTTCATCTAGTACTTTACCAAATATTTCGCCTGTAGCAATGCTTGTTTGAGCCTTAACAAAGTTCATTGTCATTAAAAAGCTGCCTATTGCTAGAAAGAGGATTTTTATTGTTTTCATTTTACTTTTGACATAAGTATTCCAAGTACGCTTAAATGCGTATTTTTGAAATACATGAATGATGAGGTGATTTTTTCTTATGTTGTTTTCTGTTATTAAGATGCTATAACAGACCAAAAGGTTACAAAGAATTTAAAAAAATCAACTTTAGTCATTCAAACATGCCTTTAAATGCTATTTCGCATCATTCACTTCCAGCCATTGCCCGTCAGGATCCTGGAAGTAAACTTGCTTTACCCCATCTACCCTAACCGTTGGTGCTTTTGCTGTGCCCGGCCAATTGCTATAGTCCACTTTTTGCGCATCAAGTATTTTTATAAAATCAGGAATAGCAGCAACGCTGAAACAGAGGTGTTGATTTTTATCGTGCTCCAGTATTTTCACGGCACCCTTTATCAAATGTAATTGACCAGCGGCACCCAATGAAAACCAGGTATGTTTACCATCCTTAAAAGGCTCTTCTATTTCTTGTAGGTTTAAAATTTGCCTGTAAAAATCAGTACTTTTTTTCAAATCTGTAACGTAAACCGCAATGTGGCTAAGCCTGGCACTGGAGGTGCTGGTAGTGGTTTGTGCCACAATACGTTTCAATGGCACTAAACTAAAGGCTAAAATAAAAATAAGGGTAAGTTGTTTCATTAAATTTCAATAAATTTTATTTGTTAACTAAAGGTAATCTAATTTTATTCTTTTGCATTTCCCTACCATTGACTTTACAAATTTTAATCAATGTTGCAACCAGCCTATCCTGTTTAAAAATAAGGATGAGTCAAGGGTGAGTCAACAGTGAGTCAAGGGTGAGTCAACCTTTTGCCGAAGAACCCCTTGACTCACTGTTGATTCAACGTGGGCTCAGTGTTGACTCATCAACTAATGAAAAGGACTAAAGCTTTAAGTCTGTCTTTTTACCGGTTTTAACGGCAAGGTAAATGGCATCAATAATTTTCAAGTCTTTCAATGCTTCTTCACCATTAACGGGCACAATAGGTTGTTTTCCTTCTAAAATTATACCTGCCATTTCATCCATTTGCACCGTTTGGTGGGTAACTATGGGTTGAGTTAATTCGCCCAAATGGGTACGACCTTTAATAGGCCCATAACCTGTAGAAGGAAGCATTTCGGCAAAACCTTTATCGCCGTTCAAGAAAAAACGGTCGAGATTATTCATGCCGTAAGTAGACAAACAGGAAGCTACGGCACCACTTGGAAAGCCTAGATGAAACTGAATGGTTTCATCAACACCAGGTTTAAATTTAACAGGGTCAGTTTTAGTTTCCTGGGCAGTAACCCAAACTGGTTCTTCGCCAACCATATAGCGTGCACCATTGATGGCATAAATACCGATGTCCATCAAAGCACCACCGCCAGCAAGTTCTTTATTCAGCCTCCATTGATTGGGATCTCCTGGTTTAAAACCACACAAACCCTGGAAAAACTTAATTTTACCGAATTCCTCATTTTTCCTCATCCGGATAACCTCGAGTGTATTAGGCTCAAAATGCATGCGGTAACCCACCAATAATTTTACTTTTGCTTGTTTACAAGCTGCAATCATCTCCTGACCTTCCTTAGCGGTTAAGGCCATTGGTTTCTCACAAATAACATGTTTCCCAGCTTTTGCCGCACCAATTACCTGGTCGTGGTGTAAAGCATTGGGGGTAATTACATAAACCACATCGATATCTGGATTGTCTTTAATATTGTGGTAATTCTCATAATTGTAGCAGTTCTTTTCGGGGATACCATATTTAGCCTGCCAGGTTTTAATTTTTGATGGCGTACCACTAATTAGTCCTACTAATTTAGCTTTCGTGGAGGATTGCATTGCTTCGGCAACACGCGTAGCATAACTACCCAAGCCCATTATGGCTACCCGCAATACAGGGCCTTCATAAGTCTGAATAGGTAATTTAAGAGGATTTGCCCAGCCCGACAAAGGCATTAGCGGTAAGGCAAAAGCAGATAAAACAAATTTTTGGAGAAAATTGCGACGAGAATCCATAATTAAAGTTTTTAATGATTAAGATTAGTGGCTTATAAGAACAGTTTGAAATAGTTTTAAAAATAAAAACACAATATACTAAAAATCAAAAGCTTACACCAGCTGACTAAGCAATAATACACCAAGTAAACCCAATATGGAAACGATGGTTTCCATGGCTGTCCAGGTTAAAAAAGTCTGCTTCAGCGTAAGGTTAAAATACTCTTTAAACATCCAGAAGCCCGTATCATTAACATGAGAGAACATCAGACTGCCGGCACCAACAGAAAGCACCATCAGTTCAGCAGAAACTCCCGGTCCGATTAAAGGAATTACCATTCCCGATGCCGTTAAAGCCGCCACAGTTGCTGAACCCAGAGTTACCCGCAATAAGGCTGTTAGGATCCAGGCAAGAAATAATGGAGATAATTGTATTGGTGCAGCCAAAGCAGCAACGGTATCTCCTACACCACTATCCACTAAGATCTGTTTAAAAGCACCACCGGCAGCGATAATTAAAATGATCATAGCAATGCCTTTTACCCCTTCTGTGCAAGATTCCATAGCCTTCTTAATGGGAACATCCTGTGTAATAATGGTCAGTATAACCGCAACAAGCAGTGCCACCGTGGGATCTGAAATGAAAATGAAGAAAGTTTTAAGCGCTGAGTCTGCCAATAAGCCTACACCAATTGTGCCTGCAGCAATAATTACGACAGGCAACAAGGCAACAAAAAAGCTCTTAAAGCCCGACGGCAATCCTGCATCTTCAGCAAACAATAAATTATCAGGCTTTTGTACATTGCCTTTTTTTATAATTAACCTTGGAAAATAAATACCGGCAATAATGGCAATAGGCACCGCTAAAACCAGTCCGTAAATTAAGGTTTTACCCAGATCAGCATGAAAAAGTGCCGCCAAAGCTACGGGCCCTGGATGCGGCGGTAAATAGCCATGGGTAACAGACAATGCTGCCGCCATGGGTATACCGATGTATAATTTGGGTAAACCTGTGGCGGCAGAAATGGCAAAAACCAGGGGTATCAATACCACAAAACCAGCATTGTAAAATAAAGGTATGCCTACCAGTAAGCCAGTTAGCAGTACTGCCCACTGGATGTTCTGATAACCAAAGGTCTGCATGAGAATGGACACAATTTTTCGGGCTGCCCCACTATCTTCAATCAATTTACCCATCATAGCCCCCAGCGCCAATACCATAACCATACTGCCAAGGGTACTACCAATACCATTTGTTATGGAAGTTGTTACTTTTACCACAGGCATACCCAGTAATAAACCGGTAATAATGGCAACAGTTAATAAGGCAATCATAGGACTCAGTTTCTTTAGTATCAGAATAAAGAGCAGTATAATACCAAAAAGTACAATAAGTAAAGACATAGGTTTATTAGTTGAGCTGGTGTAACTGGTGCATTGTATCTTTTAAATCTGCATACAGCTTTTTAAAGATGTTGAAATTTTGGGAATAAACTAGGGTATTCGAACTATTTGGGACAACGATTTTCAATTCGCTCAGGTTAGCTATTGGATAGTCTTCAAGGATACCCAGACTTTTCATCGCCAAAAATGCGGCACCCACAGCAGAGGCATCGTCTGTTTGAACCAGCACTAAATTTTTACCTGTGATATCTGCTAATATTTGTACCCACACCTTTGATTTCACAAAGCCCCCACTGATATGGATATGTGTAATTGGTGTTGCATTCTCTTCTAAAGCCTCGAGCACATTCCTCATGGCATAGCAAATGCCTTCTATAACAGCCCTTGAGAAATGCTTGCGTTCATGCTGGAGTTTTACACCGAAGAAAGCACCGCAGCTTTCACTATCCCAAATAGGTGCACGTTCGCCAGTTAGGTAAGGTAAAAACAGCAAACCTTTACTTCCGGCAGGCACCTCTTTAACGGATTGAAAAAACTGTTTATAAACATTATCCGTTAGGGTCATGTCGTTCATGTTTTTTAGCCACCATTGCAAAGCCAGTCCCCCGTTGTTAATAGGACCGCCGCAGATGAAAGTTTCCTCATCAAGGATATAGCTGAAGGTCATTGCTTTTTCATTGGGCAAAGGCGTGTTACTGGCCACCCTGATAGCTCCGCTGGTACCAATGGTCATCACGGCCACGCCAGGCTTATTTGCCATGCTACCCAGGTTGGCCAAACAACCATCACTGGCCCCAATAAAAACCGGAGTGCCTTTTGTGAGGAAATTAATAGCGCTATGGCCCTTAAATTTACGGTTGTAATTGTTTGGCACTGGTGTCGAAAGCCGCTCAGCTGTAATACCGGCGAGTTCCAGCGCCTTTTCATGCCAGGTGAGCTCATCAATAGCAAATAAACCTGTGCAGGAGGCAATAGAATGGTCCACCTGAAATTCTTTAAATAACTTGTGCCAGATATATTCTTTAATAGAAATAAAACGATGGGTTTTTTGGAATAGTTCAGGGTTATTTTCCCTGATCCAGATCAGCTTACATAAAGGAGACATGGCGTGGAGCGGAGTGCCGGTGGCTTTATAAATGGCTAAACCTTCTGGGGATGTTCTTAAGTTTTGAGCAATAGCTGAAGCTCGGTTATCAGCCCAGGTAATCATTGGTGCCAATGCTTTACCGCTTTCATTCACGGCGATAAGGCTATGCATGGCACTGCTCAAGCAAATTGCATTGGGTGAGTGGCCAATTCTTTGCAGCAAATGTTCGAGGCTTAGTACAAATGCAGCCCAGATATCTTCAGGATTTTGTTCATGATATCCTGGTTCTGGGGCTTTAAAAGAATAGTGATGTTGGGAGACTTCGAAAGATTTGCCAGCCTGCGTTACCGCGACTGCTTTTACACTACCTGTACCTATGTCTATTCCGACAACATATTCCATATTTGAGATTTATGGATACAAGGTAGCATTTTTAAGAATTATTATTGAGCTTAACTTTTATCAATTCAGGCCCTGGGCCCGAATTGATAAAGTAAGTTTAATTAAGTGTTACAATAACCTCAACCGATAGTTTGGACGTTCCTCTTTTCGTTTTTCAGCAGATTTTCTAGGTGCTTCCATTGTTAGCGAACGAAGAACATCTTTGGCAGATGATTCGGACGATGATGATGTAAAACTTTTAACTGTTTTATTCTTTTTTGATTCCTTTATCATAATGGTTTTATTCTTTTTAACAACTAATTAAAGTTAAAGTTTTCAAAATCTATAAAAAAACTTACTTTCGTTAAAAATTAACAATATTAAATATTAAATTAATAATTACTTAATATAATTATATTTGACACCTTCAAAAGTAATTTTTACAGGTATAATTTATCCATTTTCATCAAATTCCATTTTATCAATACAGGTTACCCGATGATTTCCGTTGGTTTCTACTATCACTGTATTCATCGTCAAAATTGATGGCATTGCCCCATGGGGTTTGGTATTTATCAGTAAAATAAGGACCGAACTGACCTGCATACCTTTAATTACTCTTAATGGTTAATACCATTATGGTTCTTGCACCCACTAAAATTCGATTTCCATGTTTAAAATTCAATTGTATATTTTTCAGATTAGGATCTGCAGTATCCAGCACTTTCGTCCAGGTCTTGCCATATTTAAATCCAGGGAGTTTAAAGCGGATGTCCCCATCATGAGCATTAAAAATGATGTAAAAGCTATTGTCTATAATTTTTCTTCCAATATTATCCCTGCCTTTAATGCCATGGCCATTTAAAAATACACCTAGTGATTTGGCAAAATCTTCCTTCCAGTTATGTTGCTGCATTTCTGTTCCGTCGGGCAGCAGCCAACCAATGTCAACCAGTGCTGCTTCATTAACCGGTAATCCCTGAAACCAGGTTCGCCTACAAAAAACCGGGTGACTTTTCCTCAGTTTAATTAGTTTTCTACAGAAGGCAAGAAGTTCTTGATCTGCCTCTGCCCAATTTAACCAGGATATCTCATTGTCCTGGCAATAGGCGTTGTTATTTCCACGCTGCGTATGTCCCATTTCATCACCGGCTGTCAACATTGGCACCCCTTGCGATAAAAATAAGGTAGTCAGGAAGTTGCGCTTTTGCCTTTCTCTTAACGCCAGTATTTCTGGATTGTCTGTTTCTCCTTCAACACCATAATTTGAAGACCTGTTATGGTCTTCACCATCCTGGTTATTTTCTCCATTTTCTTCATTGTGCTTTTCATTATAAGACACCAGGTCCCTGAGTGTAAAGCCATCATGAGCAGTAATGAAATTTATACTCGCTGTAGGGCGGCGGTTATCATCCTGGTATAAGTCCGGACTTCCGGTAAAGCGTAATGCAAATTCCTGCAGCATACTGCCCTCACCTCTCCAATAGTCACGGATGCAATCCCGATATTTACCGTTCCATTCTGCCCATCCTGGAGGAAAATTCCCTACCTGATAGCCTCCTTCACCAACATCCCAGGGCTCAGCGATCAATTTAACCTGCGATAAAACAGGATCCTGATGGATGATACTAAAAAAAGCGCTCAACCTGTTAACTTCATTTAACCCCCTTGCAAGAGCAGAAGCCAGGTCAAACCTAAAGCCATCGACATGCATTTCCTCTACCCAATAGCGTAAACTATCCATCATTAACCTCAATACACTAGGGTAATAAGCATTTAAAGTATTGCCAGTACCGGTATAATCCATATAATAACGTTTATCTTCGGTTAGGCGATAGTATTCCAGGTTGTCTATACCTTTAAAAGAAAGCGTAGGCCCTAAATGGTTTCCTTCAGCTGTATGGTTATAAACAACATCTAAAATAACCTCAATACCTGCCCTATGTAGCGCTTTAACCATGTCTTTGAATTCATTTACCTGGCCTCCTAAAACACCACTGGAAGAATATTTTGTGTCAGGGGCAAAAAAACCTATGGTATTATAACCCCAATAGTTTTTCAAACCACGTTCTACCAAGTGCCTTTCGTTGAGAAAATGGTGAACGGGCATTAATTCAATTGCCGTAATGCCCAAACCTTGCAGGTAAGCTATCATTACCGGATGACTTAAAGCAGCATAACTTCCACGGATGTTTTCCGGAATATCGGGGTGCATGATACTCATCCCACGGACGTGGGTTTCGTAAATAATGCTTTGCAAGTAACTTGTTGCTGGAGCTTTTACCCCCTCCCAATCATATTCTTGATTAATGACAACACTTTTAGGCACAAAAGGAGCACTATTTGTATCACTATAACTTAGATCGTCTTTACCCATTTCGTAGCCAAAAAGAGAATCATGCCATTCTACGGCACCAGAAATGGCTTTAGCATAAGGGTCGATCAATAATTTATTAGGATTATACCGCAATCCATTCTTAGGTTCAAAAGAGCCATAAACACGGTATCCATAGCATTGACCAGGTTTTAGACCAGGTAAGTAAGCATGCCAAATATAATTGGTACGCTCAGTAAGATTAATTCTGACTTCCTCGCCCATGCCATCATCATTAAATAAGCATAATTCTACTGCCGTAGCGTGACCAGCGAACAAAGCAAAATTCACACCTTTTCCATCCCAATTAGCTCCAAGCGGATAAATGCTTCCCGGGTATATTTCTGTTTCTAACATTTATTTTCAATAGCATTTATGGAAATAACCTTCTATCAAGGTGAAATGTTTAGAATTAAGTGTTGCTAAGTTTTATGATAAACTGTTTATTTTAATAGCAAAAGTTTAAATCCTAGCAAAAATTGAGGATTGCCAACAGCTGATTTTTGATGGTCCTGATGTTGATGAAAAGTAATAATTTTTACAACCTCACCACAATTAAATTTCGTTTTCCAAATAAATTAAGCAATTTTAAAAAATTATATATTGATGTCATGGAAGATAAAAAAGGATTTACCACTACTATACTACATTCAGACCGCTTACTTAAACCAGAATTTGGTGCTTTACATCAACCTGTACACACATCAGTAACCTGGGGTTTTGATGACGTGCAAGGTTTGGTGAATGTTTTTCAAAACAAAGCAAAAGGTTATGCTTATTCCCGACAAGGTAATCCAACCACCACTGCACTGGAACATAAAATCACTCAAATGGAACAAGGGAAATCTACAGTAACTTTCTCCACTGGAATGGCGGCTATTACTGCAACTATTCAATCATTAATTAAAGCTGGAGATCATATTATTGCCAGTTCTTACCTATTCGGCAATTCTCGTAGTATAATGCAAACCTTTATGGATTTGGGCTTGTCATTTTCTTTTGTGGATGCTACTTCGGCCGACAATATTAAAGCTGCTTTTCAAGAAAATACAAGGATGGTCTTTGTGGAAACCATTGCCAATCCTGCTACTCAAATAGCTGATTTAACTGCCATAGGTGACTTTTGCGCAGAAAAAGGGTTGCTCTATGTTGTTGATAACACAATGACATCCCCATACTTATTCCGTCCTGCTACAGTTAAGGCTAGTTTAGTGATCAATTCTTTAACGAAATATATTGGCGGTCATGGTGATGCACTCGGGGGAAGTGTTACTGATACAGGAAACTTTGATTGGACAACATTTCCTAATATTGCTGCCATTTTACGCGAACAAATCAAGCCTGAAATGTTAGGCATTACCCAAATTAGAAAAAGAGGCTTACGTGATGGCGGTGGAACCCTTTCGCCTGAAGCTGCACATACCATTTCTTTAGGTTCAGAAACCCTTGCATTAAGGTTGGAAAAAGCATGTTATAATGCAAATAAACTTGCAAACTACCTGGAGAACCATGATATGGTGAGCAAAGTATACTATCCAGGATTAAAAAGTCACCCACAACATCAGTTAGCAGCAGATTTGTTTAAGCTTAACGGTGGATTAATGAGCTTTTCTTTAAAGGATGGCATCGATTGTTTTGCTTTTCTCAACCGTTTAAAACTTGTGGTAAAATCAAGTAACTTGGGAGACACAAGAACCCTTGCTATTCCAGTAGCACATACCATATTTTTTGAACTTGGCGCAGTACGAAGAGCAGAGATGGGAATACCTGACTCAATGGTGAGGTTATCTGTAGGAATTGAGGATACCGAAGATCTAATAGCAGATTTCAGTCAGGCGTTGGAAGCTTCAAAGTAAGCCTAAAAGGCCATACCCAGAACTTCGTTATCAATTAAGGCAATTTGGCGTATAACAAATACGAACTTCATTATTTTAATGAACCGCCAGAGATGTAATGCTCCAGATTGCCAATAATAAACTTCTGCTCTTCAATAATATATTTCACCAAATCACCTATAGAAATAACACTGATCAATTTCCCATCATCAATTACAGGTAAATGCCTTATAAACTTATTGGTCATTAACCACATACATTCTTCTATGCTATTATCAGAAGTAACGGTAATTAAGCTTTCTGTCATGATCTCCCGGATTGGGATTACTTTAGAAGATTTACCTTTCAAGATTACTTTACGAGCATAGTCTCTTTCGGTAAAAATACCGACGACTTTATCTTGGTCGGTTACTAATAGTGCACCGATATTTTTTTCAAACATTAATTCAAGAGCTTCAAAAACTGTAGTATCCGGATTTACTGCAATAACACGATTGGTTTTTACCTGTAAGATGTTTCTAACATTCCCCATAATTGAACCTCCTAAATAGATACAGGTTTTTTCCTGTATTCGATGAAATCTTTAATTAAAGATAAATTTATTTTAATTAAAAAAAGCATAATAAGATATAAAATTTACTGTCGTAATTTTTTATTGCACCTTTGAAACAACCTATTTAATTAAATTTTGATACAAGGTATTTACAGTTTCCGCTATCGCTTTGTTATAGCCATTTTCGTAGCCAGCGTTACATCCATTTGTAATCACAACTATTCCAAACTTCTCTTTTGGCTGAAAGAACATAGCACTATACAGTCCGTATGCGGAACCCGTGTGGCCCTTCATAGATTTACCAGGAATTAATTTATCTGTTCCTTCTATTGCTAAACCGTAACTTTCCTCGTCGGAAACTTTAGTTTGCATTAGTTTTGAGCTCTTTTTTGACATGACCCTCACCCCATTGCTTTTGCCATAATTCATGTGCATCATCATATATTTAGCCAGATCAGTTGCCGAAATCTTCATACCCCCGGTAGGTGAAAATGAAGGTGTGCTATAACCCATTACATAATCTTGTAATGCCGTATTACGGTTATATGCTGAAGGGGATGCGGTAAAGGTTTTTAATTTCGAATCATATTCATATAAAGTTACGAAACGAGTAGCATCCAGCGAATCTACATTATACCCACCATATAAGCCCAGAGGATTTAAGACATGCTGTTTAACATAATTATCGAAACGCTCACCTGAAACCTTTTCAATAATGGCACCTACCATATTATAATTCAAATTACAATATTGGTATCCTACTCCAGGTTGATAATCGTTATAACATTTCGCCCAATCTGGGTTTTTTGCAGGATTGATAACGTCCAAATTGAAATAACCCTGACTATCGTTGAGACTTGAAGTATGGGAAAGTGCCATTTTAAGCGTGATCATTGTTTCTGGATATTTTGGATTTCTAACTTTGAAACCTAAAAGCGTACTAAAATCATCATCCAAAGATAATTTTCCAGCCTCTACGAGCTGCATGATGGAGGTTGCAGAAAAAGATTTAGAGATCGATGCGATTCTGAAAAGACTATTATCCGTTAATGAAGTATTGCTTTCTACGTCTTTCAAACCAAAGGATTGTTTATAAACAATTTCGCCCTTTTTAACTACCGCTACTGAAAAACCTACGACATCAAATTTTTTCATGATGTTCTGTATTTCGGCTTCAGCTTGCTTTGCCTGTCCGAAGCTATTTATTGAAAAAGAAAAGAACAGTATTGTCAATATAAATTTGGTTGAGGCAACTTTAATCATGGCTTAAAATTAGGATTTAACTATTTATGCTTTGTAAACCAATATTAGAAATAATATATGGAAATCACACTTTTACTTTTAAAAAAACTTTGGCTATAAACAGTATTTATCACCGTTTTATGGAATGTTTTATAGCAAAAGCCGTAGTATGATAATAGCGTTGAACTTTAATTCGGAAAAGATCATATAACAATGCGATAAACAAGAAAACAACGGGAACAAAAAAGGAATGAAAGCCAATATGATGAAAAAGATAAGCACCAGAAATTGCACCCGCTATAAAAAAGAAGATGATAAACAACCTAAGCATAATTTTCGATTTGAGTATAACCCGTTCCTTATCCTTTTTACCTATGATTTGAGCAAGTTCTATCCCCAGATCGGTAAAAGTACCTGTTAAGTGTGTAGTCCTCACAACAGAACCAGAAATCATGGATACTAGAGCATTTTGCAAGCCCATGGCAAATAACAAACCTCCGGCAAAAACCTCCTTTGACCCTAATGTAATATCATAATTATGTCCATATATTCCTGTAAACAGCAGAATAGCCATTTCCATCAATATAGGCAGGAGATAAGAAGATCTTTTATTCTTATTGGTTAAAGTTGTAATTAAACTAGAACAAAAAGCCCCTGCTAAGAAAAGCAACATCCACAAAGCAACCACTCTTGCCGCTTTCCAATCCTGAAATGCTATTGTCTCAGCAAACAGGGCCACATGGCCGGTTACATTAGTTGTTAAAACCGAAAATCCAAGAAAACCAGCAGCGTTAACAAAGCCGGCAGTCAATCCAAGCAGGGCTGCTAATCTAAGGTTATGTTGAGGCGTTCGCTTTGCGCCTATGTGTCGTAACATATTGATGCAAAGTTAAAATATATTTAATGATGATGGCTAGAAATTAACATAAATCTATGAAAAATGATCTCAATTAAAGTTCGGGACCCAGGCTTTAAATTGCATCACAGGTTGATCGCTATAATCCCCTTCAACTACTTCCATCATCTTACAAAATTAAGAAATCAACTAAAATATAGTTAATGTCATTTTACAAAAGAACAAACTAATACCTTATACAATTTAACACAGGCTTAACAACCGAAATTTAACTTTTCAAGATAACCCTTTTTAGCTTTTTTACCCGCCTAAACACCATAAATATGGCTGTTTTTTACTATTTTGGGCTAATTCATCAACAATCACAACAAGACTAAATGCTAATTACTGTACTCTCAGGATTCATAACTTCGGGCCTTATTGTTCCATTTGGAAAATTTTTCAGATCAAAATGGAGTGCAGTTCTCGCGATATTACCAATCCTATTATTTTGCTTTTTCGCATTAAATATCCCCGCAATAAGTAAGGGACAGGTATTCTATGAGCATGTAAAATGGGTGCCTTCTTTAATGATTAATTTTGATTTTAGGCTAGATGGCCTTTCCTTATTATTTAGTTTGTTAATAACAGGCATCGGTTCCTTAATTTTCATCTATGCCAGCGCTTATCTGAAAGGCCATAAATACTTAGACCGCTTTTTTGGGTACTTATGCCTGTTTATGTCGGCGATGTTGGGTGTAGTGCTTTCAGACAATATTTTGCTCCTCTTCATTTTCTGGGAGTTGACCAGTATCAGTTCCTTTTTCTTAATCGGATTTAACAATGATAATGCCGATTCCAGAAAAAGTGCTTTAACGGCATTGAGCGTTACAGGTTTAGGCGGTTTTTTCCTTTTGGCAGGATTAGTTTTGCTCAGTCAGATTACAGGCACTTATTCTATCCAGGAATTGATGGGCGCCACCGACCTGATCAAAAAACATGAGTTATATCCACTTGTAATAGGATGCCTATTTATTGGTGCATTTACAAAATCAGCCCAATTTCCATTTCATTTTTGGTTACCGGCAGCTATGAAAGCCCCAACACCTGTCTCAGCATACCTGCATTCTGCAACCATGGTCAAAGCGGGTATATTTCTATTAGCGCGTTTCACCCCTATTTTAGGAGATTCTCCTTTATGGAATAACACATTGATGATTGTAGGTGGTTTTACAATGGTCTATGCTGCAATACATTCCTTATTTAGAACAGACTTAAAAGGTATTTTAGCCTATTCAACCATTGCAGCCTTAGGAATGCTCACCTTTTTAATCGGTCTGGGAACTAAAGAAGCATTAATCGCTGCAAGTACATTTATTGTAGTTCATGCTTTATATAAAGCAGCCTTGTTCCTGATCACAGGAATTATTGACCATGAAACCGGGACCCGTGACCTCACTAAATTAGCAGGATTAAGAAAAGTTTTACTTCCCCTGTTTATTGCAGGCCTTTTAGCAGCCCTTTCAAGTGCAGGACTGCCCTTATCTATTGGTTTTATTGGAAAAGATCTTATTTATGAAGCAACAATTCATGCCGAGAAACATTTAGCCCTTTATTTGACAATTGTTGCTGTAGCAACTAATATTTGTTTAGTAGTGGCAGGATTTCTTGCCGGAATTAAACCTTTCACCGGAAAATTACCCCAAGAATACGAAAAAGTCCACTTGCCCTATAAATCAATGTGGATTCCACCATTATTTTTAGCCATACTTGGATTTATCTTAGGTATTTGCCCCGGAATTATAGGAACTTATATTATAAACCCTACCGTTAATATCATCAGCAACCAATCAGTGAATGTTGACCTAAAAATATGGCATGGCTTCAATTTGGTCTTGATATTAAGTCTGGCTACCCTTGCTGGTGGATCAATTATTTACTTTTTAAACAAGCCCGATAACAAAAAATTAGCGTCAGTAGAGCGCTTTAATAACATTGCTCCCTTAACCTATTACAGTAGACTATCAGCAAAAATTATTGACTTCTCCACCTGGTATACAAACACCATGCACAATGGGTTCTTAAGGTCTTATATCCTTAAAATAATTATTTTTGCTGAAGCTATATTAGCTTACGAACTATTTATCGGCGGACCGATTTATATCGATTACAGTAAATTATCTTCCATCAGCATTTATGAAGGGGCAAATGTGGGTATCCTGATTGCCGCATTATACTTAACCATAAGCACCCATTCAAGACTAACAGCCGTAGTTGGAACCAGCGTAATTGGTTATGCCATTTGTTTGATGTTCGTTTTCTACAGTGCACCCGATCTGGCGATGACGCAATTTACAATAGATACCCTTACCGTTGTATTATTTGTTTTCGTCCTGTTTAATTTACCATCCTTTTTGAGTTTCAAAAATAACAAAGCGAAAACCAGGGATGCTATTGTAGCCATCAGTTTCGGTACTATTTTATCATTAATCGCAATCAAGGTCTTACAAGTACCCACAACAATTGAAGTGAGCGATTTCTATGCTAAATATGCCTACATCTTAGCTAAAGGTAAAAATGTAGTCAATGTAATTCTGGTAGATTTTAGAGGTTTGGATACCATGTTCGAAATAGTAGTATTGAGCATTGCTGCTTTAGGTGTTTACAGTTTAATCAAATTGAGGTTAAAATCTTCAGAAAAAGAATAATTATGAGAAGCACCATCTTACAAACAGCATCAAAATATTTGCTGCCTATATTGTTATTATTTTCAGTGTTCCTGTTACTTAGAGGCCACTATTATCCTGGAGGAGGCTTTGTTGGAGGTTTAGTAGCCTCCATAGCATTCGTACTCCATAGTTTTGCTTATGGCACAGATAATACATTAAAAATATTGCGTTATAAACCTTTAACACTCATCCCAATTGGCCTGGGCATTTCTACATTAAGCATGTTTTTACCTGTTTTTGTTGGCTTTCCAGTTATGACCGGCTTGTGGTTTGACCAGCCTATTCCTGTAATCGGAATGATAGGCACAGCACTGTTTTTTGATCTCGGCATATACCTGGTTGTCATCGGTGTGGTATTAACTATTTTATTCACTATATCGTCCTATACACATTAATTATGGAACTTTTACTCGTCTTCTTAATTGGTGTATTATACGCTTCAGGGGTCTTTTTAATCCTCAGAAGAAGCATGGTTCATTTACTCATAGGAATTATCCTTCTTGGAAATGCGACCAATATTTTAATTTTTTTACTAGGAAACATTACAAAAGGTAAACCGCCTATTATACCAGAAAACCTGAAAGTTTTCAATGATATCTATGCAGACCCTATTCCACAAGCATTGATATTGACGGCCATTGTCATCAGCTTTGGCTTAACTTCATTTGCAATTGTTTTATTAAAACGTGTCTATGCCTTGGTTGGTTCAGACGACCTAGATGACTTAAACACTCCGGAAGAAGAAGATATATGATCGATAATCAAATTATTGCGACAGTAATTGTCCATCTATTTACAGCAATACTACAACTCGCTTTTTGGAGAAAAACAGTAACACAACGGGTTCTCAGTATCATAGGTTGTTTTGCAGGCTTTCTTTTGTCGGTTAACTTATTCACTAAAGTATTTAATGGAAGTATTCTGATCATGAATGCGGCCAATTGGGAAGCCCCATTTGGCATTGTATTCGTTGCAGATACCTTTAGTACAACTTTAGTATTACTCACCTCAATTGCAGCCCTTGCGGTTTCCATATTTTCTGCCACCGGTGTTGGAAGAGCCAGAATGCTTTATGGCTATTTCCCCATTTTTCATATTTTGATAATGGGCCTAAATGGTGCATTTTTAACAGGTGATATTTTCAACTTATATGTATGGTTTGAAGTTGTTATTATTGCTTCTTTTGTGCTTTTAACTTTAGGTGGGCGCAAAGCACAATTAGAAGGTGCCGTAAAATACATGGCCATGAACATTCTGGCTTCCACTTTTTTTTTAACTGGTATAGGTATTTTATATGGTATTACGGGTACGCTAAACATGGCAGACCTGGCACTTAAAATCCCTAAAGTTCAGGATCAATCTATAGTCAATTTAACCTCGATGTTTTTCCTGATTGGTTTCAGTATTAAATCTGCGGTATTCCCTTTATATTTTTGGCTACCCTCCTCTTATCATACCCCTCCATCAGCCGTAGCCGCAACATTTGGTGGCTTATTAACAAAAGTAGGTCTTTATGCCCTATTTAGGGTTTTTACGTTAATATTTGTACCTAATGAATTTATAAAAACAGTTTTCATTGTTTTAGGTATCATGACTATTTTAACGGGGGCATTTGGTGCCATTATCAAGAATAATATACGCCGCTTATTTTCCTATTTAATTGTTTGTCATATTGGTTTTATTATTGGCGGACTAGGGTTATACACAAAGCTTGCCTTATTGGGGGCTATATTTTATCTCATACATGACATCATTGTCAAGACTAATTTATTTTTAATTGCGGGTTTGATCAGGCAATTGCGTGGAACAATGAACATGACAAAGCTGGGTGGAATTTATGCAGAATACCCTAAAATCTCCTTTCTTATTGCCATAGTCCTATTTTCATTAGCAGGTATCCCCCCTTTATCAGGTTTTTGGCCTAAGATCTATTTGATCGAAGCCGCATTTGACAGCAAAAATTATTTCTTCATCATCAGTATTATCATCGGTAGTTTCATTACCTTATATGTTATTGCCAAACTCTGGTCTGAAGTGTTTTGGAAAGATGCTGCTAAAGATGAAGGAATTGTAGATAGTTTTAAGCCACTACAATTCTATAAAAAAGTTTTATTAGTACTTCCTATTGGTATATTAACATTGACCACTTTATACATTGGCTTAAATGCAGAAATGATCATTAAAGTAGCGGATAAAATCTCCACTGAAATGTTGGATACCAGACCATATATCCATGCAGTATTAGGCAAATAAATGATGAGCTATGATTAAACATTTTTTAATGAACCTTTTGCTAACCTTTATATGGGTTGCACTTACTGGTTCTATGTATTACTCCAATTTCCTTTTCGGCTTTTTATTAGGCTTTGCTATTCAGTGGATCATGAATAGGAATGAAACCGACCAGCGTTATTTCTATCGTGTGCCAAAAATTATAGGTTTTATATTTTACTTTTTGTACGATTTAATCGTTGCCAATGTTCAGGTTGCCTATGATGTGGTTACCCCAAAGTATTTTTTTAAACCCGGCATCATACATTATCCTATGCAGGCAAATACGGATTTAGAAATAAACCTGTTATCAACAATGATATCTTTGACTCCAGGCACATTGATTTTAGATATAAGTGACGATAAAAAGTCGCTGTTTATTCATGTAATGTATTTAAAGGACAAAGAAACGTTTGTTATGCAGATTAAGAATGGAGTAGAGAAAAAATTATTAGAGATATTACGATGACGTTAAATTTATATTTTGATTATGTTATTTTCCCAATACTAACGCTATCTGTTATATTGGCATTTATACGCTTGTTTAAAGGCCCGGAAATTGTTGATAGGGTGGTAGCTTTAGATTTAATCATTACCATTGGTATTGGATTTATTACTGCTTACAGTATTCGATCTGCGCAAGCCGTATTATTAGATGTTGCCATGATTTTAGCCCTAATCGCTTTTTTAGGAACCATAGCCTTTTCATTTTATTTAGATAAAAAAAGATAACCATGACGAATTTATTTATTGCTTTATTTAGCACTATTGGTGCATTAGCCATATTATTTGCCTCTATTGGGGTTTTAAGATTGCCTGATTTTTATTTACGCCTTTCTGTAACGGTAAAAGCCGCAACCCTAGGTGTAGGTCTGTTATTGGTTTGTGCAGGCATCGTATTTCCAGATGTTTCAGTAACTACAAAAGCCATTGCCATTGCTTTTTTTTTAATACTTACAGCACCTGTAGCAGCACACATGATTGGCCGTACCGCGTATCATTCCAATGTTCCTACATGGAAAGGGACAGTGATCGACGAGCTTAAAACAAATAATAAGCCTACCGAAACAGCAAAGGATAATACTCCATTAAAAGATGGTCAGGTATAGTTAAAAAGTTCTGCCATAACAGCAGAACTTTTTAATTAATTTGCATTATCCTTCCTCTCCTCCATTTTTCATCTTCATCAAAATTGCGTAAGCATTTTTAACCACGATCCGCTTCGCATTTAAAGGTGTTTTTATTTCTGTAAATCCTTCATTTCCAATGCCTGTTTCTATGTTTATCATTTTAAACTGATTGTTACCCTCATCAGTAAAAATGTAGAATTTATTTTCCCATTTAACAATAGCTTCATCAGGCAAAGCGGTTACATTGGCATTGCTAAGGTTAATTGTAGCATTCAGGTAGTTTCCTGGCAATAGTTCGCTGCCACTATTTTCCAGATCGCAATGCACACTAATACTGCGGTCGTCGCCAATATGAGGGGTAACTAACTTTACAGTAGCAAAATATTTCTTTTTAGAATCTTTATTTGTCGTACAAACAATTTTCTGTCCCACTTTAAGTTTAGAGGCATCATTTTCTAAAACTGTTAAGTTTACATGTAATTTACTTGGGTTGATCAGTTCAAATAGTATATCTGTTGGTTGCACATATTTGCCTGTATTCACGTTAACTTGTGTAATATAACCATCAATGGGAGCGTAAACTTTAATAGCTCTGGAAATATTATTTTCATTAAGCGATGAAGGATTTATACCAACCAATCTAAGCTGCTCGGCCAGCGCACCTAACAAAATCTTTTGTTGCGCATAATCACTTTCCGTTTGCTGAAAAAGCTTATCGCTGGTTGCTTTTGTTATGTTAAGCCCCTTTTGCCTCACATAATCAGCCGTTGCAAATTTAAGCCTGTTCTTGGCCGACAAGTATTCTTGCTGCAGCAATACATATTTCTGATCTTCGATTATTACCAAAACACTGCCTTTTCTAACCATCATTCCTGGAATTAATGTCGTTTTTTTAACATAACCACCAAGTGGGATACTAATGGAAAATACATTTTCTGGTGGGGCTTCCACTACACCATTTACATTCAGTGTACGGTGCATTTCTTTTTGCTCAGCTACATGCACGGCTATTCCAGCATTTTTAACCTGATCAGCAGTAAATTGCACTAAATTAGTCTCCAGACCTGCCACTTTATCCTGATTTTTAACTGCCTCATCCTTTTCTTCATTTTTACAGGAAGAAAACAGGAGCACAATTGTTACGCACATTATTATATAATTCTTCATAGGATTGTATACTTATTTTTTAATTACAATATTATTTTTATATGACTGCAACAGGCTTTCGATTTCAAAAGCAGCTTGATTAAATTGTTGAACGGTATTGAAATATTCACTGCGGATTTGTATCGCCTGGTTGATCAGCACTGCCCAGTTCAGGTACCCAATATCACCTGCATTAAGCTTCAGCGTAGAAGTGTTGATGATGTTTTTCGCATTAGGCAACATGGTAAGCTGGTAGGATTTGATTAAGCGGCTTTGCTGTTCATAATTAGCTAATGCGGTTTCTAGTTGTACATTTAACTGCTGCTTTACAGCCTCTAGCTCTTGCTGTTGTTGAACTATTTTCACCTTTGCTGCTTTGACACGAGATTTCTGTGCACCAAAAAATATCGGAACACCCAACCCTACGCTAAGCGAAGAGAAGCGTTTTTCTTTACCAAAAAACTGATCTGCGCCTGCGCTATTCTTTTGCCAGCCAACAATTGTTGCCGTATTGTAGCCCAAATTTAAAGAAGGCAAGAATTTGCTTTTTTCAAATTCATGCTGCTGACGAAGAAGTATGATTTGCTGTTGCTGCAATTTCATTAAAGGGTGAGCTGCGATCGCTTCTTTATCTCTTTCCAAAGAAAGGGTATACACCGCAGTACTGGAAACAGGTTCCAATAACAATTGGCTATTGAGCAATACATTAAACCTTTTTAAAAGCAGTTTATAATCAGTTCTCAATAATTCCAACTGGTATGCAATCTGCAGGCGATGGTTTTCGGCCATAGCCAATTCCAACACATCAACATCCCCGGATTGGTATCGCTGCTTTGTTTTGTCTAAAAAGGCTATATAAATTTGATCTGCCTCCAGCAAAAGCGTTTCTTTTTCTTTTAGCACCAGCAAACTATAATAACTAAGTTTCACCCTTGTTTCCACATCCAACGCTTGTTGGCGCAGCTGTGTTTCACTAATTTGAACATTGGTTTTATAAATTGCCGATTGCTTCTTATATACCGAAGGAAAGTCAAAACTTTGCGACACGGCTATTTTATTATCCTTAATCAGGCTATTAAATTGCCCATATTCTAGTCCTATAGCAGTCTTACCCAGATCAAAAGCACTTTTACTGAATTCCTTTTGATAAGAAATCTCCGTTTCCGCCACCTGCAAGGAAAGGTTGTTTTTCAATGCGGTGTCTAGCGCGGCCGACAAAGTTATTTTTCCTTGTGCATTTGCATTAACGAATCCAAAGCATAACAATACCACAGCCGCAATGATGGTTTTTTTAGGATTGAAATATTTAAAACCTTTTTCAAAAAGTATATATAGCATTGGTAAAACAAATAAGGTTAACATTGTAGACACTAATAAACCGCCAATAACAACTGTAGCCAGGGGTTTTTGTACTGCACCACCTGCACCTGTGCTAATCGCCATCGGAATAAAACCTAAGGCAGGAACTAAAGCGGTCATTAATACCGCACGTAACTTAGATTTAGTGCCATGCACTACAATGCGTTTTACATCTATCCACCCTTCTTTTTTCAAACGGTTAAATTCAGTAACCAGCAATATCCCGTTTAAAACAGCCACACCAAATAGAGCTATAAAACCCACACCAGCAGAAATACTAAATGGCAGGTCCCTGATCCACAGTGCAAAGATGCCACCGGTAGCCGACAATGGTATAGCCGTATAAATTAACAAGCCCTGTTTAACTGAATTAAACGCAAAATACAAAAGCAGAAAAATAAGGAACAAAGCAATGGGAACAACTATAGCCAAGCGCGATTTTGCCGCAGTCATATTTTCGAATGAACCACCATAAGCGATTGTATAGCCCTTTGATAAATTCAATTCCTGATTAACTTTACCCTGAAGTTCCTGAACAATAGATTGCACATCCCTGTCCTTTATATTAAAGCCAACAATAATTCTCCGTTTAGTATCTTCTCTTTGTATTTGGTTTACGCCTTCTACTTCTTCAATTTTCGCCACCATACTTAGCGGTATTTGCATACCATTGCTGGTTGATACCATTAAATTTTTAATGTCGGCAACATTTTTCCGGGCATTTCCATCCAGCCTCACCACCATATCAAAGCGTTTTTCACCTTCATATACCTGCCCGGCAATCTGCCCTGCTAATGCCGTATTAACCATGCGGTTAACATCGCTAACATTTAAACCATATTTAGCCATGCCATCCCTGTCGTATTTCACTACAACCTGTGGCATACCATTAACCTGCTCCTCGTAGATATTGATGGCACCTTTAACTGTCCCAATAATTTTACTCAGCCGATTGGCATAAATAGCGAGGGAATCCAGGTTTTCGCCAAAAATCTTACAAACAATATCCTGCCGCGCCCCGGTCATCAATTCATTAAAACGCATTTGAACAGGGAATTGAAAACCTACAGTTATACCCGGCACAGCCGATAAAGCCGCTGTCATTTTTTCACTCAGTTCAGGAAATGATTTGGCAGAAGTCCATTCTTTTTTATCTTTTAGAATCACCATCATATCTCCTGATTCTAGTGGCATAGGATCTGTAGGCACCTCTGCACTCCCTATTTTAGTGACAACCTTCTCCACTTCGGGAAATTCATTCAATAGGATTTTTGAAGCCTGCTGCGTGGTTTCAATCGTATTGTTCAGGCTGCTACCTGTTAACAGGCGTGTTTCTACAGCAAAATCTCCTTCTTCTAGTTGCGGAATAAACTCACCGCCCATTTTACTTAATACAAATAAACTTAGGGCAAAAAGCGATAACGTAACTATTAAAATGGTTTTTGGTAGTGTCAGCATACGACCCAATAAAGGCTGATATTTTCGTTCCAGCCATATCATCAACCTATCTGTCAAGTTGTTTTTATGCTTTAATTTTTTACTCAGGCACAAGGCCGACATCATTGGCACATAAGTAATAGACAATATAAATGCACCCAAAATAGCAAAAGCAATGGTTAGTGCCATCGGTTTAAACATTTTTCCTTCTATGCCTTCCAATGATAGGATAGGTAAGTAGACGATAAGGATAATGATTTGACTAAAAACAGCCGATTTGATCATGGTGCCTGTTGATTTGGTCACTTCTGTGTCCATCTGCTTTTGATCAATACTCGTTAAATGCCTGAATTCTTTGGAATGCGAAAAACGATGAAGAATGGCTTCCACAACAATAACAGAGCCATCTACAATAAGGCCGAAATCTATTGCACCTAAAGACATCAGGTTTCCACCCACGCCAAATTTATTCATCATAATGATGGCAAAAAGCATGGCCAATGGAATGACTGAGGAAACTATAAGTCCGGCACGAAGGTTTCCCAAAAAGAAAACCAGTACCAATACAACGATCAAGGCACCTTCCAATAAATTGGTCTGTACCGTTGCAATTGCATTGTCCACCATTTTTGTGCGGTCTAAAAACGGTTCTATGATAACACCTTGTGGCAGCATTTTCTGGATATCGGTTATCTTTTCCTTCACCCTTTTTATAACAGCCGAAGAATTCTCTCCTTTAAGCATCATCACCACTGCCCCAGCAACTTCTCCCTGGTCATTATAAGTCATTGCTCCATACCGAATGGCAGAGCCAAACTTTACTGTTGCTACCTGGCGCATCAGCACTGGCATGCCGTTAGCTAACTTTTTTACAACAATCTTTTCTATGTCCTCGCGACTTTGAGTCAAGCCTTCGCTGCGAATATAAAGTACAGTAGGCCCTTTTTCAATGTAAGCGCCACCTGTATTTTCATTGTTCTTTTCTAAAGCATCAAAAATAGCAGTAATGGTTAAGTTATTGGCTTTCAATTGATCTTGTTTCACCGCAATTTCGTATTGCTTTAATTTACCGCCAAAGCTGGAAACTTCAGCCACACCGGGTGTGCCTAAAAGCTGGCGACGAACAATCCAATCTTGGATGGTGCGGAGCTCGGTAGCGTCATATTTTCCTTCGTAACCTTTTAGGGGGCGGACAACATATTGGTAAATTTCACCAAGTCCTGTTGATACCGGTGCCAGCTGAGGAGAACCTATCCCCTTTGGAATTTCCTGCTGCACTTGCTGTAACTTTTCGCTAATCTGTTGCCTGGCCCAGTAAACATCGGTTTTTTCATTAAAAACGATAGTAACCAGAGAAAGCCCAAAGCGCGAAAAACTTCTGATCTGTTTGAGTCCTGAAATACTACTACAGGCCTGTTCAATAGGAAATGTAATCAGACGTTCAATGTCTGGTGCACCTAATGAAGGAGATACTGTAATCACCTGAACCTGGTTGTCGGTAATATCCGGAAGTGCGTCAATAGGTAATTTTGTGACTTCGTATGCACCCCACCCAATAAGGGAAAGTACAAACAAGCCTATAATCAGCTTATTCTTTACAGAAAAGCTAATGATCTTGTTGAGCATAATATTCTAATTTGTTTTTGAAATAAACAATACAAAGTTCACCCGAGTAGCATGTTTTACTGCTGATCAGGTAAATAAGAAAAACTGGAAATAAAGATTATGCTCTTGGGGGCTTGAAGAGGCAGCCTTTTGAAGGATTATAATGTTCGGGAACCTTAGGATTGATTTTTATAGCTGCAAGTATGGAAAATTGAACTTTTTCTAATACCGTATGATGAACAGGAATGGCAAATGGAATAATCGAATGAACTTCGATTTTCTTAAAAGGAAGTTCCATATCCTCCTTATAATCGCTGTCGATAATTTCATCACCTATATAATGCATCACGATGAAGTCAATAACATCCACCCTGTTGTCTAAGGCTTTGTGTTGTATAAAATGGGAGACAAGGTTTGGTATTTTGAAAACCTCTATTAAATAGGTATTCAAAATAAGTATTGGAAACAATACAATGAGGCATACTTTGTTCACCATGCAAATATAAGTCTCAATATTTAAAAAACAAGGGTATAAGTCTATTGAATGTTTACAAATAAGCAGGCTATTAGAAAACCTAAAATAGGGTAGCATTCTAATGAATTGAATCCTGTTACAAACTTAGCCTATCGGTTAGGGTTAACGCAATGTTAACGCAATGGTAACGCAATGTTTGCCCAATGTTAACCCAATTAATAATTGTGTAAACATTGGGTAAAAACTGCAGGAATGTTGGTGGAATGTTAAGGCGTATCAAAGCTTAAAGGGAGCCAAGTAACTCCAATAGTTCTATACACCTAAATTTGAGGATTTCTTAAAAATTTAAAAGCTTAAGATTACTAGTTAGCAGCAAGCGGCATTTTGCTTAGATTTTTTTTCCGATTGCCTCAATTTCTTTAAGCAACAACGGAAAGGCAGGTTCAGCCATGCCTCCATGATCATATCCCTGGAGCTGAAGTAAACGTATTTCTTTATGGCCTGATAACTTCATCATGCGAAGGAGGTAGGCATTTTCTTCATAACGACCTAGCAATTCCATTTCTGCGTCTCCAGTAATCAAAAGTGTTGGTGGAGCATCGGCTCTAACGAAATAAAGCGGTGCATATTTATCAATAATTGGTTGTGTATTTTTGATCCCGTTTTCTTCCCTAATGGTGAAATGGGTGATTGCCTGGCCACTAAAAGGGATCAATCCCGCGATACGATTTGCATTTACAGCGTACTTTTTTAAGTAACTTTTATCAAGAGTAATCATCATGGCCAAATAGCCTCCAGCAGAATGTCCGGATAAAAATAGCTGTCTGGCATTTCCTCCATAACTTTCAATGTGCTGAAAGGCCCAGGTCACTGCAGCAGCAGCATCCTCTATATAAAAAGGCGCCTTTATTTTAGGAGATAGCCGGTAGCCTACACCGATAACTGCATAGCCCTTTTCCATTTCTACTTGGTGCAAGGGACACCTGGAACTTCCATGTTGGAGATTAGAA
The DNA here is from genome assembly GCF_040544395.1 of Pedobacter sp. CG_S7. Taxonomy (NCBI): domain Bacteria; kingdom Pseudomonadati; phylum Bacteroidota; class Sphingobacteriia; order Sphingobacteriales; family Sphingobacteriaceae; genus Pedobacter; species Pedobacter sp. CG_S7. The sequence continues at coordinate 23,304 of NZ_JBEONS010000016.1, read as the reverse complement.
TTACCTTAATCTAGCGCGCAAAACACTATGGTCATGAAGAAGAAATACTTCCACCAACATGAAACCATAAATTATTGTTAAAACACTACTTAAACTTCAAATTTAAACTGATGATGTTCGAGGTCAGTTTTGTAGACCTGCTATAATGACCATACCTCAGTTCCAGCATATTTAAACGCTGCAAGCCAAAAACCCCTTTTGGTGGCGACAAACGGATTCCAATTCCATAAAAATCACTATTCAATGTAGAAAGATCATAGTCGCTGGTAAAATAAGCTGCTTCCGGGTTATGCTGCCCGTAAGGAGCGAAATACTTAGTTCCGGTCTGCTTATTATAGCGGTAAAAAGGACTCACAGAAATGAATGAACTCAGCTTTACAGGCACTTCCAACTCTGCTGTATGAGCTCTGATTCCCCAGTTATCCATGTAATAACGGTAAAAGGCACGGACGATAAAGCGATCATCAGGAAAATAATTAAGTCTTAGGGCAATCGGTAATTTATACCGGCTATTAGGTAAGGTTTCTGCGCGCATAGAGCCATCAGTAAAATAATTACGTTGATATTTTGTGGCCAACAAGCCGTGCTGGTAGGCTGGCTCGACAATTACAGCCGCTTGCAACCGTTGATTAATTACCTGTGAAAGAGAAAAAGAGGTGCTAAAAGAATTCCGCGGACTAGTACCTCCTCCGGATTCTTCATTCGATTTTCCATTACCAGTTCTCAGCTCAATTGGCAGGATAACAGTCCAGCTATCTAAAAAAGCCTGCAATTTAAAGTCAAACTGCGTATTTTTATTATTCGACAACCTTGTCAGGTTAAAAGCAGCCCCCATGGACTGGTAATCGTATTCACTAGAATAAGAACCTGTAAAACCAAAAGAATTACCAGTAGTCTCGTTAGATTGTGACCAGTTTATGGAAGGGTAAACCCTGGTATCAGCACTTGAAGCTGATGAAATAGTGCTCGGATCTATTTTATCAGAGGATGCCGAAGAGTAATGGTCTATACCTATTTCAAACAGAAGGGTATTCTTTCTGCCATTTTTATTTAATTTAGAAACCTGCACATCGAAAGTATTGGCAAAGTCAGTTAGCTTTTCAGTACCTATCCCGCCTGTGACAGCCGAGTTATTGCCATTTTGATGGTAATAAGAAGATACAAAGTTAACCTCGTCTAGTTTCAGCTTGCTCGATTTATAATTTGTACTGTCTGCAATAGCTATTTGCGATTTGCTTTGTGCCTTTACGCCTATTATGCCAAAAAGCATTAACGCTACATGTAAGTAGATCTTTCTCATAATAAAAAGCGATTAATTACAACCACAACCACCGCCACTTTTACCACCATTGGCACCCGAGGCCCCTTCGCGATATAGTTGAAAATTTTGCTCAAACTTTTGCACCTTTCTGGATGACAAGGTCATTTCAGCATCGTTCAACTTATTTTTTTGATAAGGCTTAACACTACTGCAAGCGCTAATTAAACTGATTGTGGTTATTGCGGCCAGGAATTGGAAAATCAACTTCGTTGAGGATTTCATAAATCAGTGTTTGATATTAATATTGTGTGAGGTAAATACATTGTTATCATCATCAATGATCATACAAGCAACATGCTTTATTTGATTGATCAAGTTCAGGCCTACTTTAACCCCCATTACCATAACTGGAGTAGCCAAGGCGTCTGCCAGTTCCGCACTAGAACAAAGGATGCTTACGCTTTTCACGCCACAAACCGGGAGGCCGGTTTTCGGGTCGATGGTATGTGAATATTTCTTGCCGTCGATGATGGCATATTTTTCATAATTTCCTGACGTAGCTACCGACAAATTACTAATATTAAAGGAAGAAAAAGCCCTTTTTTGCTGGTTAGGATCCGCAATACCGATGGTCCATGGTTTACCGTTAAGTTGCAAACCCCAGGTAATCAGATCGCCTGCGGCGTTAACGATACCACTTTTAATTCCAAGGCTTAGCAAAACTTTCTTTGCCCTATCTGCAGCATAACCTTTGCCAATACCACCAAAACCTATACGCATTCCTTTATGGCGTAACATTATGGTGGAGTTCGCTGAATCAACTATTACATTTTTATAATTAATTAAACCCACAGACTGCAAAGCAGTTTCATTATCAGGAAGAGTGGTCATGTTAACATCAAAGTTCCACAGGCTTTTATCGATCGACCCATAAGTAATGTCAAATGCCCCTTGGGTAAGCTCAGAAATTTTCAAGGAACGCTGTATCAGTTGTACAACTTCAGGAACTACTTTAACTGACCTTAAACCAGCAAAAAGGTTAATTTCATTCACTTGGCTGCTCTCCCTAAAAGTTGAAAACAAGGCTTCAATTCTTTTGACTTCCTCAATGGCAGCATCTATGGCAAAGTCACCTGTTTGATTATTTTCGCTTATTACTGTAAAACCAAACCTATTGCCCATTAATTTCACCACCCTGCTGCATGATACCTGAGCTAAAACCCCCATTATTTATCTAATTGGAAAGCAGCTATTTCGGCCACAAATTTTTCAGGACTTTCATTTGGAAAGCCGTCCCATGCCTTCAATACTTTCCCCCTTTCATCAACAAGCACGGTATAAGGGAATTTACCATCAGGATTATAACGTTCTGCTAAGGCTTCATTGAGCTTGATTTGTTCTGCAGGTAAATGGTTCTTTTTCTGTCTTGGAAAATCTGCCCGGACAAGTAAAAGATGATTAGCTGCATAATTTTCAAAAGTTTCTGTAGTCAGGATTTCATTTTTGAGCCTGATACATGGGCCGCACCAATCGGATCCGGAAAAATTAACCAATACTAGTTTATGGGAAATATTGGCTTGTTTAAGTGCTTCATCAAAATTGCCTATCCAAGTGAGCGAAGGCAGCAGGAATGCTAAGATTGATACAAAAAGTATTTTCATAATAATTATATTATTAAACAAATATCCATTCAAATTCTGTAGACATTATGAAGTTGAATGTTAATTTATGTTAATACACGTCATTGTTGCTGACGATCCTTTTTACAAAAATTAATGGTAAAACAATGTTGTTGTTTATTGTATTCGTAGTTGAAAGGAAAGTCATTGCGGTTACATACCTGTTTTAAGATGGCTAACCCCATTCCTGTACCATCAGAAGCATTATCTTTATAGAATCTTTCAAATATTTTTGCTTTATCTAATTCACTTTGCTTTCCTGTATTACAGAAAATCAGGCTATTTTGATTTAACGTGATATGGATGGTGCCACCATCATAATTGTGCCTAATAGCATTACTAAAAAGGTTATTGACAAGTATTTCAAACAACTGCCTGCTAGCAAATAGTGATGCTGGTTTAAGAATGGTGATGAGGCTTAAATTCCTCTTTTGTACTAGCTCCTGAAAATAAATGATTCTTTGTTCAATAATTTCAACAACATCAATATTTTCCTGGTCGTTCATTAAATTATTATCAATTTTAACCAGTAATAAAAGGGACTGGTTTAGCTTGGTTAACCTTGAAGTAGCTTGATACAGATCTACTAATGTTTCACTTTCTTCCTTATCCAGGTTGTTGGATTGCAACATGGTATCCAATTTAGAATTGATAACTGCAAGCGGGGTCATCATTTCATGAGAAGCATTTTCTGTAAACAATTTTATTTCTTTATAATCAGACCTTACCCTAAGGGATATATCCAGGAAAGCATCATTAAGGTACTGGAACTCCTTAATGGGCGTATGAATTGTTTCAAAGGCACTATCCTGACTTAAATTAAAAGATTTGATATTTTCCAGCAGTTTGGTGAAGGGGCTCCACAAACTTTTCATCACAATTTTATTTATAAAAAAAAGCACCAGCAAAAGCAGCATAACCGGTAAAATTATGATCAGTAATATGCTTTTAATCTGCTCTTCCCTTTCAACTTTTGAGGCAATAATTAAAACAAGATACTGTTGTCCATTAAGCAATACATTAGTTTTAAGATACCTGGCAGATTCTTCTAAACGCTTTTTGGGATTGAAGTAAGTGGTATCAGAAAAGATCCTGGACTGTTTTTTTTGAGTTGTTTTTTGATATTCGATCACTAAATCATCAAAAAGATAAGGAGCGGGCAATATATTGCTATTGTGGCTATAATCCTTCACTTCCATCAATTCTTCTTCCAGGTAGCGGTCGATCTGGCTATTTAGATAAAAACTAAGCGTTCTATAAAAAAGCAAACCGATAACTAATAAACCAAGTGAAGTAATGAGGAGAAGGATGCTGTTGTAGCGGGTAAATAATTTCATGCTTATTGAAATTTATAACCCACCCTATAAACAGATTGAAAATAGTCTTTACAACCTGCATCTGTTAATTTTTTTCTGATGTTCTTAATGTGGGTGTACATAAAATCAAAGCTATTTGCCATGTCTGCATCATCACCCCAAATATGTACAGCCGCAGCCGCCTTGGAAATGACTTTTGATTTGTTGGTTACAAAATACAAGAGCAAATCAAATTCTTTTTTAGTTAAGTAAACCTGAATATTATTGATGGTAACTTCTTTTGCACGAGTATCGATTTCTATTTCGTTAAATACCACATAGGCATTGCCATTAAAACTTCTACGGCGAACAATTGCCATTATCCTTGCATTAAGTTCTGAAAGATGAAATGGTTTAACCAAATAGTCATCAGCCCCAAGGCTAAGACCTTCGATCCGCTGTTCAATGGAATCACGAGCAGAAATAATCAATACTCCATCTTCCTTTGTTCGCTTTTTCAGAAATCTCAACAGATCTAATCCCTCACCATCAGGTAAACCTAAGTCAAGCAAGATACAATCATAATCATAAATGGCGATTTTTTGATAAGCATGATCAAATGTTGAAGCCACATCACAAACATTACCTTCACCAGTTAAATACTGATGAATACTTTTGCAAAGACTCTCCTCATCTTCTATGATTAGCAATTTCATAGTGTAAATATGAGATTAAATTCTGAAGACATGCTGTAGTTAATAAAATAGGTATCGCAGACAATGGCATTTACTGTTTCAGCCACAAGGGTATTTACTACAAATGGCAGCCGCGTATTGAAACGCGGCTGCCATTTGTAAACAAACATCTTTATAATTTTATGGAGCTCCTTTTAATTTCAGGTCTGCTGTTCGCTTTCTTATTTTTTTCATAAAGCCTATCCCCGGATCGGTTTTGGCTGTTTGATAAGTAGAATCAGTTTCCTTCCATAAAGGGGTACTTCTAAAAAGGTTGTATTCATAGTGACCAATCAGGTATTGAATATCATACTTTTTTTTCAGGTACCGCACTAATTGTTCATTTGCTTTAAGTTGTGCTTTAGTAAGTGGTGCATTTTCACTTCCAACATTCTCAACCCCAATGGCACAATAATTTAAGCCAATTACATGGCGTGCAAAAGCTGTGTCGGGTAAAAGTCTGAATATTGTACCATCTCTATCAATCAAGAATTGCGAAGATACATTTAAGGCGCTTGCTCCTGCTATGCCTGCTCTACTGCTTGGCAAAAGTGAAGGCTTGAATGCATCGTAAGTTCCTTCAATTGTAGGAATTGCCGTCCAGTGAAGCACAATCATTTTAGGGTTTATATAAGCTGAATCCTGAACTATGCCATGTCTTTTTGCCAAATACTCCACTGAAAGTTTTTTCCGCTCTGCATCAAATACAACAGGTTTATCTAATATCCTAAAAGTTTGGGCAGCACATGATTCCATAAGGAACAAGAGCAGTATGCTTAATTTTATGTAGTTTCTCATTAAGGTTGGTTCCACCATACAGGAGTTAATAATCTAGTTTTTTCGGTGTTATCACCAACATTTTTAGGGTTTCTGGTTGCCTCATTGGTTTCATAGACCATCGCCTGTATCCAAGGGTCATTGTCGTTGGCCGAGAAAATAGTCGTATTGATATTCAATGGTTTTTTAAGACTAGGGCCATAAATATCCTTGCTGTAATCCATTCTGCGCATATCTACCCAAGTTTCATTATTTAAACATTGTGTAATGTATTTCTGGCGCATGATATGACTTAAGCCTTGAGTAAGATTTACAAAATGTGCAGGTAGGCCATCTGCAAGCTGTGCAGTCCAATAGGCATTAATATCTGCAGTAGTCACTTTCAATTTCCTCATGTTTGCTTTAACACCTGATTCGTAAGCAATTAATGCACCGCCCACATCGCCGGAACGAAGTTTTGCTTCTGCTTCAATAAGTTTAACTTCAGAATAAGTAATAAATGGGAAAGGAGAAGTGGTATTGGTATAAAAACCGCTTTTAGAAAAAGAACCATAATCGGTTACCGCAGTTTTTGTAGCGTCACCATTTTGCCCATTGGCCAAAATACCCTGTCCGCCAGCAAGTGAACCACCAGACCTTAAACCTCTGTATTTCCCATCAGATGCTGCTGGAAGCATAATTTTAGCAATACGAGGATCCTGATATAAGTTATTAGTAACTGGGAAACTGGTTAACATATTTACAAAAAACTGGCTCCAGGTAAAGTATCTCGGATCTGTTGTACTGGTAAAACCACCCCAGCTAGACCATGGGTTTTCATCTGTTTGCAAAGCACCCGCTATGCTGGCAAATTGTGCATCCATATCATCGGCATTGAAGGAATTTTCTGCCGCTTCAATAATTTTAGCAGGATTATATAGCGCTGTTTTTTTGGTTAAGTGATTCAGGTAGCGCGCTTTTAAACCATAAGCAAAACGTTTCCATTTACTTGCATCACCCTGGTACATGATATCCCCGTTTTTAGAGTTCAGTTCTGCTGTTGTATTGGTTTGCCCAAAAGCAACGATAGCCTCATCAAGTAAAGTTTGTATACGGTCGTAAGCAGTTTTCTGGTCATTAAAAGTGGGAACAAGCTTAATCCCTGATACGCCATCATAAAAATCATCGACTATAATTGAACCGTATTGATCAGTCAGCATTCCTAAGTTTAAAGCAAGCAAAGTTTTCCCTGCCCCTACAAAATGAGGGTTCCCTTCCTTTGTACCCAGTGTAATTAAATCGACACAGTTAGGCATAGCGAAAACATAGGCATTCTGCCAAAAAAAATAAGAGGCACTATAACGCCATTGCTCAGCATTTCTATTTGTACCGGTATTTAATTTTGTTGTTCCGTACTGCACTAATCCAGCAATTTCTCTGGAACCGCGCCACATAGACGCACCATTAGTAGTTGTAATGGCACCTACCAGACGATTGGCAGCTGTTACTTCTGTAGGATTATTTGGATCGGTATTGATATCCATGTATTTTTTACAGGATGTATTAACTGTTAAAGCTGCAATGCTTAATACCGATATTGCTTTAATATATAATGTCTTCATAATTGATAAAAATTAAAATGATAACCTCAAACCGAAATCAAATCCTCTGGTAGCAGGGATACCAAGATTGTCAAAGCCAAATGATCCAGAACCATTTACCCCAGCACCACTTCCTGAAACTTCAGGATCTACACCAGTATAATTAGTGATAAGGATCAAGTTACGTCCGGTAACAGAAACCTGTAAATTAGAAAGTCCGATTTTTTTAATCATTGGTTTTGGAAGACTACAGCTTACAGTAGCATAACGCAAGCGGTACCAACTTCCATCTTCAACGAAATCATAACCCTGTTTGCTATACAGCGTCTGGTAGTAATTTTGATCTAAGTTTACAGTTTTTGTGTTCGCAAGACCAGTGGATTCAATAATACCGTCAAACACTTTAGTTCCCCTATCGAGGGTTTTTGTACTTGTACCAGAATAGACCATTGCATTACCCGTATTATTAAAAATATCTCCACCACGGCGAACGTCAACCATAAAAGATAAGGATAGGTTTTTATAAGTAAATTGGTTGGTAATACCGGCAGTAAAATCAGGATTTCTATCTCCAATAACTTGCAGTGCAGGTGCTACCTGAGGGTAACCATCGTTATTCAACAATAACTGACCACTAGTATTGGTTTTCCAAGTAGAACCATTGATACCGAACAAAGAACCATTTAGGAAAGCAGCGGCCTGTGCTACATTAGCACCACCTACAGCAACCCAGGCATCAGAAAGTTCTATTCTATCCAATTCTCCAGGCAATGACTTAACTGTTGATTTATTTTTGGCGAAGTTAATATCCAATGACCATTTAAAATCTTTGCGTACTATAGGTTGAAGGGTTAAGATAGCTTCAACACCTTTACTGTTTATAGATCCACCGTTTAAATATGCCAGAAAAGCACCCGATGAAGGAGCAGTACGAGTAGCCAGAATCTGATTATCTGATGTTGAATTATAGTAAGTAACATCTAGTCCTACTCTGCTGTTAAAAAACCTTAGGTCAGTACCAATTTCGATTGAGTTGGTAAATTCCGGATTTAGCAAAGGATTACCATAATAAGCGCCAGAGTTTAAAACAAATCCTCTTGGATTGATGGTAGCACTATTAGTGGTGGTACTTAATGTAGTAGCAAGTACGTGTGGTGGTGCATCTTTACCAACGCGTGCCCATGATGCTCTAATTTTTCCAAAAGAAAAGATTTCATCATTAGTTTTTAATCCCATCTCTTTCAATATTTCAGAGAACAAAATGGAGGTACTTATTGCAGGATAAAAGAAAGACCTGGCCTCTTCACGTACTGTAGAAGACCAGTCGTTACGTCCGCGAAAATTTAAATAAACCAAGCCTTTGTAGTCCATATTCAAATCAGCAAAAACGCCCATAATTCGTCGTCTTTGGCTGTTATTAGAACTTGTTCTTGAGGTTACCAAGGTGTTATTTAAGGAAGGAAATGATGGATCGATAAATCCTAACCCTGTAGTTGTTACGCCTTCATAAGAAGTTGACTCTAAGTTGTGACCTAAGGTAAGGCTTGTATTAAAATCACTCCAAAAAGTTTTTTTACCGGTTACCAATAAAGTTGAGGTAGTTACCTGATTTCTGGATAAAACATCGGAGATTGCACCAGTTTCTTCACCAACTACTGTTGTTCCTGCGCCTCTAATGCTATTGAATTTTTCACTGTAGAAATCCGTTCCTAAACGATAAGTAACATTCAGGAAAGAAAAAGGATCATAAACAACATTTCCATTAGCAATTACCCTGTTCACTTTATCGGTTACAGGTTTAAAATCACGGCTCCAATAAGGATTATCAATACCAGTTAATGTGCGCTGACTTCCATTTGGATTTAAATGAACGCTCATATCATCACTTGTAGGCCATAGTATACCACCCATGGCGCCAGAGCCACTACCCTGCAAAACAAATTTTCTATCGGATTCTACATAATTTATTGTACCACCAACTTTCAGTTTGTCAGAAACCTTAGTATCACCGCTTAACCTAAATGATTTACGTTTATAGCTGGTATTTTCTACAATTCCATTTTGGTATAGCAAACCTGCAGAAGCATAAAAGGTAGTTTTATCATTACCTCCACTTGCAGAAACGTCATGTGTTTGTGAAAAACCATTTTTAAAAAAATCACCTATATTATCATAAACAACATCTCCGGAGTTGAATGCTGGTCCCCATGAACCTGTCGCTGTAGAATTAGCCACGCCAAATTCACCTTGTCTAAAAGTAGATTGAATTTCAGGTAATTTATTCACCGTGTCGAAGGAAAAGTTATTAGAGTAACTGATTTTTCCAGCACCAGATGCACCTTTTTTTGTTGTAATAACAATAGCTCCTGATGCGGCGCGCAAGCCATATAATCCAGCTGCAGAAGGACCTTTTAAGACTGTTATACTTTCAATGTCTTCAGGGTTGATATCAATTGCCCTGTTAGAGGAAGGTGCAGCACTAGCAACAAGACCGCCTTGTGAAACCGGGGTACTATTATCGATAGGAATACCATCAACAATAAAAAGTGGTTGATTATTACCGCTTAGAGAGGAACCACCACGAATATTAATACTAGCTGAAGAGCCTGGGGCACCACTAGAATTATTTACCTGCACACCAGCCACTTTACCCTGAAGGGCATTTACAACATTTGCCTGATTAGATTCAGTAATTTCTTTAGCCTTTACATTTTGAGTAGCATAGCCAAGAGATCTTACTTGTTGTTTTACACCAAAGGCAGTAATTGCAACTTCATTCAGCCCTTGGGAGTCTTGTTTTAAACTGACGCTAATTGTTGTTGCAGTGGCACCAACAACCTTCTCTTGATCCAAAGTACCAATAAAGGAAAAGATAAGAGTTTGTCCGGCATTAACTTTTAATGTATAGTCACCATCATTGCTGGTCATTACACCAGTATTGGTTCCTTTAATTTTAACTGTTACTCCTGGAAGGGGTAATCCATCCTCTGCTGAGGTCACTTTTCCTTTTATCACCTTTTCTTGTGCCAAAACGGGTAAAGAAAAGAGTAAAATGGATAAAAAAAACAAAAGTAGATTTTTTTTCATTTTTAATTGGTTTAGGGTTTGATTAGTCAAATAACCAATTTATGTAAAAACAAAACCGCACAAAAATGCACAACATCATCTAAAAACACAATTATTGGCTAATAATTTCGTAAAAATAATTATAATTATCAATAATCAGGATTTTTTTCAAAAATAACACGCACAAACCAGCATAAAATTAAAAGTGACCAAAAAAAAAGAATATTCAACCCAAAAAATTAATTTCAAACTATCGGAGACGGTGAAAAACAAGAAATAATGGTTAACTAATTGATTTTTCAGGTACCAGCACCTAACAATTTTCCATGAGAGATTAACTCAAGCCTGTGAAATGGCAGAAAAAAAAGCGAGATCCTATTATTCTGAAGTTTTTGGTGTTAACGAATTTCCGGAAATTTTATTAATGACAACTGCAACCATGGCATCACCAGATACATTTGTTACAGTTCTGAACATATCTAAAGGCCTATCAACAGCAATAATTAAAGCTATTCCTGCGGGATTGATATTGATTGATTCTAAAACAATCACCAGCATTAATATTCCTGCGCCGGGCACAGCCGCTGTACCAATTGAAGCAAGTGTTGCTGTCATTAGAATCGACAATTGTTGCATCAAACTTAAGTCGTAGCCAAGAACCTGTGCTATAAAGACGGCAGCTACCCCCTGGTATAAACTTGTTCCATCCATATTGATGGTAGCCCCTATTGGTAAAACAAAACTACTAACTTCTTTATGTACACCAATTTTTTCTTCCACACATTCCATCGTTATTGGAAGCGTTGCCGCGCTAGAACTTGTGGTAAAAGCAACCAATTGAGCCGGAGCTAAATTTTTATAAAACAAAATAGGATTTGCACCGCCCCAGAATTTCAATAAAAAAGGATAAATTAAATAGACAAGTAAAACCAATCCTAAAATTACAGTAAAGCCATAGGTTGCTAATGCCTTAAAAATATCCGCTGAAGGAGATTCTGCAATTAACGATGCCATTAAGGCAAAAACACCATAAGGGGCAAAAAGCATTATGATATCGACTATTTTCATAATCACATCATTAGCACCTTCAAACATCTTTTTTAGGTGGACTGTTTTCACTTCAGGCAACAAAACCATACTTATACCAAATAGCAGCGTAAAAAATATAATTTGGAGCATATTTCCATTATAAGAAGCTGAATACATTAGGTTTTCTGGAACAATATCTACTAAAACTTGTAAAGGACCGTGAGTTTTTGCGGAGGAGGCTTGTTCTATCTTTTCATTCGTATTCTGACCAAAGGTACTCAGCATTTCAGTGCGGGTTTGCGCTGAAATAAATCGCCCTGGTTTAATAGTATTAACTAAAATTAATCCAATCGTTATGGCTAAAACAGTGGTTAATAAATAGATCCCGATAGTTTTAATACCCATTTTTGAAAGCTTGTTGATATCCTTCAAATCTGTTACCCCTTTTATGAGGGAAACAATGATAAGTGGAATAGCTATCAATTTTAAAAGGTTTATAAAGATTGTGCCAAAGGGCTTAATCCAATCCAGGATAAATTGATTCCCCCAGTTAAATTGAATTAATAAGACGCCAAACAGGACCCCTAAAATAATTCCGATCGCAATTTGCCAGTGCATCTTAATTTTTTTCATAAAGTTATTTTAGAAGCTTCCCAACTTAAGGATTCATACAGATGGAGTAAAAACAAATATACTCCGAATGAAGTATTATTTCATAAATAGGGAAAACCAATGTTAATATTTCAATAAAAACATATTTAAATCACCCCAATTCAATATTATATTGGAGAGCCAAGGCTATTTTGGGATAAAGTATTTAAAATAATTGATTTTCAAAAGCTATTTTTCAGTTTAAGCTTAAAAAAATGAAAACTGATTGATGGTTTACTAACTATTTAGATAAAGGAATAGATCTTAAAATAATTTATAAAAAAATACAATGTTGCCTTGCGGCAAGAAAAATTTGATAATACTTAAATTTTAATGTAGCTAAGGCGATAGCTCAATTTACCTAATTAAATACATATTGGTGTAAGGTTGGTTTACCTTTAATAAGACCCAGGGAATAGAGAAAATGATCTGCTTCTTTTAATGTTTCTAAGAAATATGTATTTTTTCCTATTTTATGATAATTAAAAAATCCGTGTCCCTGACCTTCGAATAGGAACAAATCACATTTGGTACCTACAGCTTCGATTTTGCTTTTATAAAGTTTTGCGGTTTCAATTGGGACGAATTTGTCTTTAGTACCAAAAAAAAGAATAGTTGGTGCAGCACCAATTTTAATATTATGAATGGGTGAAATCTCTGGATACCCTTCTCCAATACGTTCATAACCATAACCGCCAGGTCCATTATCAAAAACCGGATTAAATAACACCAATGCCACAGGTTTTGTGCTAATGGCCAAATCATCTCCTGCTTCATCCACATTGAGCAAGTCGCAGGCTGCTGCCAGATGCCCCCCTGCCGAACCACCTGAAGCAACGATTTTAGTGGAGTCTATATTCAAATTTTTACTATGGATTTTTATGTATCTCAAAGCTGACCGTGCGTCTTTCACCGCTTCAAAAGGAGACGTTTTATTTCGGGAAAACACCCTATAGTCGGCCAATATTGAAATCATCCCTCTTGATGAAAAATACCGGGCATGTTGTTCAAACTGGTTTATACTACCGCTATTCCAGCCACCTCCAAAGAAGAAAATAATAGCAGGATATTGTTTATTTTTTTTATACCCTTGGGGATAATATAAATGTAATTTTAAATCAACAGTATCAATTTTTTTATAAGTACGTTTTTTAATCAACAATGAATCGGTATTTAACCTTTTTTGTGGAGTAGAGGCATATAAAAAGTTGACTTGTAAGAAAATCAGTAATAAAAATGCCGCTGGTTTTAAAAACATACACATATTATTAGTAAGTAAAATAGTATTTCAGAAAACGATCATCGCTCCTTACTATGCCATGGAACGAAGTTTGAATTTTCAGTTGAGTGGCTTCACGGAGTCTGAAACCAATTTTCTAGGACGCTTGGTTTTAAATTTACTGCTGTCGTTAACATTGCCTGGAGTTTCCTCGTTATGAAAACGGTTAGTTTTAAAGGCACGCGGTTTTTCAGCCCTGCTTTCGTCTGCGAGTTTAACGGTAATCTTTCTTCCCTGAATTACCTTTCCATTTAAAGCAGCGATTGCCCGATCTGCACCAGTCTGGTCTTCCATTTCAATAAACCCATAACCTTTATGCAAATTGGTAAATTTATCGGTAAGTAAATGTATGCTATGCACCATGCCCTGGATACTGAACATTTCGATCAATTCTGCTTCCTGTATATCCAGTGGGTAGCCCACCACAAATAATTTAATCATAAAATTTATTTAGTTCCCAAATTTAACATTTAATCTTCCAATAAAAGAAGAGGCCATATTACTATTTCATAGAAAAAAATCTATTTAACACCTCTAAAACCTACATTACTTAAACTTGAATCATAGGTACTTTTCATCCTTCGTGAAGAACGATAACCTGAACAATAACTGTCATTACACATAAAAGAACCTCCACGAGTTACTTTTTTAGGAGCGTAAGGTTCTTCTGGATCATAACTTGATGCCGGTCCTTTTGGATCCTTTTCACCTTTATCATTTTTATAGGCATCGGGGTGATACCAATCCGCGCACCATTCCCAAACGTTTCCAGCCATATCACACAGCTGATAGCCATTAGCTGGAAAAGATTTAACGGGAGATATACCTACATAGCCATCCCGCTGTGTATTTTTATCCGGAAAACTTCCCTCCCAGGAATTGGCTTTTGGTTTACCCACATTAATAGGTTCATTACCCCATGGATAGATATTATCCTTCAAACCTCCCCTTGAGGCATATTCCCACTCTGCTTCTGTAGGCAAACGTTTACCTGCCCATTTACAATAGGCAAAGGCATCATCCCAACTCACATGAATTACCGGAAAATTATCCTTCCCTTTGATCGTGCTGCCTTCTCCCTCTGGCTGTTTCCAATTTGCATCAGGCACCCAAGCCCACCATTGAGAATAATCATTCAAATTAACTGGATGATCTGTAGGCATAAAAACCAATGAAGAAGGAACCATAACACTATCAGGAGGTTTTGGGGTACCAGGAGGCACTGCTAACTTCAACAGTTCCCAATCTGGTTTTCTTTCCGCTGTTGTAATATAACCTGTCGCAACTACGAACTTTCTAAATTGTGCATTGGTTATTTCATGTGTGTCCATGTAAAAGGAAGAAACAGTAACGCTATGTTTTGGAAACTCATCTGCAGCAGCCTGCTCATTATCCCCGCCCATCATAAAAGTACCTCCTTCAATAAATACCATTCCTTTTGTAGAGGTATCCCCACTAAAATTTATATCATTAGCGCTAGCTTTTATATTATTTGGCCCACGACTACTCACTTCATCGTTTTTTTTGCCAGAACCACTGCAGGAAAGACACAGCAGAACTACAGCAGCGTAAAATAATGGTTGGATATCTGACGACTTCAATTTCATATTAAGAATTAGGGCTTTTTATATTTCACTTTCGATAATGTATCAAGATGAACTACAGGGACATTAGTTTTTAGCGCAAATCTTGCTGGTGTTTTGCCTGTGCAACAACTGGCTTTTTTTTGTGGAATAGCAGTATTTTGAGCAGGAGCGATAGTTTTGGCACGTTGACAGCTGAAGAAAGTCAGCCCAGAGAGGATGAACACTAAAATGTACAATTTAACAAATCTTTTCATCTGCATTATTTTTTACCAATTTTATTATTTGGCAATTTAAGTTTCCTTCTGAATTTATCGTTATAAAAAATAAATTATATCAGCTTATATTTATTTGAAAGATATAGGTCGATATAATTTATTAATTCCGATTTCAAATCAAAATAGGTTTTTACAATTCTAAACGAATCAAAATCGGCATTACCTTGAATCATTGGTTTTAGTTGTTCTTGTTCCAAATAAGCCGACTTTGGCACCAATCCATTGTCTTGGTTCTGCTTGAAAAAATCCCCCTGCATTTGTATAATGAGTTCCATCAATACTATCTTTCCATAAAATACGTTCAATTTTTCATTCGTTAAGATGTTATTACTCTTTAATCGCTTTTTTAAAAGCGATTAAAGTTTTTGATGAGTAATCGTACAATGATCCTATTGTTTAATGAGAAATACTATAAATAATTTATTGGTATTTTTTTATCCAAAAAAATAATTCACCCTCTAATATTAGATCATAGAATAATATTTTAGACTAACAATTTCAGCTTATTGATCTCAATTTTTTATGTTAACAGATTAAAAATTAACACTAAGTTTGATCTATATTTATTAAGATAAATGAACTGGATCACCCGAGAAAGACCAAAAATTGACCGTATCGACTGTCCCTGGCTCATCAAAAATTTCATTGATAAGGATGCTTGTTTTTATTATGTCCCCTTTGATCAGGTTATAGAAAAAGCTAATCAACTAAATGCCACCCCGTTTAATGTTCCCGGAGTTGAGCTTACCCACCGAAATAGTTTATGTACCTTTCACTTACCAAGAATTATAAAATAAATGATTCTACTTTAGAGGCTATGGCACCCATTGTAAGAGGCGCAGAAACAGACACTCATCATCTTGCTACCAAGCATCCGGTTTATGGGCAATAGCAGCTGGTATGGCTTATAACATTAAAGATGATCTGGAGTTGTTTGAAGCGGGAACAGTAATTTATGATGCCTTGTATTCCTGGGCCAAGCACCTGCAAAATATAAAGCATACTTAACTCCCTCACAATACAAAAAGAACACTCCAAAAGGTAAAATCCATTCTAAGTGTTAAATCCGTTCTATTATCCTATCCCTAACTTCAATAAATTTGTATAACAATTTACAAAACATTTCAATCACCAGATATGGAAAATTCAGGCTTCACCCGTCGCAACGCACTAAAGATAACTGCTGTTCTTGGTACAGCATTACTGAAAGGAATTGATAAAGTTAGCGCGCTTTCTTTAACAGCAGAAAAAACGCCACCACTTTCAGCATCCAAAATTGCTTCAATTGAGACAGCATTAAGCAAAAAAGGAACTAGAAGCTGAGTTTACACACCTCACGCCACTGCCAAAAATGAAGATCAAGGGTGAGCCAATTCCTATCCCTTTTGGTTTTGGGGGTTGGGTCGCTTTCAAAAAAACAACAGATGGTAAATCTGCAATGGTTATAAGTGACACCGTATTGTTACAGGAGGAAGTTAATCCTCTAATCTGTGCCGCTCATGCCAACGGACTTGAAATTGCAGCTATACATAACCATTTCTTTTATGAAGAGCCACGCATTTTTTACATGCACATACATGGTATGGGCAGTGTTGAAGAACTGGCAAAAAAATATGCAGATACCATCCGGAACAGTAAACTTTTCCCTACCAATCAGCCCCCGCTTCTTCTACACTAGCAGTGATTGGAAAGGAGAATTTCAATATTCCTTCATTGGACGCTATTGTAAAATATACCGGAGTTGTGAATGGCCCAACTTACAAATATACTATTGGACGCAGCGATCTGAGAATTATAGCTATGGGTGTAGAAATGAGGTCATCAATTGGCCTAAACAGCTGAGCCTCTTTTACAGGCAAACAGGATGATGCCCATATCGCTGGTGATATTGCCATGTTGCAACATGAGGTAAATGATGTCATCCAGGTATTGCGCAAAAACAACCTTGAAGTTGTTGCTGTAAATAATCACATGCTCGGTGATGATCCGCATATGATCTTCCTGCACCCGCAAGCTGCCCATCAAAAGCGAAAGCTGCTTTATATTGCCAATCCTCACGCTTGGAGGGAATTGCACCAGCAGGCAAACTTTTTTAGCACCCACAAATGAAATTACCTCCAATCTTCAGTTTTCCCTCATCGACTAATGTAGGGATAAAAGCCCAGCCTTACACTTATTTGAGAATTTAAACCCTTCAAACAGTTGAAAACTTGGAATGTTTCAAGAAAGAATTCTTCATGATTATCAAAACCAATACGTGCTAGTTTTGTTCTTTATTACGAAAAACAAAAGCTATGAGAAACGAAAACATAGATAAAGGCGAACGAATAGTTTCCCTGCTGGCCGGAAGCTGGCTGCTTTACAAAAGCATCAAAAAAATCGGCAAACATCCATTCATGGGATTCCAAGGTGCAGCAGTTGGTGGACTGATGCTTTACCGCGGAGCAACCGGCATCTGCCCAGTCTACAAGCAGCTGGGCATAGACACAACCGACCCCCAGGCAATAAATATCACCGAACATATTACTGTCAATGCACCCATAGGCAAAGTATATGCTTTCTGGAGAGAACTTTCCAACCTTCCTAAATTCATGAAACACCTGAAAAGCGTTGAGGAGATCAGTGATGGTACATCTTTGTGGAGTGCCAATACGCCAGGCGGACTTCTAGACCTGAAATGGAATGCACAAATCACGCGGGAAGAAGATGGTGTATACCTAGGGTGGCAATCTATGGAAGGATCAATGATTGACAATGCAGGCAAAGTGGAATTCAAAGAAACCCTCAATGGTACAGGGACCGAATTACACATTGAAATCGACTATTTCCCACCAGCAGGAAGTGTAGGCAGAGGCATCACCTCCTTGTTCAACGGCATATTCGAAAGTATGATACGGGAAGACATCGAGAACTTTAAGACCTATGCAGAGGCTGCTGATTTCATGGAATATGCAGGTCTGACTAATTAAAAATTAACAAATTATTTACTTATATAAAATCAATAACATGGGAAACTTACTTTATACCATTGCCGTAATTCTGTTACTGATCTGGGCGATCAGCTTCTTTGGCGGATTTTACACCGGCGGACTCATTCATATACTGATTGTAATTGCAATTATATCGGTTATTATAGGTGTGATCCGAAGGGCAGCCTAAATAAAAAAATGTAAAGAGGTTGTATCATTTATAAAATAATGAACAACCTCTTTTTCCCCTCCTATTGCATCAACAGTAAACTCATCCAGTTTTATCATTAAAACCCTTAAGAACTCTGACTATCATTGGCCTGTTTTTAAAAAAGTTTGATATCTTCTACTAGGCCAACAATGCCGCTTTTACTTCGTGAGCACTTTTACTCCTTTTCAAGATAACCCAGAAAAAATTCTACCTTCTTTTCATTGTTCCCGCTGAATGACGCCACTTAAACTGTCGTGTATGAAGAAGACTTCAAATCAGCTCAATTGTTACCCGCTGAAGTTGAGCAGCCCGAAACATTAACCTTTTGTAAATTTAAACATGAAACCACATCCAATTAAACGCTCCTACTTTTATCGTAACGGGCTAACCATTGTTTTTCTCCTTTTGTTTATCATCACGCTCGGTGCCCAGGCCTTAACCGGCTGGAAACAGCACAACCTGGACTTAAAAGAAGCAAAGACACAAGAAATTGGCTTAGGCATTTACCTGAAAAGCGGGCATTTCACATCAGCTACTTTCGAAAACTTTGAAAGTGAATTCCTACAAATGGCCTTATATGTCATGCTCACCATTTCCTTAAGACAAATCGGATCTGCAGAATCCAAGAAGCTGGATGAAGCTGAAGAAGTGGACCGCAAACCTCAACCCAATTCAGATGCCCCATGGGCAGTAAAAAAAGGCGGCTGGATTCTGAAAGTCTATAGCAATTCGCTTTCGATCTGCTTTGTAATCCTATTTTTTACTAGCTGGGGATTACACTTATATGGAAGCTGGGAAAACCACAACGTAGAGCAAATTGCCAAACACCTGCCCAGAGCAACCGTAATGGATTACCTGCAACAACCAGAGTTCTGGTTCGAAACCTTTCAGAACTGGCAAAGCGAATTCTTGTCAGTAGCTTCAATTGTATTTTTCACCATATACTTACGACAGAAAGGCTCCCCAGAATCAAAACCAGTTGATGCCCCAAACCTGGAAACCGGTAAATAGTCAAAGAACAATCCACTCAAATACATCGAAATGGGAAGCCATATCTGCAAATCCCTGGTAAAATGCATGTGGAGAACTCATGTTATTTATTTGCCCTTTATAAGCATTATCTCAGCAATTATTTCTGACTTGCTGTATTTATATACTCCTAGCTTAAGGTTTTAATACTACTTTCACGCAATCCTCCTGCTTTTGATCAAAAATTTTATAGGCATGCGACACCTCGCTCAGTGGCAAAGTATGGGTAATGATATCATCCAGTACAACTTTACCTGCGGTGACCAATTCAATTAGCTTATCAATATGGTTCAGCACCGGCGCCTGTCCCTGTTTAATCGTTAAACCTTTATCAAAAATCCTGAACAAAGGGAAATTGTCATATGGGCTTCCATATACACCAAGAATGGAAACTGTTCCACTCCTTCTGACCGCTTCAAAACACATGTCCAGAACTTTCATGCTACCCTTTTCAAAATTGATCGTCGCTTTTACCTTATCCGCAAAACTGCGTTCCGGTTCAAAACCAACCGCATCAATACAGACATCAGCACCCCTTCCCTGGGTCATTTCCCGAATTGATTCCACCACATCTACTTTATGGGGATTTAGTGTATCCACTTTATTGACAGCTTTTGCTTTTTCCAATCTATAGTCCAAAGGATCAATCGCAATGACGCGGCTTGCTCCATGCAACCAGGCCGCCTTCTGCGCCATCAATCCAACTGGACCTGAGCCAAAAATAGCCACCACCTCACCTCCTTTCAACTGTGCCCAATCTACACCAGACCAACCCGTAGGAAAGATATCTGTTAAAAACAGCGCCTGTTCATCAGTAATGTGATCTGGAATAACCCTTGGACTGACATCAGCATAAGGCACACGCACGTACTCCGCTTGTCCTCCTGAATAACCACCATATAAATCCGTATAACCAAACAATCCAGCACCCTTCTGATCCATCAAATCCCCATTAGGTCCATAATGCTTGTAATTAGAATTCTCACAGCTTGGCGAAGCCCCATGATTACAGAAAAAACATTGCCCACAGGCAATTGGAAAAGGCACCACTACCCTGTCACCCCTTTTCAGGTTTTTAACCTCTGCGCCTACTTCTTCCACAATGCCCATAAACTCATGTCCCATCACCATATCGGTTGTTTGCGGAACAGCGCCGCTGAGAATGTGCAGATCAGAACCGCAAATTGCAGTAGAAGTAACTTTTAAAATAATATCCGTGGCCAGTTCAATCCTCGGGTCGGCTACAGTAGTATAACTGATATCGCCGGGTTTGTGAAATACTGCTGCTTTCATACTGTCTTTTTTATAATAGACAATGTTAACACCCTGAAAAATAGATTGTTTTAAATAAAATAATTTAACATTTTCAGAAATAAAAATCCAATTTTAATGTTAAGCCAGATCAGCACCGCATCCTTCACAATTTATCATCTCCCGAAAGAATGGCTGTTCAGCTTTTAAAGAATTCAACTAGGTTTGAAACTCGTATTTTCATAAAAATGATGTTAAGGACTCACTGTAAATGGAATAGGTAACCTGAACAAATGATGCCAAGACACTTTTATTCGCCTTAAATTAAAACCATACCGACTGGGCGTTGTTCTTTTGCTAAATACCTAAGAAATATGCTTACCGTAATTGAGAATTTACCCGACCATATATTTGGTGTAAGTGCCCATCTCGAAGTCACCCAAGAAGACATGAAACCTCATCGCCGGAATAAAACACTTTACAGACTGGAAAAAAATGGCTATTATCACCAATCAGAAAGCCATTGAAAAATTCACGGACATTTTCAGTTACTTAAGTCCAGGTAAAGTAAAAGGTTATGAACTGGATGAACCTCAACAGGTCTGGTTAACCCTAAAATCCTAATCCCATGAGCAAAATTAAAAACCTGATTGCCGGCCTAGCCGGTGCAATAGCTATTTTGGTGGTGATATCTACAAACAACAGACCCGTACAAGGCTACCCTTGCGGGAGATATTCTGGGAAACTCCTTATATTATAGCCTCCTAGATGCCGGCAACCCTAAATACCTCTGGCCAAAAGTAGCCATGATGGGACTAAGCGCGGGAATCGGTGTTATTACTTCACCAGAAGCCATAGGAATTGATCTGGAGCCAGTAGCCAAAAACAATCAGATTAAAGCCCTTACCGTTGGCTATTACGTGCTGAGTGCAGTATTGACAGGGCTGGTATTGAACCTGCTCAAAAAACACTGATGCGCCCCCCTTTCATCAATTGACAATTAAACACCTTTTACCAGCGCTCTGTTGCTCCATTAAACATCTGATTTGCTCCATTCGCAACCTGCGCATTTAAAACATTTGTTTTCTGTTGATATTTCAGAAAAGCGGCTCCGTTTCCACCTGCTTTATAGCTGATAAAACTGCCTTTACCCTGAATTTCGTTTGTACCAAACTTTTGATATAATGAAATTATCTGAGCAAGCATTTCCTTATCATGGTTAACTAATGCAAGTTCTGTCATTCCCTGCAACAGTAAACTACCTTGGTATGTACCCAGATCGGTTTCCGACAAACCTTTATTTAATACCTTTTGCGCTAAATCTATCGTCTTAATCTTCTCTTGAGATTGGGCATTAAACGAGAAAAGACACAACATCGCAATCTTTATTATAATAATTATTTTCATCGGTATATAGTTGTTTTTTGTCTGTTATGAAGCTACCATCAACTTATTCATTGCTGTTTTGTGAGCTGTAAGCTGATGATGGTTTCATGCTTATTTTTTTTGATTTACAATTACAATATGACTTACTTAAGGTAAGGCTTTGCGTTTAGCACTTTTAAAAATTTCTTGTTTGGAGGTATTTATCCAAATCTTCTTTTGACATAGGCAATTTACCCTTGTAGTTATTCGCCCAGTCCCTGAAATCTTTTTTTATTTCATCAGTCCATTTACTATCTATTTCACCAGCAGTATACTTATTTTCTTTGATACGTTGCTGACCAAACACATCAAAAAGTGCAGTAACCTCTCCAGTCAATACAATATCTTCTACCAGGTGGGCAGGAATAAAAAGTACCCCATCTCTTTTAGCCAATACAGCATCTCCAGGCAAAACAATAGCTTGTCCAATACGTATTGGTGCATTTATTGATGTTAACATGGTTTGTCGCATATATGAAGGATGTGACCCTTTGGTCCAACCATTAAATCCTTTAATTTTACGAAGGTCTTCCATATCCCTTACATTTCCATAAAACACTACACCTCTTTGTGTTCTTTCGAAAACTCCACTTCCCAGATTAGATCCTACTATAGTACCATAAGAGGGTTTACAATACCCGTCAGCAACATAAATATCCCCTATTGTTAAGGTACTGATGGCCCATGATGTTGTAGCTAAATTATAAGCCTTTCCCTCAATTTTTCCCTGCGCTCTTACTTGTTTATCCAAATCCGGCCTTGTTGGCGTAAACTGTGCGGTAACTGCCCTTCCAGTCATTGTTGTTTCCTCCTCAGGATTGATAATAGTCCAATCACCTTCAAATTGATTCGGGTACCCTCTTTCAATCAATTCTGCCCAAGCCTCTTCCAAAGTAACATTTTTCAGTCTTTCGAGTATGCCATCAGATACTTTTGGCCTTCCATCTTCAAAACGTTCACCTTTCCATTCAGCTGTTAAAGCTTTAATATATGCTGAAGATGAGCTTACATTTTGGGCATTGGTTACAAAACTAATACAGGTTAGAACTGTCAATAATAAAATGAATATATTTTTCATCATCTTTATTCGTGAATTTTAATATTTATATTTTGTAACTACTCAGGTACCTCTATGATGAAGCAATAGTCAAGAAAGCATTTAAGATGGCCTGCTCATTTTTCTTGCAGGTGTCGGTAATAGAACGCA
>NZ_JBEONS010000015.1:0-86746 GCF_040544395.1 Pedobacter sp. CG_S7 | reverse complement strand
CTAAAATACATAAAAATATCCTAAATAACAAAAAAAACAAGTGTAATTTATTGTTAATCAATTAGTTAAATCACATATTGCCTTGCAACGGTCTTGAGATGTGCCAGAATAATAGCAAGGTGAAAAGAAAGGGTATGCACGACAAATGAACACAATTAGCACAAATAAAAGCCAATGTTAACCCAATCTTTGATTGGGTTAACATTGCACTACCATTGCGTTACTATTGCGTTAACATTGCGTTAACCCTAAATTAGCCAATGACAATAAGCCCGGTTTCCCATTAAAAAAAAAGCAAAAGATTAATCAGCACCAGAATTAATGAATTGCAAAGAGCAGGATGCCGCTAAGATTTAAGATGAAGTAATTAATACTGGCCGGTTGACAATAAAACCAATGTACAGGCTTCCAACACCTCAATGCGCTGCGCTTTAATTAAAAGCTCCAACTCGTCATTTTCGGTGCCGGGATTAAAGATTACTCTTTTCGGGTTAGTTTTAAGAATATAATCATAATAAACTGACTGTAGCGCAGGGCCGATATATAAAGTAATGGTATCAATATCAGCATAAACAGCGCCAGGTTCTTCGATTTCAACCCCTGCGACGGTTCCTTTTTTAATGCCAATATTGATAAAGTCATGCCCTTTTGCCTTTAACATGTGGGCTGCTTTATAAGCATATCTTGTCGGGTTAGGAGAAGCCCCAATAATCAACGTCTTTTTCATCATTTAATGATTTAAAAATATGTAGTCCTACTACGAAGACTGGACTTTAAAATACAAACAACCAACACTCCTAGCAGAAATAATGTTTGGATTACAAGAATTTCAATACTGCATTTGCACAATTAATACCATCAATAGCAGCAGAAACGATACCTCCGGCATAGCCTGCACCTTCAGCACAAGGAAATAAGCCAGCTACCTGCGGATGTTGAAAAGTTTCTTTATCTCTGGGAATGCGCACTGGAGAAGAACTACGACTCTCTACCCCTACCAAAATCGCCTCATTGGTATAATAACCCTTCATCTTTTTCCCGAAAAGTGGCAATGCTGCCCTAAGGCTTTCTGCAACAAAAGCAGGTAAAGTTTCATCAAGGACTACAGCTTTGGTACCAGGCAAGTAAGAGTTTTTAGGAAGATCAACAGACAGCCTGTTCTCCACAAAATCAACCATTCGCTGTGCGGGGGCAACTAAATTACCTCCACCCAATGCAAAAGCCTGTCTTTCGATAGCTGCCTGGAAATGCATCATCCTCAAAGGATGATCACCCTTCACATCATCAAGACCAACCTGCACTACCGTTCCTGAATTTGCAAAAGGATTATTTCTTTTAGAAGGAGACCAACCGTTAACCACAATTTCGTTTTCGTAAGTAGCACAAGGCGCAATAATACCGCCAGGGCACATACAGAAAGAAAAAACCCCTCTATCGACCACCTGTTCCACCAGGCTGTAATAAGCTGGGGGCAAAAATTCACTGCGGATATCGCAATGGTATTGTGCCGCATCAATGATGGCCTGCGGATGTTCTATGCGAACACCAAGGGCAAAAGGCTTAGCCTCAACCAGGATATTTTTCCGATTAAGCAATTCATAAACATCCCTTGCAGAATGGCCGGTAGCTAAAATAACGGCATCTGCATAGATTTTTTCTTCGCCATTAACAACAACACCTTTAACTTTACCAAACTCAACCAGCAGATCCGTCATTTTTTGATCAAAGCGAACTTCAGCACCAGCATTTAAAAGCGTTTCTCTTATAGCGGTAATAATTAATGGTAATTTGTTGGTGCCAATATGAGGCCGGGCGTCGATCAAAATATCAGCTGTAGCCCCATGCTGCACGAAAGCTTCCAGCACCTTATTGATATCACCACGTTTATTAGAACGGGTATATAATTTGCCATCCGAATATGTTCCTGCACCACCTTCACCGTAGCAGTAATTTGATTCGGTATTTACAATACCTTCTTTATTGATCGCCGCAAGATCTCTCCGGCGCTGTTTCACATCTTTACCACGTTCCAGAATAATGGGTTTAAAACCATTCTCTATACATTGAAGTGCAGCAAACAGTCCCGCCGGACCAGCGCCAACAATTAAAACAGGTTTCCTGTTACTGACATTTTGATAGTGAATCTGTTTAATATCTGCCAGAAATGGCTCGTCTAAATAAACTTTTACTTGTAAACGATAAACAACTTGCTTTGACCTGGCATCAATGGATCTTTTTAAGATTTTATAGCCCTTAATACTTGAAATGGGAACATTTAACGCTGTAGCACAGCTTTTCCTTAAAATTTCGTCTTGGTCAATATCAGCTGGAAAGAGCTTAATTTCAATATCTATTTGCATAAAATTGTCAGGTTTTTATCCTGAATAGTAACAAAGGTACAGAAATTGCAATCTAATCTGTAAATTAACCGTTAAACAGAAAAAAATGAAAAAAATAGTTTTAATCGTAGTAGGCTTCCTATTGGTATTTATCGCATTCAGCAGTTGTAATGGATACAATAACCTGATAAAAATGGATGAAGACGTAAAAACCAAGTGGAATCAGGTAGAAACACAATACCAGCGCCGATCAGATTTAATACCCAATTTAGTAAGTACCGTTAAAGGCGCTGCAAATTTTGAGAAAGAAACCTTAACTCAGGTTATTGAAGCCAGATCAAAAGCAAGTCAAATTACGATCGACCCAGATAAATTAACGACAGAAAATATCGGAAAATACCAGGCAGCTCAGGGTCAGATAACCCAGGCATTAGGTCGTTTAATGGTTCTTACCGAAAATTACCCTGAATTAAAAGCAACACAACAATTCAGCGATCTTTCTGCACAATTAGAAGGAACGGAAAACCGTATTGCTGTAGCTCGTAAAGATTTTAACGAATCGGTTCAAGTGTATAACACCAAAGTAAGGTCTTTCCCTAATAACCTTACCGCTGGCCTGTTTGGATTTGGTCAAAAAACTGGCTTTAAAGCTGATGCAGGAGCACAAAACGCACCTAAAGTACAATTCTAATAAAGCACACATGACTTTTACAGGGTAATGAACGTTTATATATAAAAACTTCATTACCCTTATCTTATAAAAAAATTATGACACTTTTTAATGAACAAGAACAAGAATTGATTTCAACGACTATTGCAGATGCAGAAAAGCTCACTTCAGGTGAAATCAGGATTGCAATTGATAAGCACTGCAACGGAGATGCCTTAGAAACTGCTGCCAGTTATTTTAAAAAGTTCGGTATGGATAAAACAAGTGAACACAATGGTGTATTAATCTACCTGGCGAACGAAGATCATAAATTTGCTATTATCGGTGACAGTGGGATCAACAAAGTGGTACCACCAGATTTTTGGGAAACTACCCAGGTGGCTATGAAAGCCCATTTTGCTGGTGGAAACCTGGCAGAAGGATTAATTGCAGGCATAAGATTAGTTGCTGAAAAACTAGCGATCTTTTTCCCTTATAAAGGCGGAGATATCAATGAATTACCAAATGATATTATTTATATGGAATCACCTAAAGCCATTAAATAATGAAAAAAACAATATTACTTCTTTTATTAGTCTTTCTAACTAACCTTGGTTTTGCACAGGATTTCCCTGCAAAGCCAACTAAATTAATTAATGATTATACCGGTACTTTATCTGCCGCACAAATCCAACAACTGGAAGATAAATTGGTAGCTTTTGATGATACTACATCCATTCAAATTGCCATTGCTATTGTAAAATCCGTTGGCGGATATGACATCAACGAATATGCACTTGAATTGGGCAGAAAATGGGGTGTAGGTGCAAAAAAGAACACCGGAATTATGATTGTGGTAGGCCTGGGCGACCGGAAAATTTCGATACAATCGGGGTACGGACTGGAGGGTGCTTTGCCCGACGTTTATACCAAAAGAATTATTGAAAATGACATTAAACCTTATTTTAAGGCAGGTGATTATTACGGCGGACTAGCATCAGGAACCAATGCAATCATCAGCTATACCAAGGGGGAGTATAAAAATGAAAACCCTAAAAAGGCA
This sequence comes from Pedobacter sp. CG_S7, assembly GCF_040544395.1. Classification (NCBI taxonomy): domain Bacteria; kingdom Pseudomonadati; phylum Bacteroidota; class Sphingobacteriia; order Sphingobacteriales; family Sphingobacteriaceae; genus Pedobacter; species Pedobacter sp. CG_S7. The sequence continues at coordinate 82,695 of NZ_JBEONS010000015.1, read as the reverse complement.
AAAAGAAACCCAGCTTCAGCCATACCGATTATCATCATTATCATTGTGGTTATTATCATTATCATCCGCAAAGGCGGTGGCAATGGCGGAAGTCAGGTTATCGGTGGTCGTGGGGTAGCAGACGCATTGTTCTGGAGCATGCTCCTTGGTGGTGTTGCTGGTCGTTCTGGTGGCGGAGGTGGTTTTGGCGGAGGACAGGGCGGCGGCAGTAGTGGCGGCGGCGGGTTCGGCGGTTTTGGTGGTGGAAGTTTTGGCGGTGGAGGTAGCTCAGGCAGCTGGTAATGGAAATATTAAAATGGCAGAAACTTTCTTCAAGGTATTTGGTGAAAGAAAAATGGGCAACTTTAAGAGTTGATACCTGTAAGTTACAAAATGGCACGGTAAAAGATGACTATTTCGTATTGGAATACTCAAACTGGGTAAATGCCATTGCAGTAACTAAAGATAATAAGATCATTTTGGTACGACAGTACAGGCATGCAGCAGACATTGTTTCGCTGGAGATTCCAGGTGGAGTGATGGATGGCGATGAAGATTCGGAAACTGGCGTAAGAAGAGAATTGCTTGAAGAAACAGGTTATTCATTTGAAAAGGCAGAATTAATTGCTACCCTGTACCCTAACCCGGCAACATCAAACAACAGCACCTTTACTTACCTCTTAACAGGAGGAACATTGACACACGAGCAGAATCTTGACGAACATGAGATTTTAAATGTGGAAGAATATACCATAGCCGAGGTGAAGCAACTGCTCCTGGATAATAAAATAGACCAGGCTTTACATTCTGCTGCGCTCTTTTATGGATTAATCAAGTTGGGTGCTTTTTAACTCAACACTAACTTCTTTTGGATATCAGTTACATATCCTTTAAATTTCTTATCGGTATCAATCAGATCCTCTACGGTTTGGCAAGCATAAATAACCGTAGAGTGATCTCTACCGCCAAAAAAAGCACCTATTGATTTCAACGAAGATTTAGTATGACTTTTAGCAAGGTACATTGAAATTTGGCGTGCCTGTACAATTTCCCTTTTACGTGTAGGCGATTTAACCATTTCTATCGGAACTTCAAAATACTCACAAACCAATTTTTGAATAATTTCCATTGAAATTTCTTTGGAAGTATTTTTAATAAAATTTTTAAGCATTTGCCTTGCCAGCGCTAAATCAATCTCCTTTTTATTTAAAGTAGATTGGGCCAGCAGAGAAACCATTGCCCCCTCTAATTCCCTTACATTGTTATCAATGTTATGAGCTACATATTCCACCACTTCTAAGGGCAGTTCAATACCATCGGCATACATCTTCTTTCTTAAAATGGCAATGCGGGTTTCAAAATCAGGAATCTGCAGATCTGCAGACAAGCCCCATTTAAAACGGCTCAATAAACGCTCTTCCAGACCAGACAAATCTTTAGGCGATTTATCAGAAGTCAGGATTACCTGTTTTCCAGATTGATGCAAGTGATTAAAGATATGAAAAAAGATATCCTGTGTTTTTTCTTTACCGGCAAAGTTATGTACATCATCCATGATAATCACGTCCATAGCCTGGTAAAAGTTCACAAAATCATTGATGGTATTGTTTTTTAAAGAGTCTACAAATTGCTGGCAAAACTTTTCACAAGAAACGTAGATGACCAGTTTATCTGGAAGGCTTGATTTAATTTCGTTGCCAATTGCCTGGGCTAAATGTGTTTTACCCAAACCTACGCCCCCATAGATCATTAAAGGATTGAAGGAAGTACCACCAGGCTTTGCCGCTACAGCAAATCCGGCAGACCTGGCCAGTCGGTTACAATCGCCCTCTATATAACTATCAAAAGTATAATTAGGGTTCAACTGTGGGTCTACATTCATCTTTTTTAGTCCGGGTATAATGAATGGGTTTTTAATATCTTTATTAATAGTAATCGGCATAGACATGGACTGCAATTTAGCTGCAGCGCCATTTCCATTAGAAGGCATATTGGTGGTGTAAGGCGAGCCACTGTTAGAAGATTTGTCGACCACAATGTTATATTCCAGCCTGCCTTCTTCACCCAAATGCTTCTTCACCGTTTTACGTAAAAGACCTACATAATGCTCTTCTAACCATTCATAAAAAAATAAGCTAGGTACTTGAATAGTTAAAACATGACCATCCAATTTTAAAGCAGATATTGGTTCGAACCAAGTCTTGAAACTTTGGGTAGGAATGTTATCTTTTATTATTTGGAGGCAACTATTCCAAACTTCAGTACTAGATTTTTCCATGGCAATTTCTCTAAAATGTTGGTTTTCAGAGTCGATGAGAGCTTAAATACTCGACCTTTTTTACACCTCGAATATTCAAAAAATTATCAACATTTTAAACATAATTTTAAAGTATTTGGTAAGTACCTATACCGCAAGAGTATATCATTGTTAACTTAAATTTTTTGTGTGGATAACTATTTTTTAACATACTTTTAATATTCCCCAAAAACATTACGTAAAGTATCCGAAATTTCACCTAGAGTAGCATAAGCCTCCACGGCAGTTAAAACAAAAGGCATCAGATTTTCAGTGCCCTGTGCTGCCACTTTTAAATTTAACAATGCATGATCAACGGCATCCTGATTTCTTTCCAGTTTTAACTGGTTCAGTTTTTCGGTTTGAATGGTTCTGATAGATTCGTCGATTCGCATTACATCAGTTATCCCCTCTTTCTCTTGAGTAAACTTATTAACACCCACAATTACACGGCTGCCAGCCTCTACTTCTAATTGGTACTGATAGGCAGCGTTTGCAATCTCATTCTGAATGTAGCCATTCTCTATGGCGGTAACAGCACCACCCATAACATCAATTTTATCAATATACAATTGCGCGGCAGCTTCAATTTCGTCGGTTAAAGCTTCTACAAAATAAGAACCCGCCAATGGATCAACGGTATCGGTTACCCCACTTTCAAAAGCAATTACCTGTTGGGTACGCAGGGCAATTTTTGCTGCCGCCTCTGTAGGTAAAGTTAAGGCTTCATCATATCCATTGGTATGCAGCGACTGAGTGCCGCCAAGGACCGCTGCCATGGCTTGGTTGGTAACCCTGATTACATTGTTTAAGGGCTGCTGTGCAGTTAAAGTAGAGCCACCCGTTTGGGTATGAAAACGCATCATTTGTGCTTTCAACTCTGTTGCCCCCAGTGATCTGGTTATATTTGCCCACATTCTTCTGGCAGCTCTGAACTTTGCTATTTCTTCAAAGAAATTATTATGACAGTTAAAAAAAAACGACAAGCGCTTGGCAAAAACATTGATATCCAACCCTTTTTCTAAAGCTGCATGGAGATAAGCCTTGCCATTAGACAGGGTAAAAGCCAATTCCTGCACCGCCGAAGACCCTGCTTCCCTAATGTGATACCCTGAAATAGAAATGGTATTCCATTTGGGTACTTCTTTACTACAATATTCAAAAATATCAGTTATAATACGCATGGATTGCTTTGGAGGATAGATATAAGTCCCTCTTGCGGCATATTCCTTCAGAATATCATTCTGTATGGTACCTGAAATTTGTTTGAGGTCTGCCCCTTGTTTTTTTGCTAATGCAATGTACATGGCCAATAAAATACCTGCTGTGGCATTGATGGTCATTGAGGTGGTGATTTTCTGGAGCTCAATACCATCAAATAAGCGTTCGATGTCTTTTAAAGAATCAATGGCGACACCAACTTTACCCACCTCTCCTTCGGACATATCATGATCAGAATCGTAGCCAATTTGAGTTGGTAAATCGAAAGCAACCGATAGTCCTGTGGTGCCTTGATTCAACAGGTAATGATAGCGCTTGTTCGATTCTTCTGCTGTAGAAAAGCCAGCATACTGCCGCATAGTCCATAAACGGCCACGATACATGTCTTTTTGTATGCCCCGGGTAAAAGGAAACTCGCCTGGTGCTTCCAAAACAGGTTTTGAAGTATTATAAAGTGCTTTTATTTCAATACCAGAGGTGGTTGTAATTTTTTTATTATCCATAATGATGATCATTGAGAAATGCCTTTTTAACGAACCCACCGGCAATAAAATGGAGTAGTTGGCTAATTTGTTTAAATACCGTAATAATTAGCCAACTACGAGTACAAAAATGTACAATTTATTTATCTTTGTTATTCCTAAATTGAAATAACATGAGTAATACAGTTGATACAGCATTTGCACCCGTAACATTTACAGAAAACGCCGTTAAAGAACTATTTAAATTAAAAGATCAACAAGAGATTGCTGAAGACTTTGGTTTAAGGGTAGGCGTTGAAGGTGGAGGCTGCTCGGGAATGAGTTATGTTTTAGGCTTTGACCAGAAAAAAGAAGGTGATCAGGAATTTATCATTGATGGCATTAACGTTTTCATGAATAAAGCACACCAAATGTACTTAATGGGCATGCAGGTAGATTGGCAGGATGGCTTAAACTCAAGAGGATTTACTTTCAGTAATCCTAACGCTGCAAGCTCTTGTGGTTGTGGAACAAGTTTTTCAGTATAAATTTCTTTTCTATAAAATATTTGTAACATTTAAGGAAGTCCCGTTGTCTAAACAACGGGACTTTTTATTTTGTATCCCTAAAAGTAATTAAACCTGGAAAATGACTAATAGCGAAAATGTCAGACTGGCAATTCAATCAATAAAGAGTAACCGTTTAAGAACAATGCTCACCGCATTGATCATTGCCATTGGTTTATCTGCATTGGTTGGGATATTAACTACCTTGGATGCGGTAGAAAAAAGCATGACAGAGGCTTTTTCAAGTATGGGAGCTAATTCATTTACCATTAGGAACCGTGGATCTGGCATCAGGGTAGGTAATCCAGGACAAAGACCAAAACCTTTCAAATCAATACGTTATGAAGAGGCGTTGGAATTTAAAGACCGACTGAATACTGCAGCTACGGTAGCAGTGAGCGTAAGGGCTAGTGGTGGTTCTACTGTAAAATATGGAACAGAGAAAACTAATCCTAACATCAGCATACAGGGTGTTGATGAAAATGGTCTGGTATCACAGGGTTTAGACCTTGCTTTAGGACGTAATTTTAGCACAACAGAAGTCACTCAAGGTAATAATGTTTGTATTATCGGAAGCGAGATCAGCAAATCCTTATTTAAGGACAAGAGTGCTATAGATAAAGTAATTCATGTTGGCAACAACCGTTTAAAAGTGATTGGTGTTTTAGTTTCTAAAGGCTCCAGCATGGGTTTTAGTGGAGATAGGGCAGTTTATGTACCGCTATTGAAAGCAAAATTAATCAATTCCAGTTCAGACCCCTCTTATACCATCACCGTCATGGTGCCCAACAACGACATGCTCGAAAATATTATTGGCGAAGCTACAGCAGAATTCAGGAACATAAGGAAATTAAAAACGACAGCAACGGCTAATTTTGAAATTACAAAAAGCGATGCCGTTGCGCAAACATTGTTTGAAAACCTAGCTTTTATTGCAATAGGTGGCGTTGCTATAGGTGTAATTACCCTTATTGGTGCATCAATTGGTTTGATGAACATTATGCTGGTTTCTGTTACCGAGCGCACCAGGGAGATAGGTATCCGTAAAGCAATTGGCGCAAATCCATCAGTTATCAGAAAACAATTTCTTATTGAAGCGGTAGTCATCTGTTTGATGGGAGGAGCATTAGGAATTTTATTAGGTATTTTATTAGGAAATGCGATCTCTTTAATGATGGGAGGCTCTTTTATCATCCCATGGCTTTTTATAATAGGCGGATTTGGCTTATGTGTAATAGTTGGTGTAATATCAGGTTATTACCCTGCTAAAAAAGCATCAAAACTTGACCCTGTAGAGGCATTGAGGTATGAATAGTATTAATAAGCCTGCTTACCCACTTTCTGAAAAACAGCAAAAGGGTAAGCAGGCGGTATTTTATCTGCCTACATATTGTGTTTCATAATAAGCCTGGTAATTTCCTGAAGTAACATTAGTTAACCATTCTTCATTTTCTAAATACCAATCAACCGTTTTTTCCAACCCTTCTTCAAATTGCAAGCTTGGTACCCAACCTAATTGTTGTTGAAGTTTAGTAGAATCAATGGCATAGCGCAAATCGTGACCAGCACGGTCGGTTACATAGGTAATCAACTTAGCCGATTCGCCAGCTTCCCTACCCAGTTTCTTATCCATAATTTTGCACAACAAATGAATAAGGTCAATATTCTTCCATTCGTTATGGCCGCCAATATTGAAGGTTTCACCCGGTTTAGACTCATGGAAAATTAAGTCAATGGCACGTGCATGGTCTTCAACCCATAACCAGTCTCTTATGTTCTCGCCCTTACCATAAATAGGAACCGGCTTACCACTTTTCAAGTTATTAATAGCCAGAGGGATTAATTTTTCCGGAAAATGGTGAGATCCGTAGTTATTAGAACAATTAGAGATCACCACATCCAGACCATAAGTGTCATGATAAGCACGCACAAAATGATCAGAACTTGCTTTGGATGCCGAGTATGGACTATGTGGATCGTAGGCGGTAGTTTCTGTAAACATTCCGGTTTCGCCGAGTGCACCATACACCTCATCTGTAGAAACATGATAGAAACGCTTCTTGTCATAATCGCCTTTCCAAAATTCTCTCACCGCATTTAATAAGTTAACAGTTCCAATAACGTTGGTCATTACAAAAGCTGTAGGATCAGTAATTGACCTGTCGACGTGAGATTCTGCTGCCAAATGAATAACGGCATCAAAGTTTTCTTTCCTAAAGAGTTCATTCATTTCAAGCGCATCGGTGATGTCAGCCCTTACAAAACTATAATTAGGTTTGTCTTCGATAGCTGTCAAATTAGCCAGGTTACCCGCATAAGTAAGCTTATCTAAATTGACAATCTGGTATTCAGGATAATTGTTTACAAAACGGCGTACAACATGGGATCCAATAAATCCGGCACCACCTGTGATTAAGATTTTCTTCATTTTTATAATTCTTTCGGCAAACCCATATCCTGCGCGGCATGGGCTAACTTGCTATGGTTTACTTTGTTTAATAGCGCATTAAGATTTTCTTGCAAATCAAACTGCCAGTCTTCATGCAATTTCTTGTATTTATTAAAAACAGACAGCGTAGTTCTTAAAAAGTAAGTTGTTAATTTTTCCTGATATTTATACAAAAATGAAAACACATTTTCATTAAACACCAAAGGTACACTGTTGAGCAAGTAGATGCGCAGCTCTACTTCACTGTTTACTGCTTTTGTCACTTTGTAATGGTGATTAATCTGTCCATTTAATTTTCTAAACGCTGCTAAAGTATCTTTTGATGACAACTTTTTATCAAGCTTTAAAAGCGCAATGGCTTCATCAATCTCGTTTTTCAGTAGCAGGTGTCTTGCCGCTAAATCCTGCTCATCTTCCAATAATTTAAAATGCAGGTGTTCAGTTAAAACTTTATCTTTTGCAATTAAGCGGAGAAATAGTTTATCTTTTTCCTTTGGAGGAATTTCAATAATGGCATTCTTTAAGTCCTTATGCTCCCTTAATATCATTTAAAATGGATTATCATTCAAATATTTCTCCCAGTTCCAGGCAGAAAGCATCATTTCATCAATGTCAAGTTCCGCTTTCCAGCCTAATTCATTAGCAGATTTAGTGACATCACCCCAAACTTGTTCAATATCACCTTCTCTTCTGGCGCCTATGGTATAATTTAATTTTTGGTTTGTAGATTTCTCAAATGCCTGAATGATCTCTAAAACAGATGATCCTTTGCCAGTACCTAAATTAAACACCTCATAGTTAGCAACTGCTTTCTTGCTTTCCATTCTTTTAATGGCAGCAACATGTGCCTTTGCCAAATCAACTACATGAATGTAATCTCTGATAGCACTCCCATCAGGCGTAGGATAATCATTGCCATAAACGGTAATTGGCCCACGTTTACCAATGGCAGATTGTGTAATGAAAGGAACGAGGTTTTGAGGTACACCAATAGGCAATTCACCGATTAAAGATGTATGATGAGCACCAACAGGATTGAAATAACGCAATGAAGTAACCCTAAAAGCAGGTTTTACGGCACAGGTTTCCTGTAAAATTTCTTCTGCTATTTGTTTAGTATTACCATAAGGAGACTCTGCTTTTTTAACGGGTGCAGCCTCGGTAACCGGCAAATCATCAGGCTGACCATAAACGGTACAAGAAGATGAAAATACCAAGTCTATCGTTGAGTTGAACGCATTGATCACATTGATCAACGAATAGAAATTGTTTCTGTAATATTTTAATGGTTGTTGCACAGATTCACCTACTGCCTTATAAGCAGCAAAATGAATAACACCGGTAATGTCTAGATTGTTCTGTACAAATTCTTTTACTTTAACCTCATCACATAAGTCTAATTCAAAGAACTTAGGCTTTTTACCTATGATTTTCTCTAGCTGCGTTAAAATTTTAGGATTGGAATTAGAAAAATTATCCACTATGATCACTTCGTAGCCTGCATTGTGTAGTTCAACTACGGTATGAGAGCCAATAAAACCGGTACCACCGGTAACTAATATTTTAGACATTTTTTATGGTGTAGGTTGCAAAATATTTATTTATTGTAGGTAGTAAAATCCTTATGGTCTTTATTAAATAATGCTTCTTTCGGTAAGGATTTAAAATAGTCATAAGTAATCTTAAGTCCGTCTGCCCTATTCACTTTGGGTTCCCAACCTAAAATCTCCCTGGCTTTGGTAATGTCAGGCCTGCGTTGTTTAGGATCATCCACAGGGAGGTCTCTTAAAACCAGCTTTTGGTTGGTTCCCGTCAGTTTAATAATTTCCTCGCCAAACTGTTTGATCGTAATTTCATCAGGGTTACCAATGTTCATCGGCTGTGCATAATCACTCAGCAACAAACGGTAAATTCCTTCAATTAAATCATCAACATAACAGAAGGAACGGGTTTGTGAACCATCGCCAAAAACAGTTAGGTCCTCACCACGTAAAGCCTGACCAATAAAAGCAGGTAATACACGCCCGTCGTTCAGGCGCATTCTTGGTCCGTACGTATTAAATATTCTTACAATGCGGGTTTCCAAACCATGAAAAGTATGGTAAGCCATGGTCATGGCTTCCTGGAAACGTTTAGCTTCATCATAAACACCACGCGGACCAACAGGATTTACATTACCCCAATATTCTTCTGGTTGAGGATTTACATTAGGATCACCATATACTTCTGAAGTAGAAGCAATGAGCATCCTGGCACCCTTACTTTTGGCTACGCCAAGTAAGTTGTGCGTACCCAAAGAACTTACCTTTAACGTTTGAATAGGAATCTTTAAATAGTCGATCGGACTGGCAGGTGAGGCAAAGTGCAAGATATAATCGAGAGGACCCGATACATAGATAAATGTTGAAATATCATGATGGTAAAATTCAAAATTCTCCAGCTTAAAAAGATGCTCGATATTATGTAAATCACCAGTGATCAAGTTATCCATACCGATAACAAAATACCCTTCCTTTATAAATCGATCACACAAATGTGACCCCAAAAAACCAGCTGCACCGGTAATTAATATTCTCTTTCGTTTCATTAACTAATTAATTTTCGTCCTATACTGTTATAATAATAACCCAGATCAATCATTTTTTGAAGATCATACAGGTTTCTTCCATCAAAAATAACTTTACTTGCCAATGCGGCCTCCATTCTTTCAAAATCAGGATTTCTAAAAACAGACCATTCCGTAGCAATTAATAAAGCATCTGCTTTCTCTAACGCTTCATATTGGTTCGCCGCGTATTTTATTTTATCTCCGGCTACTTTTTTCACATTGGCCATGCCTTCAGGATCAAAAGCCGTAACGGTAGCGCCATGTTTAATTAAATGATCGATGATGTATAAAGCTGGAGCTTCGCGGATGTCGTCAGTTTCTGGTTTAAATGCTAAACCCCAAAGTGCAAAATGCTTTCCTTTGACATCACCTTTATAATATTTTAATACTTTATCGACCAATATTATCTTTTGTTTTTCGTTAACATCCATTACCGCTTTCAGGATCTGGAAGTTATATTTATGCTCTTCAGCAGATTTGGCCAATGCCTGTACATCTTTTGGGAAACAACTGCCACCATAACCAATACCAGGGAACAAAAATCTTTTCCCAATACGGTCATCAGAGCCTATCCCTTTACGTACCGCATCAACATCTGCACCAACAATTTCACATAAATTAGCGACTTCGTTCATGAAAGTAATTTTTGTAGCTAGAAAAGAGTTAGCCGCATATTTTGTCAGTTCAGAAGAACGCTCATCCATAAATAAGATGGGATTTCCCTGACGTACATAAGGGCCATATAACTCAGCCATTAGCTTTTGGGCTTTTTCACTTCTAGTACCAATAACCACACGGTCAGGTTTCATAAAATCTTCAACAGCCACACCCTCACGCAAAAACTCAGGGTTAGAGACCACATCGATTTCTACAGCTGTATTTTCTGCAAACACGGCTTGAACTTTATCAGCGGTACCAACGGGGACGGTAGACTTATTAACAATAACTTTGTATTCCGTAACCAGTTTAGAAATATCTTTTGCAGCGCCTAAAATATAGGAAAGATCTGCAGCACCGTCACCACCCGGAGGTGTTGGTAATGCCATGAAAATAATCTGCGCATCTTTAATAGCACTGGCAAGATCAGTAGTAAAAGTTAATCTCTTTTGAACAATGTTCCTCAAAAATAATACATCCAAGCCAGGTTCGTAAATAGGAATAATTCCATTTTGCATGTTCTGCACCTTAGCTTTATCAATATCTACACAGATAACATCGTTACCAGTTTCCGCAAGGCATGTTCCGGTAACTAAACCGACATATCCTGTTCCGATTACAGCAATTTTCATAAAATAAAAAGGATTTAAGTTGATTAGAGAAAAGCAGCACTGATCTATAAATAATAGTACCGGAACTTGTGTTTCTCATATATTAGTAGAGTTTTAATTTAATAAAGTATCTTCGGCGAAGATAACAAATAAACATCCAAAATGCTTTGCCTTTATAACTTTGGTATTTACTTTTATAGCCTCCTGGTTAACCTGTTTGCTTTATTCAATCCTAAAGCTAAACTTTTTATTCAAGGCAGACAAAATATTTTTATACACCTACAGAAAAGTATCAATTCAAACCACCGGCATGTATGGTTTCATTTTGCTTCATTAGGAGAATTTGAACAAGGAAGACCTGTTTTAGAGAAAATAAAAGAACTATATCCTGACAAAAAAATTGTGGTTACTTTTTTCTCTCCCTCTGGTTATGAAATCCGAAAGAATTATGCACTTGCAGAAGGCGTTTTTTATTTGCCACTGGATACAGCTAATCATGCAAAAAGATTCATCGACATTATCAATCCGGAGATAGCGGTATTTACCAAATATGAATTTTGGTATCATTATTTTAAAATATTGAAAGCGCGGAACATCCCTTTGTTTTTAATTTCGGGCATATTTAGGCCAAATCAGTTGTTCTTTAAATGGTATGGTGGTTTTTATCGTTCTATGCTAACCAGCATAACTCATATCTTTGTACAAAATGAAGAGAGTAAGGAGCTTTTAAATGGAATTGGGATTGATCAGGTAAGTTTGAGTGGCGACACACGTTTTGACCGGGTATTTGAAAATGTGGCTACTGTAAAAAAACTAACAGTGGTAGAAGAATTTATCAAGGGGTCTAACGTACTTATTGCAGGCAGCACATGGCCACAAGATGAAGCTTTAATTGCAGAATGGATTAAGAACCATGCACACTGGAAAGTAATATTGGCCCCACATGAAATTGATGCGGCCCATATTAGTCAAATCGTTGCTTTATTTCCTGGCGCTTTAAAATACACTTCGCTTAAAAATACCCCACCTAGCAGTTTTCAAATTCTTATTATAGACAATATTGGGTTGTTATCCTCCCTCTATCAATATGGCAACATCGCTTATATTGGAGGAGGCTTTGGTGCAGGCATACACAACACACTGGAAGCCGCAGCGTTTGGTTTACCGGTTATATTTGGACCACGTTACCAGAAATTTCAGGAAGCTAAAGATTTGATAAAGTTGCAGGCAGCCAGCTCAATTTCAGATGGTGAAGGTCTGGAAAATGCTATCCAGACCTTCACCTTAAACCCTGCCGCAGGCAAAAAAGCCCAGGTTTATGTGATGGAGAAAAAAGGAGCTACCAAAGGTATATTAGAAAAAATAAAACCTTGGTTAACTTAGGATTTTGCCATTTCTACCATAGCTTCAATCCATTTCGGATTATCGTTCAAACTAGCTACCAATTGCACTTCTTCACCTCCTAAGGCTTTGAAATCCTCTTGGTATTCCACGCTGACCTCATAAAGGGTTTCCAAACAATCAGCAACAAAAGCGGGGCAGAAAACAAGTAACCTCTTTTTACCCCTTGCAGCTAAATCCTTTAAAACATCAATGGTATAAGGCTGCACCCACGGTTCTTTACCTAATCTCGATTGAAAGCAAACGGAATATTTTTCAGCAGGAACATTCAATTCTTCAGCAATTAACCTTGCAGTATCATGGCATTGTGCAGAATAACAAAACTTGTTAGCATCAGTTAATGTAGCACAACAATTATCTTTCTTTAAACAATGGTGACCGGAGTGGTCGCACTTAACAAGTTGCCTTTCAGGCAATCCATGAAAACTGAATAAAATCTGATCGAATTTTTCAGGTTGATATCGGCTGGCATTAGCAGCAAAAGTCTGAATCATCAGCTTATTGTCATGGAAAGAATTGATAAAAGTTACTGGTGGAATAGTTTGCCATTTGCTAACAATTTCCATCACCTTCTGAATAACAGAACCCGTACTTGCAGAGGCATACTGTGGAAACAACGGAATAACTTTAATGCTTTCCACTAAACCGGCTTTCATATTGTCAAGGGCAGTAATAATAGAAGGACTTTGGTATCGCATAGCCAATTCTACATGATATTCATCACCAAGCGCTTCCTGTGCCAAGGCAACCTGTATTTTACTATAATACAACAAAGGAGAACCATTCTCATCCCAAACTTCTTTATAAAGCTTTGACGTTTTAGGGCTACGGAAAGGCACAATAATACCTTTAACCAATAAAGTCCTTTTAAAAGCATTAATGTCGATTACACGCTCATCCATCAGAAATTCATCCAGATATTTACGTACATCACTAACTTCCGGACTATCCGGCGTTCCTAAATTCACAAATAATATACCCTTTTTTCCCATAGTTAAAATTCAAATATAATGCCGATGGAAGGTAAAATATTTCCACTGGTATTGGCCAGCAATTTAGTTTTATAGCGTGATGGATCTCCCGTCATATCCTGGGCGTTTCCATTCACATCTCTATCTAATGCTAATTGCGGCTGTGTTTCGTACTTGTTATAAGTTAAATTTTGAATATCCAAATATACGTTAAGGTTAAATTTCTTGAATGGATATTTCTTATCAACCCTCAAATCGAGCTGGTAAAAATCCTTTAATCTACTAACGTTCAATTGATCATAATCCTGAATACCCTGAGGATAAACTGAATAATTACTTTTTAATGAAGAATAAGGGACATCATAAGGAGTATAAGGCCCCCCACCGGTATACCTGAATTTAGCACCAATTTCCCAGTTTCTTTTTAAAAGCTTACCGGCGGTCATACTTAAAATAAAACGATTGTTCCAGCTAGACTGTACAAACACCTCATTTTTATCTTTAAATTCACTTCTATATAAAGTCAAAGCAAAAATACCATAGAAACCCTTGTTTAAGCGCTGTTGAGCAAAGAATTCCAGTCCGTAACTTCTGCCATCAGTAACCCCGGTTAATGGTCTGTTACCTACTACACCAAAATCTGCACCAAGATTTGCTAGTGGAATAGTGTCACCCAATACAGCTATCATCGGATACCTCGAGTAACCTTTATAAAATCCCTCTACCGTAAATTTGGTGTTTTTCATGGTATTGTATTCCACTCCAGCAACAAACTGTGTAGACTTGATGTAATCAACATGCTTGTTGAGTAAAGGCCCTGTCGCATTTAATCGATAGCCTAACAAAGTATAAGTAGGCAACTGGTAATAAATGCCGGTATTAAAATTAAAACTAATATTATCATTTAAATTATAAGCAGCTGAGAACCTTGGTGAGAAAGTTTTCAATGGATTGTTCAGCTGAGCAGCATAAGTATTCCCATCAAAACGAAGACCCACAGAAAGATTTAATTTATTATTGAAATAAGGGGCGCTCAACTGGCCAAAGAATCCATATTTAACAAAGCTCAAATCAGACTGGTACTCTTCTGTCCCACCCGGTAAATATTGTAAAGTTTTGGTATTGTATTCAGCACTTTCTAAACCTGCGCCAAAATTAATTTTATAATCCCCTTCCTTTGAGGAATTTTCAAAACGTAGCTTATTTTCTATTTCCTTTGATACATAATCTAAAGTTTTAATGTCATTTTTATTATTATCCTTAAACTTATCAGCTCGGTTATTCAAGTAATTCCTGCTCAACACCAGTGAAGAAAAACCTCTGTCGCGGTAATTTTTATAAACTGCGCCCAGGGTATAATTTTCCTGATTATTCTCTGGCAAATTTGCCAGCAGGTATTGGTTACTTTCCGTTATTTCAGTTCCAAAATTTAGGGTAGACTTATCGATGGCCCCCAGACCAAGCAATGTTAATTCATGCTTTGGGTTGAACCTGGTTTTCACTTTAAATTGAAAGTCCTGATAGGAAGGCAGGAAAGGCAAGCCCAGCAGTTTGAATAAACCTTGTAAATAAGACAAACGATAGGAAGCAATAAAAGTGGTTTTTTCCCCTAAAGGTCCTTCTACAGTTGTGGCAAAATCACTGGATCCCAGCGTTAAAGATGTGCCCAGACGATCAGGGTTACCATCTTTTTGCTTGAATTCAAAAACCGAGCTTAAGGTATTTCCTCTTGAAGCGGGAAAAGCACCAGAGTAAAAATCAACTTCCTTAATAAAATCTACATTAATTAATCCTACAGGCCCACCCGATGATCCCTGGGTGGTAAAGTGGTTAATGTTAGGGATTTCTACGCCGTCAATATAAAACCTATTTTCATTCGGTGCACCACCACGAATAATAATGTCGTTACGAAAACTTACCGGTGCAGACACTCCTGGTAAAGATTGTATTACTTTAGAAATATCCCTGTTACCACCCGGATTTCTTTTAATTTCAGTGGCACCTATGGTACGTAAAGACAAAGGACTTTCTAAAGGTTTAATAAATTTAGGGGCTTCTATAACCACTTCATTTAAAGCACTTACTTCAGTTTCTAGCGCAACATCAAAAATTGCAGGCTTGGCATAACTAACGGCAATATCAAAAACAGATTTACGCTTATAGCCTATATACAAAAAGCTAAGGTTATAAACTCCAGGAGGTAAAGCTTGAATGGTATAATTACCCAGACTATCACTTTTTACAGGATTATCTATTCCCTGCACATAGACTGTAACCCCTGCAAGGGCTACATTACTAAAGGCATCTCTAATTTTGCCTTTAATAATTCCATTTTGAGCAAAAGCCATGTTTGCACACAAGGCAATAAAAACAACAAGATAGGTTTTTCGGAAAACAAGCATTTTTAATATAAACAGATTAATAAGCTAATAAGGCAGTTCTTACCTCTGCCATTAACCACATTGGAGTAGAGGTTGCACCGCAGATCCCTACTTTATCCGATTTGTTAAACCAGGAAAGTTCAAGCTCATCTACATTTGAAATGAAGTAGGATGCATCATTGTATTTTTTACAAACATCATATAAAACTTTTCCATTGGATGATTTCTTGCCAGACACAAAAATAATCTTATCATAGTTTGCAACAAAATTCTCTAAAGCTTCATAACGGCTGGACACTTGTCGGCAAATGGTATCATTTGCTTTAACATCATATCCCCTACTCAATAGCTCTTCTTTGATGTGATAAAATTTATCGGTGCTTTTGGTAGTTTGACTATATAAAGTGAATTTTGAAGGGAGTTTAACATGATCAAGCTCTTCCAAATCCTGAAAAACAATGGCTTTACCATCAGTTTGCCCCTGTAAACCGATTACTTCCGCATGGCCATGTTTACCAAAAATTACGATTTGCTCCTGGTCATCATGAGAATTTTTGATCCTGTTTTGCAGCTTCAAAACTACCGGACAAGACGCATCTATTAAAGTAAGGTCATTTTTGAGCGCAAGCTCATAAGTAGACGGAGCTTCACCATGTGCCCGAATCAAAACTTTCTCCTCGCGCAGGGTTTCCAACTCTTCATGCCCAATAATGCGTAGCCCTTTATTGGTGAGGCGTTTTACTTCCTCATCATTATGAACAATATCGCCAAGACAATATAAATAAGGCTCCTGCGCTAAAATATCTTCAGCCATTTCGATGGCATAAACTACGCCGAAGCAAAATCCTGAAGACTTATCTATGGTAACAGCTAAATCGTATTTCATCTCAATTTTTATTATTGTTCAATGGGAGACACAAAAATACATAAAATTTCGATCCTTAGTCCATTTAGCTTAAATAGACACAATCGTCCATACCTTCAACATCCAATACCACATCAACATGTTCTTTTAACACGGTCGACATTTGCAGTCCGACAAAATCTGTAGCAATAGGGAATATTTTATGGCTTCTATCTACCAGTACAACAGTCCGAATTTTCTTGTGAGGGGTATTTAAAAACACACCCAGACCATAAGACAAAGTTTTGCCGCTATTCAATACATCATCTACTAAAATGATGACTTTATTCATCCATTTACTTTCGTCAAGGTCTGTTTTAGCTATTAACTTACTATTTTCCTTTTCCAGGTCAATACGCAATAAAATAATTTTTAAATCCGAGATCGCTAACAAGACTTCTTTTAACCTTTTGGCAAGCTTGTAGCCCCTGTCCCAAATACCTGCCAATACAATTTCTTTTTCATTGAGGTTATCTTCCAGTATCTGGTAAGCAATGCGATTAATTTTTTGTTGTATTTGAATTTTATCTAGAATTAATAATTTAGTATCAGCCATTGTTGCACCTTATTTAAGTTACAAAAAAAACCATTTTAAGGTACAAAATCAAATATTTGAAAAATATTTTCTATTTGATGCAACGTTTCGACTTCAAACGCGTCTAAACTTTATAAAAAGATCCCCATGAGTAAATCAATATCACTAAAACCCTTTGCAACACTAATCCTTTTATTATTAGGCTATGTCATAACCGCATTCGGACAGCAAACTAAAACAGTAATGGTTCAAAACGTTAATGAAATAAACGTTTCCAGCGACATTGATTTATATTTGAGTCAGGGGAATACAGAAAGTGTGAAAATAATGACGAGTGGAGAGCTGCTTAAAAATGTGCTTATTGAAAAAAATGGGACACAATTAACTATTAAATATAAAGACAATGTGAGTTGGGAACTTATTTTCCGCGGACAAAAAATCAAGGCTTATGTAAGCTATAAATCTTTATATGCCATTTCGGCAAGTGGTGGAAGTGACGTTTACACGCAAAACACCATTAAAACCCCCAGACTAAACATTAATGCTTCAGGAGGTTCAGATATGAGGCTAGATTTAATGACTCAAGATTTGCAAGTACAAGCTAGCGGAGGGGCCGATGTTGATTTAAAGGGAAAAGCGACGAATATGTCTATCCACTCCAGCGGTGGCAGCGATATCAATGCTTTCAACTTTATCGTAGAGAATGCAAGGGTAAAATCCAGCGGTGGATCTGATGTGCAAATCCATGTCACTAAAGCGCTCGAAGCCAGTGCTAGTGGTGGCAGTGATATTACATTTAAAGGAAATGCTTCCTTAAAAAATAACTCTTCCAAAAGCGGAGAAGTGAAGAGCGTAAGATAATACAATTAGTTTTTTGTATCCCTGCTGAGAACCCCCTCCCAGCAGGGATTTTTTTATCTTTTTTGATAAGGATAATAAATAAAGTTTGCTCCTTCAGGTACAATTACAAATACACACATGTAATCTTCAGGCTTTTTGTAAGCCTTTAAGAATAAAACTTTTTTCTCCGGCTTGATGATTCCTTTTTCAATAAACTCCTCAACTGTTGATGCCTGAATGCTCCATTCGGTATGCAGTTCATCTCTATTCAAAATCATCTCGCCAATACTCACCGTATGCTGGTGGGCAATAAAAATGGGATTTGCCGATATTCCTTCCAACATAATTTCTAAGGCCACTTCTTTGATAGAGGATGCATAAAGTTCTAGATCCTTTTCAAGACTAACCAGCGGACTTTTCTGTTTTTCTTCCTTTTTTCCGTCAGGTTGTTGCGGCATTAACTCTTCTAAATCCATTCTATTTATTTTATTATTTTCAATAAAACCACATTTTCTACATGTTGCGTATGAGGGAACATATCAACAGGCTTAATTCGTGCTACTTCATATTTCTCCTTTAACAAGGCAATATCTCTAGCTTGCGTAGCGGCATTGCAACTCACATAAACAATTTTATCTGCCTCCAGCTCCAATAAGCGCTCTACTACAGCAGTGTGCATACCTGCTCTTGGCGGGTCAGTAATCACTACATCAGGTTTACCATGCTCCAGAATGAAAGCAGCAGTTAAAATATCCTTCATGTCGCCGGCATAAAAAAGCGTATTCGCAATTCCATTCAGGTTAGAATTAAACTTTGCATCTTCAATAGCTGTGGGCACATATTCTATACCAACCACCTGTTTTACATTACGTGCTACAAAATTAGCAATGGTTCCAGCACCGGTATACAAATCATAAACCAGTTCATCACCAGTAAAGCCAGCAAAATCTCTGGTTATCTTGTACAGCTCATGCGCCTGAATAGAATTTGTCTGGTAAAAAGATTTAATCCCAATTTTAAACTTCAGCCCATCCATTTCTTCAAAAATATGATCACTGCCTGCATAAGTAATCACGTCCTGATCAAAAATGGTATCGTTTTTCTTTTGATTAACAATATACTGCAAAGAAGTAATCTCGGGGAAGTTCACTTTAAGGTGTTCCATTAAGCCATCAATTTGCTCCTGTTCCACATAAGCAAAGATAACTGCAACCATAACTTCTCCTGTGGTAGACGTTCTGATGATAAGGTTCCGTAAACTACCTTCATGGTTACGCAAATCATAAAAGCTTAAACCCGCATTTAGCGCATAAGCCCTAACCTGGTTTCTTAAAGTATTAGAAGGCTCGGCCTGCAAGTAACAATGGTCGATATCGAGAATTTTATCAAACCTGCCCGGAACATGAAAACCCAAGGCATTTAACTCCAGGTCTTCCTGGTCATCCATATCCTGTTTATCCAACCAGCGCTTATTAGAAAAAGTATACTCTAGTTTATTCCGGTAATATTTATTTTCAGCAGAACCCAGAATAGGTTCCATGGAAGAAGTATCTACTTTTGCTAACCGCTGCAGGGCAGCCTCAACATTTTTATATTTAAATTGTAATTGCGCATCGTATTGCATGTGTTGCCATTTGCAGCCACCGCAAGTACCAAAATGCTGACAAAAAGGATCTGTTCTAAATTCTGAAGCAGTATGTAGCACTTCAATAATGGCTTCTGCGAAGTTTTTCTTTTTCTTCATCAGGCGCACATCCACAATATCCCCGGGAACAGCTTTATCTACAAAAACTACGAGTTCATCGGCTTTACCAACACCTTTACCCTCTTCAGCGATATCTATAATATGCAAATTAGGAAGGATTGTAACCGTCCCAGATTTTTTGTTTCTACTCATTATGCCGCAAATTTACAGGTTTTTTTTATCCCAAACAGGATATTTTTGACACAAGTGTTTCAGGGCACGGGGAATGCCTATAAAAAAGAAAATGTATTTGCTTTCTTACTTACCAAAAATTTTAAGAATAAACCCTAAAAGACCTTCAGCTAAGTTAAAGTTCATATCAAATTTCTCCTCTATCAATATAGAAAACTCTAAAACCTCTTTGCTCATTATAAATGCATTTTAAAATACAAATATAGGCGTTTTTATACCAGAAACCGATACGGTACATATTAAGATTTTGTAAAGAATACCGTCAATTATTTTGCTTATAAAGCAGCTTTAACCAGAAAAGGAAGAAGTTCTTTTTGGAAGCTTACAAAGTTTTTACGAACATCTGAATCGCTAACGGAGGTAAAGGCAAAAGAAAAAACAATGCTTTTACTAGCTTTTAAAAGAAACGCGAGCCCTTCCCTGCGGGAAGGGTTATTTTTAAAGTGATCTAGTTGAAGGTAAGCGGCAAGCAATAAAGATTCAAGCTGATCAGACAGGTGCTTTAAAAACTCTTGTGAATTTGCATTTTCACGAACAAACTCCCAACCAATAAACTCATTGCAAACGGTATAAGTCAGCCTGCAGGTTTTCATCACTAGTGCCTTTAAATGCTCTTCTTCATCTGCAAACTGCGCTTTATTTTTTAGTATCTCATGGAGGTTAAGGTCTAGGTAATTCATTAAAATTGCATCCAGAATCTGTTCCTTACTCTCAAAATATTTATATATAGTAGCCTTAGCGATGCGTGCTTTTTTAGCTATTTCATTGACACTGGTTTTATGATAACCGTATTTTCTGAACAACTCTTTAGCAGCCCTAAGTATACTTTCTTTAATTTTCTCTGGTTCCATTAATTTGTTATAAGTAAACCCTGATAACTTTGTGTGATGGTGTAAGTTTTTAAATTTCTCACCGCAGGTGCTTTTGCCGGACTTCCGTCTGTAAGCAAAAATTTGGCACCTGTACAAGGATCAGTGGCAGTGATACTTCCTTCATCGGGTATGATTTTACATCTTGTCTCTGGATTTACAGAACTGCAGCGGTCATAAGCTTTATAACCGAATGCAGTTGAGACAATAAGTAAACCAGCAACACCCTGCTCTGGCACCAGTAATACATTATTTACTGCGCTAATTTTAAATTCCTGTATGGTGATATTGTAATTAACAGGCACATTAGGAATAAATGTTCCTTCTTTTGCACAACTAACAAACAATAACAACAAGAAACAAAGCGCAGTGTTACTTTTTATCATTAAAACAACGATGTTTTATATTGTTTTAGGAAACGGGCATCATTCTCAGAGAACAAACGCAGGTCCTTAATTTCAAATTTCAAATTGGCAATACGTTCAATACCCATTCCAAAAGCAAAGCCACTGTATTTTTTAGAATCAATACCACAATTTTCCAATACATTAGGATCTACCATACCGCAGCCTAAAATTTCTACCCAACCACTGTATTTACACAATTGGCAACCCGCACCTTTACAAATAGTACAAGAAATATCCATTTCTGCAGAAGGTTCTGTAAAAGGAAAATAAGAAGGACGGAAACGCACCTTTGTACCCGCTCCGTATAACTCCTGAACAAAGTAAAACAAGGTTTGTTTTAAGTCAGCAAAAGAAACATTCTCATCTACATATAAACCTTCAACCTGATGAAAGAAACAATGTGCCCTGGCAGAAATGGCCTCATTACGGTAAACGCGACCAGGCATAATTGCTCTAAAAGGTGGTTTTCCAGCCTCCATCATTCTAACTTGTACAGAAGAAGTATGCGTACGTAAAGCGATGTCACCTTTTTCTCCTCCTTTTTTAATAAAGAAAGTATCCTGCATATCACGCGCAGGATGTTCCTCAGGAAAATTTAAAGCAGAAAAATTATGCCAGTCGTCTTCAATTTCCGGGCCTTCAGCAACGATGAAACCAAGTTTATTAAATATAGCTATGATTTCTCTTCTTACTAAAGCCAGGGGGTGGCGTGAGCCAATATCAAATCCCTCTCCAGGTAGCGTAAGGTCTAAACCTGCCTCTTTGCCTGTAAATTCTTCCTCACTTTGATCTTTTAAAGCTGCGTATTTGGCTTCGGCCAATTGTTTAAACTCATTTAAGACTTTCCCTAATATTCTTTTCTCTTCAGGAGAAACCGCTTTAAATTCATCAAAAATATCCTTAATGATTCCTTTAGTACCCAGAAATTTGATTCTGAATTGTTCAAGTTCATCCGCATTTGCGGTTGAAAAAGTATTTATTTCTTCCGTGTATTGTGTTATCTTCTCTTGTAACATGGTGGCAAATATACGCTAAATAACACCCAGTTCCTTACCAACTTTGGTAAATGCAGTGATGGCTTTATCCAAATGATGTTGTTCATGAGCTGCAGAAAGCTGCACTCTTATTCTAGCCTTTCCCTGAGGCACAACAGGATAATAAAAACCAATCACATAAATCCCTTCTTCCAGCATTTTTGAAGCAAATTCCTGGGCCAGTTTCGCATCATATAACATTACCGGTACAATTGGGTGTATCCCTGCTGGGATATCAAAACCTGCTGTAGTCATTCTTTCACGGAAATAAAGGGTATTGGATTCCAATTTATCCCGCAGGGTTGTTGTTTCCCTCAGCAGATCCAAAACAGCTATAGAAGCCCCTGCAATTGCTGGAGCTAAAGTATTGGAGAACAAATAAGGTCTGGAACGCTGGCGAAGCATGGCAATAATCTCTTTTTTACCTGAAGTAAAACCTCCTGAAGCACCACCCAAAGCCTTACCTAAAGTTCCGGTAATAATATCTATGCGGTCAATTACACCACAATGTTCATGTGTACCTCTACCGTTTTTGCCCATAAAACCTGAACAATGCGATTCATCGATCATCACTAAAGCCTCATATTTGTCGGCAAGATCACAAATCTTATCCAACTGAGCAATGGTGCCATCCATTGAAAAAGCACCATCAGTAACGATGATTCTATTTCTACAACCGATAGCAGCTTGAAGCTGAGCTTCCAGGTCTTCCATGTTGTTATGTTTATACCGAAAGCGTTTGGCTTTACACAAGCGAACACCATCAATAATAGAAGCATGATTTAACTCATCAGAAATGATAGCGTCTAAATCATTAAATAAAGGCTCAAAAACACCCCCATTAGCATCAAATGCTGCAGCATATAAAATGGTGTCTTCGGTACCTAAAAATTCAGAAAGTTTAGCTTCCAATTCGATATGCACATCTTGAGTACCACATATAAAGCGCACAGAAGACATCCCATAACCATATTTATCGATCGCATTTTTTGCTGCTGCTTTTACCCTTGCATCTGAAGAAAGACCAAGGTAATTATTTGCACAAAAATTGATCACTTCTTGTCCGGTACTAATTTTAATTTCAGCTCCCTGAGGGGTAACTATAATTCTTTCTCGTTTAAATAAGCCATCTTTCTCTATTTGGTCTAGTTCTTGTTTAAGAATCGGTTGTAATGTTTTATACATTTTTATTCAATTGGTAAGCAAAGTTAGGAAATTATCACTTTACCAAACCACACTAATTTTGGGGCATAACAAAACAGTAACATAAAAATCATTTTTAATAAAAAAATTACATGATATTTATATATTTAGGTTAAATATGAAAAAAATTTACTTAGCGCTTTTATTCTTCCTGGTCGCTTTTAGCAGTGTCTATTCGCAACAATTAATGTTAACTGGCAACATTAAAGACCAACAGGGTGAAATTATACCTTTTACTTCCATATACATTAAAAACACCACCATTGGCACTTCAGCTAATATTGATGGTATTTATGCATTGAAACTCAACAAAGGGATTTACACTATAATTTATAAAACAATAGGTTATAAAACGATAGAAATGGCTGTGGTGATGGAAAGCAATCATACCGTTAACATTGTGCTAACACCAGAATCATACACCTTAAAAGAGGTCAGTATAAGTGCAAAGGTAAAAGATCCGGCTTATGAAATAATTAAAAACGCCATTAATAACCGCAAAAAGCATTTAAATGAAGTTAAAGAATTTAGCTGTAATGTTTACATTAAAGGCGTACAGAAATTAGTTGGCGCACCTAAAAAATTCTTTGGTAAAGACATACAAAAAACTTTAGACCTCGACACTAACAGAAGGGGTATCCTTTACCAATCTGAATCGCAATCCATATTCAATTGCAGAAGGCCAAATCAAATCCATGAAGAAATGATAGCCTCAAAAGTTGCCGGTCGCAACAATGCATTTAGCTTTAATAAAGCTTCAGACCTTGATATCAATTTCTACAATAACATCATATTGGAAAATGTATTGAGCTCCAGGGGTTTTGTATCACCAATTGCAGATTTTGCGCTTTTCTATTACCACTATAAACTGTTAGGCGTTACTATAGAAAACGGTATAAATATTAATAAAATTGAAGTTATCCCACGCCGTAAACATGACCCAGTTTTTCGGGGAATTATTTATATAGCCGACGACAGCTGGAGGATACAAGGCACAGAATTATACCTAACCAAAAATACAGGCATTAACCTGGTTGATACGCTAAATATTACCCAACAGTTTATAAAAGTCGACAGCACTTATATGCCATCCAACATTAACTTCACCTTTAATGGTAATGTAATGGGCTTTAAGTTTGATGGCTATTACCTTGGCGTTTACAATAACTACAACCTGCGGCCTAACTTTCCAGACAATTATTTTAAAGGGGAAATTCTTAAAATACCGAAGGATGTGAACGATAAAGACGAGGCCTATTGGGCAGCGCAAAGGCCAATTCCATTAAACTTAGAAGAAAAATCAAATTACATTCGCAAAGATAGCATCTCCAAAAGAAAAGAATCAAAGTACTATCTCGACTCTTTGGAAAGGGTAAATAATAATTTTACGATACCCAAACTTTTATTGACTAATTACACCATCAATAACAGGTATGATAAAGAATCTTTAAAATTGGATCCGGTTTTAAAGGCCATATTTTATAATACAGTAGAGGGTTTTGGCTTAAAATATGGTGTAACTTACCTTAAAGAATTTGAATACAAACGTAAATACAGCATCCGTCCAGAGGTAAGGTATGGTTTTGCTAACCATACGCTTACGGCAAATTTAACTGGCGATTATGTGTATGATCCTGTGCATAAAGCTAACGTTAACCTCTCTTTTGGTTCAGGCATATATGATCTTAACCGATATGTGACGATGAATTTATTATCAAACACCTTAAACTCACTGCTGTTTGAAAAGAATTTCCCCAAGTTTTATCAAAAAACATTCCTTAACGGCGGAACATCTAGAGAACTGGCCCGCGGTTTACAGGGTACTATAGCCTTAGAATACAGCAGGAACAAACACCTGGTAAACCATTCAGATTTCAAGTTTTTCGATAAGAAAGAACTGGAGTTTACAACTAATAATCCCTTCTCGCCTATAATAGAAACACCGTTATTTCCTGATTATAAAGCGCTAACTGCTACTGCAACATTAGCTTATACCTTTGGACAAAAATACATTACCCGGCCCGACGGAAAAATTTACCAGGAATCTAAGTCGCCAAGATTAGAGTTGAGCTACCGAAAAGGTATTAACAAAGTATTTAACAGCGATGTAGATTACGACCTGATTAGTTTAGAGGTGTATAAAGATAGAATCAGTACCGGCTTATGGGGTTATTTTTCTTTCGTTGTTGGTGCAGGAAAATTCTTAAACAATAACGTGGTTTTTTACCCCGATAGTAAACACTTCAGGGGTAATAATTCCTTAACATCCTTACCAGACATCAGGAAGTTTTCATTCCTTGATTTTTACCAGTACAGCACTGACCGTCATTATGTAGAAGCGCACCTGGAGTACAACTTTGCGGGCCTGATCATGAACAAGGTTCCTTTAATACGAAAACTAAAACTAGAAGAAGTAATTGGCGGCAGCTACCTTACTCAGCCTCTAAAAAAGAATTACAAGGAGTTTTATTTTGGCTTACAGCGGTTAATTTTCAGGGCTACTTACGGTTTTGCCTACGATGGCAACAAGAAAGTTCAACAGGGATTCAGAATATCTTACGGGTTTTAAGGTTACATTATCGACTGATGACAGTTATACACAGTTGTGACCTTATAGCGACTTGGCGGGGAGCTAATAGGGACCTCGTTCGGGATATCCGCCACTAGGTGCGCATGAGGTGGGAAGGAGCTTAGCCATTGGTGAAAACAAGTTATAACGCATACTTAGCGTGTTGAGTTGAGAACACATCATGTTTCTAAAGCAGGCATCCAGAACAACACCTTTAAGAAAAGCTAAACTGAGGATAAAAAAAATATGTATTTTTGCAATATTAAACGCCGTATGCAACGGTATCAATTATGATGAAAAAATTCCAGACCCTCCTTTACTATTGCTACAGTACGATAGCAAACGCAGAACAATTTGCGGCAGATCATCTTTTTTTTTGTAAATCCCTTGGCCTTGTAGGCCGTATTATTGTAGCTGAAGAAGGCTTAAATGGTACCGTTTCTGGAACTAAGGAAGCTTGCGAGGCCTATATGGCTTTCATTAAAGCAGACGAGCGTTTCGCTAAAACAGATTTTAAAATTGATGACGTTTCAGAACCCTCTTTCATTAAAATGCACTGCCGCTATAAGTCGGAGATTGTACATTCGGGCTTAAGAGATCCAACCCTTATTGATCCAAATAAGCAAACAGGTAAGCATTTAGAACCCGCAGAATTCCAGAAAATGATTGATGAAGAGGATGTGGTTATCCTTGATGTACGTTCTAATTACGAACATAACCTGGGCCGATTTAAAAATGCGGTGACGTTAGACATTGAAAATTTCAGGGATTTCCCTGACAAAATCAATGAATTGGCAAAATATAAAAACAAGAAAGTATTGACGTATTGTACAGGAGGTATAAAATGCGAAAAAGCGTCTGCATTGCTGTTGCATCATGGTTTTAATGATGTTTACCAGTTACATGGCGGTATTATTAAATATGGAAAGGAAGCGGGCGGTCAGGATTTTGAAGGTAAATGTTATGTTTTCGATAACCGGATTGCAGTAGATGTAAATACGGTTAATCCAACTATTGTTTCCAAGTGCTACAATTGTGGCAAAACAACGCCCAAAATGATCAATTGTGCTAATCCTGAATGTAATGAACATATTACCCAATGTGATGACTGTGGCGAAGAACTATTGGGTTGCTGTTCTGCCAATTGTGTTACAAATCCACGCAAACGCACCTATGATGGAACGGGCTATTATGTGAAGGTTCCACAACAGGTAAAGGCATAATCAAAAATATTTAATCAGTGTGGCTGAATTGGGCAACCTTTATCAAACTGCTTATTTATTTTAGCATTAAAGCTATCGATATAAATAGCATATTTAAGAAAACTAAAGTAATTAAGGTTAACTCATAATAAATATATGAAACGTTTTTTTTATTACCTTTTTTTTATGTCTGTCGTAATCAGCGGGAAATCTATTGCACAGGAAAAACCAATATTTTGGAATGACATTCAAAAATTTAAACATAAAGACAGTTTGGCTATGCCAACAAAGGCTGGAATTCTATTTGTAGGAAGCTCTTCATTTACCAATTGGAAAGACTTAGAAAGTGTGTTCAAAGATTATAAGGCAATCAATAGAGGTTTTGGAGGCTCTACTCTTAGTCAGGCGAATTATTACATCTCAGACTTAGTTTTTCCATATCAGCCACGTCAAATAGTAATTTATAGCGGTGAAAATGATATCGCATCAGATAACATCAGTTCATTGGAGACTTTAAATAGGTTTGCCACCTTTTTCACTAATATTAGAAATAAATTACCTCAAGTGGCTATACTTTATGTTTCGATAAAAAACAGCCCGTCGAGGACTAAATATGCAGAAACGATAACGCATACCAATACCCTTATAAAAAACTACCTCGCAAATTACAGCAACACCAATTTTGTTGATGTAAACAGCAAAATGCTTAAAAACAAACAGCTCCGTCCAGAATTATTTTTGGAAGATATGCTACACTTAAATGCAGATGGATATGCCATCTGGATAAAAGAAATTACGCCATATTTAATTAAACAGTAACCATCCCACTATGGAGTGACCTAAAGTTCTACAATGCTAATTTAAAATTTGGGGCAGAGCTTGGAGAATTTAAAATTTTTATTGGGTCAATCTTAAGGGATGTTTGAACATCTACCTATATACTATGAAATAAATATGCGACATTTACTCCTGATCGCTTCATCAACTTTTAAAACATAAATAGTCCAATGAGAAAGCAGCAATTCCTACTTTTATTAATAATAATACTCTGCGGATCTCAGGTTAAAGCCCAGGATCTAAGTAAATATGATAAAGGAAGCTTTATAAAAGGAAAAGACAGCATTTCATACCGCATACTTTATCCAGAAAATTACAATCCGGCACAGAAATATCCTGTTGTCTTTTTTCTGCATGGAAGTGGTGAACGTGGTTCAGACAACGAGTCGCAATTAGTTCATGGTGGAGAATTGTTTTTAAGGACAAATATACGGAAGCAATTGCCAGCCATTGTGGTATTTCCACAGTGCCCAAAAAACGACTACTGGTCGAACGTTCAAATAAACGCAGGGCAGACGGGGAAAAATAGATTTGAATTCAAAAAAAGAGGAAAAACTACTGCAGCGATGCATGCTTTAATAGGAATGATTGATGATATTTTAAAAAAGCCCTATATTGATAAGAAACAAGTTTATGTTGGTGGCTTATCTATGGGTGCAATGGGCACTTATGAATTGTTGAGACGTAAGCGTAAAACTTTTGCTGCGGCTTTTGCTATTTGTGGAGGAGATAATATTGCTAATGTAAAAAAATACAAAAGTATTCCATTATGGATTTTTCATGGAGGAAAGGATGACGTTGTTAGTTATGAGTTTTCCAAAGAGATTTCAGATCATTTAAAAATAATTGGAAAGGAAGTGAAATTTACGCTGTATGCAGAAGCCAATCATAACAGTTGGGACGCAGCATTTGCCGAACCTCAACTGTTACCCTGGTTATTCGCTCACAAGAAATAATTTATTCTTCCATATTATGATATACAGCTTGCACATCATCATCTTCTTCTAATTTATCAATAAGCTTAAAAACGTCTACTGCTTCTTCTTCGGTTACGGCAGAAGTAGATAAAGAGATACGCTCTAATTTTGCGCTTTTCAATTCAACGCCTAATTCTTCCAATGCTTTTTGCATTTTACCAAAATCCTCAAAAGCAGTTTGCACTACAGCGATGTCATTACCTTCTTCATCTGCCTCTAGATACAACTCTTCGAGGCCTGAGTCAATTAATTCAAACTCCAATTCTTCCAGGTCTTTATCTCCCGGGAAAAATCTAAAGATAGATTTACGGTTAAAAATAAAATCAAGAGAACCTGTTTTACCTAATGTACCCCCAGTTTTATTAAAATAACTACGAATATTGGCTACTGTTCTATTGGTATTGTCTGTTGCGGTTTCAATTAAAATGGCAATCCCATGATGTGCATAACCTTCATAAACATATTCTTCATAGCCATTTTCATCTTTATTTGAGGCTCTTTTAATAGCAGCATCGACCCTATCTTTTGGCATATTCACAGCTTTAGCATTTTGAATTGCTGTACGTAAGCGAGAGTTGGTATCTGGATTAGGGCCATTATCTTTCACAGCCATTACAATCTCTTTACCGATACGGGTAAATTGAACGGCCATTTTAGCCCAACGCTTAAATTTTCTTTCTTTTCTAAACTCGAATGCTCTTCCCATAGTGGTGATCAATTTTATTTACTTATTATTTTTTAAGTTTTGCAACATTTCATTTGTCAGTTTTGCGAGATCAAATTCGGGCTTCCATCCCCAATCTGTCTTTGCAAAGCTGTCGTTAATAGATCTTGGCCAGCTATCGGCAATTTGCTGACGTGGATCATTTTCCAGGTAAGTTAATTTAAATTCAGGAATATATTTCCTGATTTCTGCAGCCAAATCTTCAGGAGTAAAACTAACTCCGGCAAAATTATAACTGGAACGAATGGTAATTTGACTTGCTGAGGAATCCATAAGTGCAATAGTACCGCGGATTGCATCATCCATATACATCATTGGTAATTCTGTTTCTGCAGATAAAAAGGAAGCATAGCTACCTTTTCTTAAGGCCTCATGAAAAATATGGATGGCATAATCTGTAGTACCCCCACCAGGGGCAGCTTTATAGCTTATTAATCCTGGATAACGAATACTTCTTACATCCAACCCGAATTTTTGATAATAATATTCACACCATCTTTCGCCAGCCAGTTTACTAATGCCATAAACAGTATTGGGATCCATTACGCAAGACTGCGGTGTATCTACTTTTGTAGAACTTGGCCCGAACACTGCAATTGAACTTGGCCAATAAACCTTGGCTGTTTTGTAAATCAGGGCTAAATCCAAAATATTCAGTAAACCATTCATATTTAAATCCCAAGCCAACTTAGGATTTTGTTCACCTGTTGCAGACAGTAAAGCGGCAAGCAAGTAAACTTGGCTAGGTTTATATTTAAGAAAAACACTATTTAAAGTAACTTTATCTAAAACATTGACAAATTCAAAAGGTCCAGAATTCTTAACATCATAATCAGGTCTGCGTATATCACAAGCGATAACATTGTTTTCGCCATAGGTGTTTCTCAAAGCACTGACTAATTCAACACCAATTTGTCCGTTTGAGCCTAATACCAGTATTTTTTCACTCATTGAAATTACGTTTTGGCAAAGGTAAAAAAAGGAAGGATATTTTAATCAGGTAACAAAATCAATATAAAAAGAAATGATTTTATAAATAAATACACTTTAAGTTCTGATTTTTATTATTTTAGAAGATTCAAAATTATAAAGAACCTAAAAAACCCAAAATAAAACATTATGGATAGAAGAGATGCAGTCAAAAGTGTTGCTTTTTTACTGGGAGGAGCACTTTCTGCCACCACAATAGGGGTATTTCTAGAAGGTTGCAGCCCGACTGGAAACAAAAATAATGCCACCTTATTTTCTGCAGACCAGGAAAAACTAATTGCTGAAATTGCAGACATTATCATTCCAACCACTTCCTCACCAGGTGCTAAAGCCGCAGGTGTAGGACCATTTATTTCAATGATGCTGAAGGACTGTTATCCAGAGGAGGCACAAAAAGCATTTGTTAAAGGATTAGAGGATCTGGAAAGTAGGTCTAAAAAAGAATTTAACAATTCATTTTTAAAAATAACTGTTAAAGAACGCGAGCAGTTATTAGGTAAGGTGAGAGATGAAACCGTTGCAAATCAAAAAACAGAAAGAGACAAAACTGAAGCCGAAAGAATAGCATCAGAAAATACAGTTGTTAAAAAATCTGAAAAAGAAGAAGCAGGGAAACCGATGAATGCTAAAGAAAAAAAACCAGAAACGCCTTATTTTTTTGTAATTATGCGCGACTTGACCTTATTAGGTTATTTCACTTCTGAGATCGGGGCAACTAAAGCTTACGCTTATTTAGATATTCCCGGCCGTTATGATGGCTGCGTAGATCTTAAACCAGGTCAGAAAGTTTGGGCAACCTAAAAAAAAAAAACCATGAGTAATTTAAATACAAAAGCAACAGCGCAAAATACCTATGATGCCATTGTCATTGGATCTGGAATAAGTGGCGGCTGGGCAGCAAAAGAGCTGACAGAAAAAGGATTAAAAGTTTTAATGCTGGAAAGAGGCAGAAACGTTGAACATATAAAAGACTACACCACTGCAACGAAAAAGCCTTGGGAATTTGAACACCGGGGTCGTCTAACAGAGGAACAAAAAAGAACTCATCCCGTTCAAAAAAGAGATTACCCCTATCAGGAGTTCAATGAAAGCTTTTGGGTGGATGATTTGGAATGTCCTTATACAGAGGTAAAACGTTTTGACTGGTACAGGGGGTTTCATGTAGGTGGTAAATCTCTTATGTGGGGCCGTCAAAGTTATCGCTTAAGTGACCTGAATTTTGAGGACAATGCTAAAGATGGTCATGGAAATGATTGGCCTATCAGGTATAAAGATATTGCCCCATGGTATGATTATGTAGAGAAATTTGCAGGCATCAGTGGACAGGCAGAAAACTATCCTCACTTTCCAGATGGAGAGTTTTTACCACCAATGGAATTGAATTGTGTAGAAAAATCGGTTAAGAAGCGTGTAGAAGATCATTATAATAAAGCAAGGATCATTACCATTGGCCGTGTAGCAAACTTAACAGTGGAGCATGGTGGAAGAGGTAAATGTCAATACCGTAACTTATGCAGCAGGGGTTGTCCATTTGGTGCTTATTTCAGTACTCAATCCTCTACCTTACCCGCAGCAGTGGCAACTGGCAACTTAACCGTTCGTCCTTTTTCACTGGTAAACCAAATCTTATATGATAAGGAAACTCAAAAAGCCACAGGTGTTTTGGTTATTGATTCAGAGACTAAAGAAACGATAGAATATTTTGCGAAAATTGTTTTTGTAAATGGATCGACTTTAGGTTCTACCTTTTTGTTATTAAACTCGACTTCTGATGAATTCCCTGATGGTTTAGGTAATGGCAGTGGTCAATTAGGACATAACTTAATGGACCACCATTTCCGTTGTGGTGCATCAGGCCGTGCAGAAGGCTTTGATGATAAATATACTTATGGCAGACGTGCAAACGGCATTTATATTCCAAGGTATAGAAATATTGGTAATGATAAACGTGATTACGTTAGGGGATTTGGCTACCAGGGTGGTGCCAACAGAGGAAACTGGCATACCGATGTTGCTGAAATGGCATTTGGTGGTGAATTTAAAGACACCATGACTACGCCAGGAGCATGGAATATGGGACTAGGCGGTTTTGGAGAGTCACTACCTTATTATGAAAACCGTGTTTATATTGATAAAACTAAAAAAGATAAATGGGGTCAGCCCGTTTTAGCCATTGATTGTGAATTTAAAGATAACGAGCAAAAAATGCGCGTAGACATGATGAATGATGCAGCAGAAATGCTGGAAGCTGCAGGTATTAAGGATGTAAATACTTACGATAATGGCTCTACTCCAGGTATGGCGATTCATGAGATGGGTACTGCAAGAATGGGTAATGATCCTAAAAACTCTGTTCTAAATAAATGGAATCAAATGCATGAAGTTAAAAATGTATTTGTAACAGATGGATCTTGCATGCCTTCAGCAGCATGTCAAAACCCTTCCCTTACTTATATGGCATTAACAGCAAGAGCATGTGATTTTGCTGTAAGTGAACTAAAAAAACAAAATATTTAATGGCTGTAAGAAAATTAAGAATGGGTATGATTGGCGGTGGAAAGAATGCTTTTATTGGCGCAATCCACCGCATCGCAGCAAACATGGATGGATTAATAGAACTAAGTTGTGGCGCTTTAAGTTCTAATCCTGAAACGGCCAGAGCTTCTGGTAAAGATTTATTTATACCGGAAGATAGAAATTACGGTACTTACAAAGAAATGATCGAAGCAGAATATAAACTTCCTGCAGATCGGCGCATGCACTTTGTGAGTATTGTAACCCCTAATTTTGCACATTTTGAACCTGCAATGATGGCATTGGAACATGGATTCCATGTTGTTATTGATAAACCAATGACGCTAACTTTAGAAGAAGCGAAAAAGCTAAATACTAAAGTGAAGGAAACGGGGTTATTATTATGTTTAACACATACTTATTCGGGTTATCCAATGGTAAAACAAGCCCGACAAATGGTAAAAGAAGGTAAGTTTGGCGAAATTAGAAAAGTTTGTGTCGAATACCCTCAAGGCTGGCTAAGCCTGCCCACTGAAAGAGAAGGTAACCAACAAGCTGCATGGCGTACGGATCCTTCAAAAAGCGGCAAAAGCGGTTGCATGGGTGATATTGGTACTCATGCTGCTCAACTTGCAGAGTATATTTCCGGATTAGAAATCACTAAAATATGTGCCGATCTTAACCGTGTAGTAGATGGAAGGCTATTGGATGATGATGGCAACTTGTTATTAAAGTTTAACAATGGTGCAAACGGCATATTAATGGCTTCGCAAATTGCTGCAGGAGAAGAAAATGCATTAACTATAAAAGTATATGGTGAAATAGGCAGTCTAGAATGGCACCAGGAAGAACCAAACACCTTAAAAGTAAAATGGCTGGATGCCCCAGCGCAATTATACCGTACAGGGAATGGTTACTTATCTTCCTTTGCTCAACATAATAGCAGAACCCCATCAGGGCATCCAGAAGGATACCTTGAAGCTTTTGCAAATATCTATAGAAACTTCGCATTAACATTAAGTGCAGTTTTGGAAGGCGACCTGCCGACAAAGGAAATGTTAGACTTTCCAAATGCAACAGATGGCGTAAGGGGCATGGCATTTATTGAGAATGTTGTAGCTTCAGGACAATCAGACCAGAAGTGGTATGATTTTAAAATTTAACAAATGACGACAATTAAAGGACCAGCAGTTTTTTTAGCCCAATTTATTGGAGATGAGGCCCCATTTAATTCCTTAGAAGGGATTTGTCAATGGGCGGCCGACTTGGGTTTTATAGGCATACAAATGCCTACCCAGGATAATAGATTTATTGATTTGCAGCTAGCAGCAGAAAGTAAAACTTATGCTGATGAATTAAAAGGTAAAATTGCTTCTTATGGATTAGAGATTACAGAATTATCTACCCATTTACAAGGACAATTGGTTGCCGTAAATCCAGCATACGACCTTGCTTTTGATGCATTTGCGCCGGAAGCCTATAAAAACAATCCAAAAGCAAGGACAGAATGGGCAGTACAACAGTTGAAATATGCAGCCAAAGCTTCTCAAAACTTGGGCTTAAAAGCTCATGCTACTTTTAGTGGATCATTATTGTGGCACATGTTTCACCCCTGGCCACAAAGACCCGAAGGTTTAGTTGATGCCAGTTTTACTGAACTTGCCAAACGTTGGTTGCCTATTTTAAATGAGTTTGATGAAAACGGTGTAGATGTTTGTTATGAAATTCACCCCGGTGAAGACCTTTTTGATGGCATTACTTACGAAATGTTTTTAGAAAAAGTGAACAACCATCCCCGAGCTTGTTTATTGTATGACCCATCACATTTTGTGTTACAGCAGTTGGATTATATTCAGTATATAGATTTTTACCATGAAAGGATTAAAGCCTTTCACGTGAAAGATGCGGAATTTAATGCTACAGGAAAGCAAGGTACTTTTGGCGGTTACCAAAGCTGGGCAAATCGTGCGGGACGTTACCGTTCTCCAGGTGATGGTCAGGTAGATTTTAAAACAATCTTCAGTAAACTAGCGCAATACGATTTTCAGGGCTGGGCTGTGATGGAATGGGAATGTTGCATAAAAGATTCCAATACCGGTGCGAGGGAAGGCGCAGAATTCATAAAAAACCATATTATTCCAGTTACAGCACGTGCATTCGATGATTTTGCCTCAACAGGTGGAAATGAAGATTTTAACAAAAAAATATTAGGAATTTAATTAACACAGAAATGCAACCATCATGAGCAAACACTTACAAAGCAATTAATATTGCTCATGATAGGTTCATCAAATTTGAAAAACAAATTATATACAAATGAAAAAGACACTTTTAATTTTAAGTTGCTTTACCTTAGCAATGGCATCTTGTGGAAATGATGCTTCTAAATCCACAGAACAAGGTACTACTACAACCACTACGACAACAGAAAGTGCAACGGCTCCTGCTACGGAAGCGGAACTTCCAGGTGAGAAATTGATAGCCAAATCAGACTGTTTAACCTGTCATAATAAAACTCAAAAAATTATTGGCCCTTCTTTTTTAGAAATCGCTAAAAAATATCCGCTTAATGATGAGAATGTAACTAACCTGGCAAATAAAATTATTTCTGGCGGTAAAGGTGTATGGGGTGAAATTGCGATGACCCCACACCCTACGATTGCTCCAGATGATGCTAAAGAAATGGTTAAATATATTTTAGCTATAAAAGAATAAAACTGCCTAAATTAACTCACCTTAAATCAAAAAACTATGAAAGAACCAATTGTTGATAAAACTGGAGCAAACAGACGTTCATTTATTAAATCAGCAGCTATAGCATCTGCTGCTTTTATGATTGTACCAAGGCATGTATTAGGGGGCAAAGGCTTTTTAGCTCCCAGCGACCGACTTATAATTGCCGGTGTAGGTGTAGGAGGTAAGGGGCAATCAGACATTGCTAAATTTTATGAAAGCGGGAAAGCCGATATTGGTTACCTCTGCGATGTAGATACCCGCAGGGCAGCAAAAACGGTTAAAGCATTTCCAAAAGCTAAGTTTTATAAAGATTGGCGGGAAATGTTCGATAAAGAAGGAAAAAACTTTGATGCAGTGTCTGTATCCACTCCTGATCATAACCATGCCATCATTACGCTTGCCGCCATGCAGATGGGCAAACATGTCTATGTTCAAAAGCCTCTAACGCACGACATTTATGAAGCACGTGCGTTAACTGAAGCGGCTAAAAAATACAAGGTAGTAACCCAAATGGGTAATCAGGGTGCCTCTAATGACGGTCCCAGACAAATGAGAGAATGGTATGATGCAGGATTAATTGGCGATGTGCATACTGTTTATGCCTGGACCGACAGGCCTGTTTGGCCCCAGGGAATTCCATGGTCGGCAAACAAAGCTGAAATACCAAAGGAATTAGACTGGGATTTATGGTTGGGTACAGCTCCTTATAAGGACTTTGTAGATAAATTAGTTCCTTTTAACTGGCGCGGCTGGTGGGATTATGGAACAGGTGCATTGGGTGATATGGGATGCCATTTGTTGGAAGCTCCATTCAGTGTACTTAATTTAAAATATGCAAGTGAAGTGCAGGCAAGTGTAGGTTCCGTGTATGTAGATGAGTTTAAACGTGGGTATTTCCCTGACAGTTGCCCTCCTTCAAGCCATGTTACTTTGAAATTCCCTAAAACGGATAAAACTAAAGGGGATGTTGTTGTACATTGGATGGATGGTGGCATACAGCCAGAGAGACCTGAAGAACTAGCCGCAAATGAAACTTTTGGTGATGGCGGAAACGGAACATTATTTATTGGAACGAAGGGCAAAATGATGGCCAGCACTTATAGTGCTAACCCACGGTTGTTACCACTTAGCCGTAATAAAGACATTAAAGTTCCAGAAAAATTTGCCCGCGTGAAGGGAGCAGCGGATGGTCATTATGCGCAATGGGTAGAGGCAAGTATCGCTGGGTATGGGAAACAACAACTCAGCTCACCATTTGAAATTGCTGGTCCGCTAACGGAAGCTTTATTGATGGCAAACCTTGCAATCAGAGGCGTTGATGTTCAGCGCAAAAATGAGGCTGGTAAGATTATTTACCCTGGTAGAAACATCAAATTATTATGGGACAACAACAACATGAGGGTTACTAATCTTGATGATGTCAATCAGTTTGTAAAACGCGAATACCGTAAAGGATGGACTTTAGGTGTTTAATTATAAAAAAAAATGAAAAAACAAATTTTCTCTGCAATCATATTAACAGCCCTGCTTGGCAGTGGCTGTGCTTCTCGTCAACAAGGTCAAAGTGGATGGGTAAAACTTTTTGATGGTAAAACGACAATGGGTTGGCATAACTATGGAAAGACAACAGTGGGTAATAGTTGGAAAGTTGAGGATGGCACTTTACATTTTGATCCAAAAGCCGCAAAAAATGAAGGCGGTGATCTTGTTACAGACAAGGAATACGGCAATTTTCATTTAAAGCTAGAATGGAAAGTAGCTCCTAAAAGCAATAGTGGTATTATAATGTTTATTCATGAGGATCCAGCAAAATACCATCAAACTTATAGTACAGGAATTGAAATGCAGGTGCTTGACGATGACAATCATCCGGATGGAAAAATCACTAAACACAGATCTGGTGATTTATATGACCTTATTAAAAGTAGCTCAGAGCCTGTAAAAGCTGTTGGAGAATGGAATAAAGTAGAGGTGATCAGCAATAATGGCAAACTGGACTTTACACTCAATGGGGTTAAAATCGTTTCTACCAATATGTGGGATGAGAATTGGAAAAACCTAATTGCCGGAAGTAAGTTTGCTAAATGGGAAAATTTTGGAACTTTTAAATCAGGTAAAATTGCTCTGCAGGATCATGGTAATGAAGTGTGGTACAGAAATATTTCCATTAAAGAGCTTTAAAATCTAATAAAACAAATTTAACTATATATGAATTTAAACAACCGCATTAAACTATCCAGCATGATGTTCCTGGAGTTCTTTATCTGGGGATCCTGGTTTGTTACCTTAGGCACTTTTTTGGGTAACAACCTAAATGCTTCAGGTGCGCAAAGTGCATCTGTGTTTTCAACTCAATCATGGGGAGCTATTATTGCCCCGTTTATCATTGGGTTGATTGCGGACAGGTTTTTTAATGCAGAAAAAATTCTTGGTGTTTTACATTTAATTGGCGCAGTTTTGATGTACCAAATGTATTCAGCTCCCGATATTTCAGTATTCTATCCTTATGTGTTTTCTTACATGATTTTGTTTATGCCTACTTTGGCCCTAGTCAATTCAGTTTCTTTTAATCAAATGAAAGATCCTGAGAAAGAGTTCTCTACAATCAGAGTTTGGGGTACTATCGGATGGATTTTCGCAGGATTACTGATTAGCTTCATATTCCATTGGGATACTGCAGAAGGAACGTCAGCAGGATTGTTAAAAAACACTTTCCTTATGGCTGGCATAGCTTCCCTAATATTGGGTATTTTTAGTTTCGCTTTACCAAAGACGCCACCAAAAGTATCTTCTAATGAGAAAGTAAAATTGTCTGAGATTTTGGGATTGGATGCACTTAAATTACTAAAAGATAAAAACTTCGCTATTTTCTTTATCGCTTCTATTCTTATCTGCATCCCTTTGGCATTCTATTACCAGAATGCACATCCGTTCTTGTCAAATGTTGGCGTAGATAATCCTACAGGAAAGATGACTATAGGCCAGATTTCGGAGGTCCTTTTCTTACTGTTACTACCTGTATTTTTCACAAAATTTGGGTTTAAACGCACGATTTTAGTTGGTATGTTAGCCTGGGCAGTACGCTATACTCTTTTTGCTTATGGCAATGCCTCTGATTTAAGTTTTATGCTGATCATTGGAATTGCATTACATGGCGTGTGTTATGATTTCTTCTTTGTAGCTGGACAAATTTACACCAATTCAAAAGCCGGAGAAAAATACAAAAGTGCAGCTCAAGGATTAATAACACTGGCCACATACGGCGTGGGTATGCTTATTGGTTTTGAAGTAGCTGGTTTAATTACAGACAGTTATAAAACTGCAGACGGAATATTTGACTGGAAGATGATTTGGATTATTCCTGCAGGTATTGCCGCAGTTGTATTTGTGTTATTTGCATTAGTTTTTAATGATAAGGATAAAGTACAAAAACCACTACTTTAAAGTATATGATGAAACCTGAAAACAGCAGAAGAACTGCATTAAAAAACATAGTAGTTGGAACAATCGCTTTAGGGGCTTCAAGTGCTTTACCAGGCTTTGCAGCTATTGAAGTGTCCACATCTGCACCTTTAAAAGGCAACATTAATCATGCTGTGTGCAGGTGGTGCTTTAGCAGCCTGGATTTGGATACTTTATGTAAAGAGGCCAAGAATATTGGCATTAAAGGTATTGATTTGGTAGGCCCTAAAGAATGGCCTACCTTAAAGAAATATGGACTAACATCTACCATGTGCAATGGTGCAGAAATCAATTTGGTGGATGGATGGAATGACACAAAATTTCATGAGACACTAATTAAAAACTATTCAGAAATGATCCCTAAAGTTGCGGCAGCGGGTTATAAGAATTTGATCTGTTTTAGTGGCAATCGAAGAGGGAAAGATGATGAAACCGGATGGAATAATTGTGTAGCGGGTTTAAAACAAATAATTAGCATTGCGGAGAAACACAACGTTGTGCTGATAATGGAATTGTTAAACAGTAAAGTGGATCATAAAGATTACCAGTGTGACCTTACTTCCTGGGGCGTAGAACTTGCTAAAAGATTAGGTTCAGAAAATTTCAAATTACTTTACGACATCTACCACATGCAAATAGATGAAGGTAATGTGATCGATACCATCAAAAATAACCATCAATATATAGGACATTATCATACTGCAGGTGTTCCAGGGAGGAATGAAATCGAAGACATGCAGGAATTATACTATCCTGCAATCATGAAAGCAATCTATGAAACTGGTTTTAAAGGTTTTGTGGCGCAGGAATTCATTCCAAAAAAACAAGATAAAATTCAATCCTTAAAAACTGCAGTAAAAATCTGCGACATTTAAAACCTTAACTATGAATTCGAGAAGAGCATTTATCAAAAACACCAGCTTTGCAGCTGCTGGTGCGCTATTAATACCAACATTTGCCTGTAGTTCTCCTAAAAAAAGAATTGGCATACAGTTGTATACGTTAAGAGAAACCTTGCCTAAGGACGTAAAAGGTGTCATTAGAAAAGTAGCCGATGCTGGCTATAAGGAAGTAGAAACATATGGCTATTCGTTGCAAAATAAATTCTGGGGATTAGACCCTAAAGCTTTTAAAAGCCTTTTGGAAGAGAATGGCTTAAAAGCTCCAAGCGGGCATTATGGCATGGATAAGTTCTTTACCGATGGCAGTACGGAGGAATTAAAATCATATATTGAAGCTACTAAAATTGTAGGTGGAGAATATATTTCAGTTCCTTATTTAGGAGAGGGATTAAGAAAAGACGTGGATGGTTACAAAAGAGTAGCAGCTGGATTAAACAAGGCAGCAGAACTATGTAAAGCATCTGGTTTGAAATTGACTTATCATAACCATGATTTTGAATTCCAACCACATGGAGATACCACTGGTTATCAAGTAATGTTAAAAGAAACTGATCCAAAACTGGTTCATTTTGAAATTGATCTTTACTGGGTAGTCAGAGCTGGTCATGATCCGATAGCAATGTTTAAAGAAAATCCAGGTCGTTTCCCATTGTGGCATGTTAAAGATATGGATAAAGCTAAGCCCACAATCAATACAGAAATAGGAAGTGGAAGTATAGATTTTAAGAGAATTTTTGATAACGCCAAAATAGCCGGATTAGAATACCCATTTTTAGAACAGGAAAACTTTTCATTAGACCCTTTTGAGAGCATTAAAAAAAGTTATAATTATATCAACACAGAATTAGTACGTTAAGAATAGAGATTTTTCACCATATTTGGTGATACAATTTTTAAATTATTTAAACCCAAGAATAGAAATATCAATGAAAGTCGCAGTTGTAGGTGCCACAGGTTTAGTGGGCACTGTTATGTTAAAAGTGTTAGAAGAACGTAATTTCCCAGTAACTGAGTTAATTCCCGTTGCATCAGAAAAAAGTGTAGGTAAAGAAATCACTTTTAAAGGTAAGAAGTACGCTGTGGTAAATATTGATACTGCTATTGGAATGAAACCAGATATTGCTTTATTCTCTGCCGGTGGCGAAACCTCATTACAACATGCACCACGTTTTGCAGAAGCAGGAACAATAGTGATTGATAATTCATCTGCATGGCGTATGGATCCCGCTAAAAAATTAATCGTACCTGAAGTTAATGCACAGGAATTATCTATTGATGATAAGATTATTGCTAACCCAAATTGCTCTACTATTCAAATGGTAGTGGCTTTAAAGCCTTTGCATGATAAGTATCAAATCAAACGAGTTGTCGTTTCTACTTACCAGTCTGTAACCGGTACTGGTGTAAAAGCAGTGGAACAAATGATGAATGAGCGCAAAGGTATTGATGGACCAATGGCTTATGCTTATCCAATTGATTTAAATGTCATACCTCAAATTGATGTCTTTCAAGACAATGGTTACACGAAAGAAGAGATGAAGATGATTTTGGAAACACGTAAAATCTTGGGTGATGAAAACATTCGTATCACCGCAACTACTGTTCGTATACCAGTAATGGGTGGGCATTCGGAATCTGTAAATGTCGAGTTTGAAAATGATTTTGATATTAATGAATTAAGGTCTCTTTTAGGAAAAACAGAAGGAATAATTTTAGTTGATGACATTGCTAACCTGAAATACCCAATGCCTATAGATGCTCATGGAAAAGATGAGGTATTTGTAGGTCGCATCAGACGTGACGAATCAATGCCAAACACAATCAACATGTGGATCGTTGCAGATAATTTACGTAAAGGTGCGGCAACAAATGCGGTACAAATTGCGGAATATTTGTTAAGATCAGAACTTATTTAATTAAATTATACCGGAATGTGATGCATTAACAGTTTTTGTACTGTTAATGCATCACATTTTTTTATGAACAAACATTTTTCATTATGAAGTTGAAATGCCAAATCCTTTTAGCCTCGCTAATATTGCTACATACATTGGCCATTGCTCAAAATCAGGCTCAAAAGCTGGAACAAGCATACAAAGTGTTATCTGCAGATCCGCAGGCTAAATATGCGCTAACCTCTCTCTGCGTGTTAGATGCGAATACGGGTCAGGTTATATTTGCCCGCAATGAGAACATAGGCATGGCAACAGCTTCAACATTAAAAACGATTACTGCTGCTACAGCTTTTAGTTTGTTAGGTAAAAACTTCCAGTATCAAACAATCCTGGGTTACAGTGGTACAATAAGCAATGGCGTTCTTAAAGGAGATCTAATCATCGTAGGCGGAGGAGATCCTACTTTAGGGTCCTCTCGCTATGCTCAAAGTAAAGAAAATGAAGTACTCAGTATTTGGGTAAAAGCAATAAAAGCTGCTGGTATTAATAAAATTGATGGTCGCATTATTGGCGATGATAGTGCATGGGGCACAAGCAATATTCCAGATGGATGGACTTGGCAAGACATAGGTAATTATTATGGCGCTGCTCCTTCCGTATTGACCTGGCGCGAGAACCAATTTGACATCTATTTAAAAGCAAATGCTAAAGTAGATCAACCTGTGTCCATTTTAAAGGTACAACCAGAAATGCCCTATCTAAAAATTGTTAATGAATTAAAAACAGGTCCGGTAGGTAGTGGCGACAACGCCTATGCTTTCTTACCTCCTTTATCTTCCATCGCTTATTTAAGAGGCAGCTGGGGTTTGGGCATTCGAAAAAATGGAATAGCAGTAGCACTACCAGACCCCGCTTATGAAGTCGCATACCGTTTGCAGGATACTTTAAAACGTTTGGGCATCGCAAGTACAAAAGAAGTAACCACAGCCAGAAAATTAAAATCAGAAAATCAATTATTGCCAAGCCCCACACATCAAATTGCAACCATCAATTCTCCTACGGTTAGTCAGATTATTTATTGGTTCAACAAAAAAAGCATCAATCTTTATGGAGAAAACTTAATAAGAACATTAGCCTGGAAAGCTGGTAAACCTGCAACTACAGCTAACGGTATTGTTGTAGCCATCAATTATTGGAAAGAAAAAGGCATAGATAAAAATGCACTAAACATGATTGATGGTAGCGGACTATCTCCAGCTACCCGGGTAACCACCTCCGCGATGGCAAACATTTTATTTCAATCACAAAGGGAACCATGGTTTGACGATTTCAAAAAATCATTACCAGAAAACAACGGCATGCAGCTAAAAAGCGGTAGCATCAATAACGTTTCTTCTTTTGCGGGTTACTACACAAATTCAGCAGGGATGAAATACATTGTAGTGATCAATATCAACAATTATTCAGGCTCTGGAATTAACAAAAAATTATTTAAAGCATTGGATGCCTTAAAATAAGACAAACAACCGTTTAATAATTTATTAATACCTTACATCATTTCCTATTCAATTTATTGAAACCCCCATGAAAAGAATCCTTCCCTTTATATTGTTCCTAGTCCTTTTTAACAAGGTAGTTGGCCAAGAGGTCATTGCCATAAACAGTTTAACAACAACTGAAGCTATGGCTGTTGCGCCACCAGAAATAGCCATTATTCCTGAGCCTGTATCCGTAATAAAAAACACCGGACACTTTGTGTTACCGGAAAATGTGATGATCCAGGCCATATCAACTCCAGATATGAAACCCGTAGTCGACCACCTGCAGCAAAGACTTTCCACTTCAACTGGCAGCTTTGTTTCCAGCAGCACTAACACACCAAAGCCAACCATAAAACTTACATTAAATAGCAAAACGAACAAACTGTTGGGAAAAGAGGGTTACGAGCTATCGGTTATTAGTGGATTAATTACCATTAAAGCAAATACTGCAGCGGGATTATTTTATGGAGTACAAACCCTATTGCAATTATTTCCTAAAGAAATTGAGGCAAAGGAACTGGTAAAAAATATTAAATGGGAAATTCCATGCGTAGACATCATTGATTATCCACGTGTTGGTTGGAGGGGATTGATGTTTGATGTGGCACGTCACTTTTTTACCAAGCAAGAAGTAAAACAATATATTGATGCCATGGCACGCTATAAATTCAATGTTTTACACTTGCATTTAACAGATGATGAAGGTTGGAGAATTGAGATAAAAGGCTTACCAAAGCTAACAGAAATTGGAGCATGGAACGTTAAGAAAACAGGCACCTTTGGTGATTTCATACCACCAACACCAGATGAACCCAGAACTTACGGCGGTTTTTACACACAGGAAGATCTTAAAGAAATCATTAAATATGCGCAGGAAAGATTTGTGAACATCTTACCCGAAATAGATGTACCCGGA
Organism: Pedobacter sp. CG_S7; assembly: GCF_040544395.1. NCBI lineage: Bacteria > Pseudomonadati > Bacteroidota > Sphingobacteriia > Sphingobacteriales > Sphingobacteriaceae > Pedobacter > Pedobacter sp. CG_S7. The sequence continues at coordinate 38,101 of NZ_JBEONS010000015.1, read as the reverse complement.
CATAGCCTTGCTGTTATCGCATCTTATCCAGAACTTTCCTGTACTCCAGGTGCAGATCAATACCGGGTACGATCGGGTGAAAAAATTATGGACTGGTCGAGAGGTGCACCACCCATAGCACTAATAGACAACACACTATGTCCGGCAAATGAGAAAGTGTACCAATTTTTAGATACCGTCATCACGCAAGTAGCCGCTTTATTTCCATTTGAATATATTCATATGGGTGGTGATGAGGCACCAAGAAATTTCTGGGTAAAAAACCCTGCTATACTTGACTTGATGAAACGAGAAGGCTTGAAGAACATGGATCAGGTACAGGGTTATTTTGAAAAAAGAGTACAAAAAATCGTAGAATCAAAGGGCAAGAAATTCATGGGCTGGGATGAAATTCTGGAAGGGAAATTGTCATCTAGTGCAGCTATTATGAGTTGGAGAGGTACAAAATATGGAATAGAGGCAGCCAAAAAGAAACATGAGGTAGTAATGAGTCCAACTACTTACGCTTATCTTGATTACATGCAAAGCGATGTCCTTTTCGAGCCTAAAGTATATGCATCCCTGCGACTGAGCACAGCCTATGAGTTTGATCCTATTCCTGAGGGAGTAAATCCAGCATTTATCAAAGGCGGGCAAGCAAATTTATGGACAGAGCAGGTTTACAATATCAGACAAGCAGAATACATGACATGGCCAAGGGGCTTGGCAATTGCAGAATCTGTTTGGTCACCTAAAGAAAAGAAAAACTGGAATAGTTTCTTCGCCAAAGTGGAGCAGCATTTCAAAAGGCTGGATGCATCAGAAACAAAATATGCACCAAGTGTGTACGACCCTATCTTTAAAGCCAGCAGAACAGCAGACAAGAGTCTAATAGTAGAATTGAGTACAGAAGTGGAGGGTTTAGCTATCTATTATAGTTTTGACAATTCTTATCCTGACCATTTTTACCCTAAATATACAGAGCCATTATTACCACCAAAAGATGCGACCTTACTAAAGGTAATTACTTATAAAGACAACAAGCCAGTAGGCAGAATGCTTAATATGCCCATTGAAGAATTGAATAAAAGAGCTGGAAAGAGATAAGATAAAATGAGATACTTTGTTCATATCAGTTATCATGGTTTACGTTACGCTGGCTGGCAAAAACAACCAGGAGTTTTAAACATACAGGGCGTGCTTGAAAAAGCACTGTCACAAGTACTTAAAACTCCTGTGTTTATCAATGGTTGTGGTCGTACAGATGCTCAAGTTCACGCCAGTCAGTTCTTTTTCCACATGGATATAGAAAAGGAATGGGATTTTGACTTGCTTTTCCGGCTCAACAAATTGTTGCCAGAAAGTATTGCGGTGTACGACATCATTGGAATGGAAGGATTACCGCATGCCCGATTTGATGCCGTATTGCGTTCTTACGACTATTTCATCCACACCTATAAAAACCCCTTCCTAAATGGCCTGAGTTCTTTTTATTTGTTAAAAGACCTGGATCTGGATAAAATGAAACAAGCAGTGGCATTACTGCCAGCATATAATGATTATCGCGCTTTTTGTACCAGTCCGGACAAATACGAGCACACCTTATGCTACATCAAGTCGGCGAGGTTGCTGGTTGATGGCAATGCAGATAGAATTAGATTTCAAATAACCTCCAACCGTTTTTTAGGTAAGATGATCCGCATTATTATGGGTCAGCTTTTAAAAATTGGTCGTGGGATATTAAGCGTTGATGAATTTGAAGGCCATTTGATTACCAAACAAACTCCAGCACTCATCACCCCTGCACATCCACAAGGACTATACCTATCGAAGGTTGTTTACCCCTATTTAAATTTACCACCACGTAACGGTTTCTCTGCCATCATGCAAAATCAAGATGATCAACTGTGGAAAACTGTATAACCAACTTGTTATTAACCACTTGATTGTTTTCTTTATTTTGTATAACTTTTTAAGAGAGGGCTTCGCTAAAAAGAAGAGTTTCCATGAATGTTATAAATAAAGTTGAACACTGGGGTGATTTACATCGGGCTAAATGGTTCGATATCGTTCGAATTGCATTAGGTATACTTATCTTTTCAAAGGGGATAGCCCTTATCAAATGATGGCTAGTCTGGCCATACACATTATTGCATTCGCACACCTTGTAGGTGGAATACTAATTACTATTGGCCTTTTAACCCGCTTTGCGGTTGTTATACAAATTCCTATTCTGTTAAGTGCAATCTTTTTTGTGAACCTTTCAAAGGGTTTCAGCACATTAAACTCCGAACTATGGCTTTCCGTAATTGTACTGTTTCTGCTAGTACTTTTTTTTGGGTTATAGGTTCCGGTCCATTATCAGTAGATGAATCTATGAAAAGGAAAGTAAGATGAGAATAGACAAGTGTAAAATTTATAAATTTGCTAAAAAGCAAGTATGAATTTTCACACAAGAAAATGGATAAAACCAGAAGACTTAAACCCCAATGGAACTTTATTTGGTGGTAGTCTATTAAAATGGATAGATGAAGAAGCAGCTATTTATGGTATTGTTCAATTAGATAACGCTAATGTAGTAACTAAATACATATCAGAAATTAACTTTGTAAGCTCTGCCAAGCAGGGAGACATTATTGAATTGGGAATTACAGCAACAAGTTTTGGAAACACATCATTAACGATGCGCTGCGAAGTACGTAACAAGATTACGAGAAAAAGTATTTTGACGATTGATAAAATGGTTTTCGTGAATGTTGATGAAAACGGAAACCCACTCTCTCACGGCAAAACACAGATTAAATTTATAGAACAGCAGTTTAAAGAAGAAAATATTTAGGCAACAGAAAGAATTAGCACTCTAAGATCATCGGCACTAATGTTTAAACCACAAACCGTAGTTTTTGCTTTTAGGTATTGCGGCTCTCTTTCTGAAAGTTTTTGTTCAACATAGCTTTGTAAGCCCTCATAATCAAGGTCTTTTAAAAGGGGGCGTTTAGTTTTACTATTTTTCAACCGCATAGCTAAAGCAGATGCTGAAAGTTCAATATAGATGGTATATCCATTTACATTCATCCAGTGCATGTTATCGAAAAAGCAAGGTGCACCACCACCAGTGGCAATTATGGTGTTCTTGGCATAATCAAATGTTTTTAGCGTTTCACTTTCCAGTTTCCTAAAAGCATCTTCCCCATGCGCTTCAAAATAAGATGTTATTGACTGTCCAATTTTTTGCTCAATTTCCTGATCAAGGTCTACCAGGTCATAGCCCAACCTGATGGAAAGTCTTTTTGCCAAAGTTGTTTTTCCACAACCCATAAAACCAATTAGAAATATTTTCATATTAAGCAAGTTTAACCCTTGGATCAACAAAGGCATATAAAATATCCACTAAAATATTGACCACAACAAATATAAAAGCAATAAACAATATAGAACCCATCACAACAGGGAAATCCGACATTTCCAGTGCGGTAACGGTTGTGCGACCAAGGCCGTTATAGCCAAAAACATACTCAACAAAGAAAGATCCAGCAAGCAGGGAAGCAAACCAACCTGAAATAGCTGTAATAACTGGATTAAGTGCATTTTTTAGCGCATGCTTATAGATTATAGCTTTTCTGCCCAAGCCCTTTGCCTTTGCCGTACGAATATAATCCTGCCCCAATACGTCCAACATGGCACTACGGGTCAATTGAACAATAATAGCTAAGGGTCTTAAACCCAAAGTTACCATAGGCAGCCACAAGTTTTTCCAGGTCGTCACTTCTCCTTCAAAAGGATCATAACTATATAAGCTGCCCGACATATTCAAACCGGTATAATCACTCAAAACGAAGCCAAAAAACCAGGCAATTATAATACCAGCAAAAAAAGATGGTGCTGAGATACCAAGAATAGCGAAGGCATTTGCGGCTTTATCAATCCAGGTATCACGATGGACAGCAGAAACCACGCCCAGAAAAACACCAATAAGGGTTGCAAAAATCATGGCTGTAACAGCTAAAACGAAGGTATTTGGAACTGTTTCAGATAAAATAGTGGTTACATTACGTTTGGTTTGATAAGAACGGCGCAGATAAGGTTTTTTTAAAACAATAACATCAGTACCGACAACCAGCAGTCTGATATAACCATATTTTCTTTGTGCTGTTATTGTATTTTCATGCAAACCAATTGGAGAAAGATCATTTATGTATAAGAAAAACTGTACCGGCTTAGATTTGTCTAATCCGAACTCTTTACGAACGGCTTCCAGCGATTGAACATCAGATCGTTGTCCCATGGTCATTCTTGCAGGATCACCAGGTAAAATATTAAACAGAACAAACACCACCACTACCACACCGGCAATAACAGCTAAACCATACAAAAACTTCCTTAATACATATTGAAACATATTACTTACTAAAGTATTTTTCGGCTAGAACCTCAAAAGAAGGAACCGTATTGTAGTGCCATTTTTGAATGACTACTCCATTTTTCAATAACATTAATCCTGGATTTGCTCTCACCATACTTTTTAAAGGTACAGCATCTGCATAAAATATTTCGGTAAACAGCTTCATTCTATTACTAAAAGCATTTGCATCTTGTGCAGAATTTGAAGTGAGCAATACTGTTCTGATATTAAATTGTTCGGTAGCCTTTAAAGCAATTCCATTCAATTCGGCAATAGCCCTTTCGTCTGTATCCTCCAGGTTATAAGCTACAATAATCAAGTTATAATAAGGGTTTTCAATCAGTTCGTTAGTATAATTGGTTCCTGAGGCATCACTAATCATCAAATCTTTAATCTTAGGCTCAAAACCTTTTTTAATTAATTTTTTATCAGGATTCCCCACAATGACCCAGTTAGTATCTTTCCAGATTTCTGTTTTAAGGTAATCTTTATCAGACATCACCTTCTTCTCCCCTGTTTTTTCATTTTCTAGGTTATACATGATCAGGTATTCATCAGGAATTGCCCATTCAGGAGTTTTCATCAATGCAGGAAGATTTGCACCAACTTTATAGGGCAGGAAATCCAGAAATGGCAGTCGGCTATAAGTAACCAAAGAAAAAGAGATGGAAGCAGTTAAGGTAATGAACAGGATGAGTACTTGATCACGCTGTTTTTTGATGACAGGTAAAATTGTATCTCGAAAGATAAACAAGTAAACAATTAAAAGGAACAGAATAACATCTTTACCAAAAGACTGCCAAGGGGTTAGGGGAATGGCATCACCAAAACAGCCACAAGAAGTTACTACCTTAAATACTGCAGAAACGAAGGTAAGAAAAGTAAAAAAGATGATAATGGCCAATAAGCCCGAAATGACTTTCCTGCTCCATAAGCCTAACAACAACAAGATACCCAATACAATTTCTAGCACACATAAAAATATGGCGATTCCGGTAGCTATACCACTTAAAAAAGGAAGATGGAAAACTTCAAAATACTCTTGAAGTTTATAACCAAAGCCCAGTGGATCGTTAGCTTTAATTAAGCCGGAAAAAATAAACAGCACGCCAACAAAAATTCTCGAAAAATTCAGCAGCCCTTTTTTCATAACTATTTTAAATCTAATTTTATTAAAGCAAAAACTGCATAGTTTAACATGTCCTGGTAATTGGCATAAACCCCTTCAGAGGCAAGTGTGGTACCAGCATTATCTTCAATCTGTTTAACCCTTAAAATTTTCATTAGGATAAGGTCTGTTAGCGAAGAGATTCTCATTGCTCTCCAGGCTTCACCATAATCATGGTTTTTAGCTAGCATCAGCTCTTTAGTAGCCCTAACCTGGTTGTCGAATAAAGATTCTACAAGCTCCACTTCAAGTTCATAAGGATCCTGGGCAGAAAGATGGAGCTGAGTCATTGCGATTACGCAATAATTTACAATGCCAATATATTCAGAGGTAATACTTTCATCGACCTTAGCAATTTTTTTTTCTTCCAGGGTACGGATACGCTGCGCTTTTATAAAAAGCTGATCGGTAATTGATTGCGGTCGGAGTATACGCCATGCGGTACCATAATCTTTTGTTTTCTTCAAAAAAAGCGATTTACAAACCGCTATTACTGCATCGTATTCTTTGAGGGTATTTGTTGCCAAAACTATTTAATATTTAATTTAAAGCTGTTTAATAGTGTATTTTTGTCTTAAACAATGGATAAAGATACATTTTTAAACCGAAAGACAACACTTAACCTAAAAGGCGAATTGCTTGATTTGAGTACGCCATGTATCATGGGAATTGTAAACATTACACCCGATTCCTTTTTTAGTGCAAGTCGTAATTCTACTCTTGAGGAGGCATTAAATAAAACGGAAACCCTATTGAATGAAGGCGCAAAATTCATAGATATAGGTGGTTATTCCTCTCGTCCCGGAGCCAAAGAAGTCAGTATTGCAGAAGAAATTGACAGGGTAATCCCTGTAGTTGAGGCCATTTGTCACAAATTTCCACAAGCAATAATTTCCATTGACACCTTTAGAGCTGAAGTAGCCAGGCAAAGTATACAAGCAGGTGCACATGTTATCAACGACATTTCTGGTGGCGAATTAGATGAACAAATGTTTGAAACCGTTGCCACATTAAATGTACCTTACATTCTGATGCACATGAAAGGCACGCCTCAAAACATGCAGCAATCCCCATATTACGAAAACATCACCTTAGCAGTAGTGGATTACTTCGTGAAAAAAGTTGCGCGTTTAAGAGAGTTGGGGGTAAAAGACATCATTCTTGATCCCGGTTTTGGCTTTGCAAAAACGCAGCAGCACAATTTTAAACTTTTACAAGAGTTGGAAGATCTTCACATCTTTGGTTTACCATTATTGGTAGGCTTTTCCAGAAAATCAATGGTACACAAAACATTAAACATCACTGCAGAACAGGCGCTAAACGGAACTTCTATATTAAACACCATCGCGTTAATCAAGGGAGCAAACCTATTAAGAGTGCATGATGTGAGGGAAGCTAAAGAATGTGTTAGCCTGATTCAGAAGATGCAACAAGCATAATCTATTTAAAATTATTAACTTGGCAACAATGAAAGGCTTTGATTTCGACTTTTTAAAGATTACCGTTACCGATGTGGTAGACATTATTTTTGTCGCCATTTTGATCTATTACATTTACAGTCTTATTAAAAACACCCTCGCCGTTAATCTTTTACTGGGGATGTTTATCATTCTGATACTCTATTATGTGGTAGATGCGCTACACATGAGTTTGTTATCCACTATCATCAATAAATTTATGAGTGTCGGTATTATCGCACTTATTGTTATTTTCCAACCTGAAATCAGGCGTTTTTTATTGCTGATTGGTAAAAACACTTTCCTGCAAAAGAATAAAGCATGGTGGGGTTATTTATTTGGTAATAAAGACATAGAAAGAGATAACCTAGTACGTATAAAACCGGTGATTGATGCGTGTAAGAGCATGAAAAAATCCAGGACAGGTGCATTGATAGTTTTTGTTAAATTTTATGACGACCAGCTATTCGCGAACAGTTGCGAGATCATTGACTCCAAAATATCAAAACGCTTACTAGAAAGCATATTCCAGAAGAACAGTCCTTTGCACGATGGCGCAGTAGTTATTTCTGAAAATAAAATTAAAAGTGCTAGCTGCATTTTACCATTGACAGAAAATGATAAGTTGCCACCACAGTTTGGCTTGCGCCATAGAGCAGGAATTGGCATTTCTGAAAATACAGACGCCGTGGCGGTGATCGTTTCTGAGGAAACAGGAGAAATAGCTTATGCCAAACAAGGCAGGGTTAGAATGAATGTATCTTTCGGTGAATTGGAAAAACTACTCAATAAAGATTTCTAAACATTACCATCGACAGGTTTGATAACAGACTCAGCTGTAACTTTTCTATTGACCGTGATAAATGGAATCACTGGCACACCATTGATAAAAACCACCATCCCTTTGTCTGCCGCCAATTCTGCCACGGTATAATCAATATTCTTGCCCAGCGCTCTTAATGCTGCAAGTGTTTTATTGTTGTTGTGTTGAGTAAGCTCTTGTTTCATATTAAAATATTCAAGAATATAATTTAATAAAAAATAGCTCAATAAGCACAATAATAATTAACAATTGAGTGCATTATATGTTTATATCAGTATCTTGTATATCTACAGTTAAACAATTTCATCTTTATGAAACAACTAAGCTTAAAACATCAAAATAGCAATCACATAAGTTCATTGATAAACTTTTTACGTTTAAACAGGTATACAACATGAAAATATTAAAAGGTTTACTTATCCTTATTGTAGGAATAATTGTCCTGGCACTAGTAGTGGCATTATTTGTCAAAAAAGAATATTCAGTAGAGCGGGAAGTAGTTATTGAAAAACCCAGGCAGAACGTTTACGATTACCTAAAATACCTTAAAAACCAAGATAACTTTAGTAAATGGGCAAATATCGACCCAGCAATGAAAAAATACTATCGGGGTATTGATGGTACTATTGGTTTTGTTTCTGGATGGGACAGCAATAAGAGTGATGTAGGTAAGGGAGAACAGGTGATCAAGAAACTACAGAATGGGGAAAGAATAGATACCGAGATCCGGTTTCTCAAACCTATGGAATCAACTTCTTACAGCTATATGACTACATCAGCTTACCAGGAAATTTACACCAAGGTGAAGTGGGGTTTTAATGGTAAAATGAAATACCCGATCAACCTCCTGATCTTGTTAATGAATATGGACAAAATGATTGGCGATGATCTTCAAACGGGTTTGGATAACCTCAAGGTTATTTTAGAGAGCAAGAAAAGCAACTAAATTTGTTCGCAGATTTAATAAATAAACAAGGGCGCCTGTTTGAAAAAGACACCCTTATTTATTTTACCCTGTTTTAAATGAACAGGAGCAATTATTTTAATTAGCAATATTGTTCAAAAGCACCAATAAGGCTATCTGCGATCATTTGCGCAGGACGTCCTTCAATTTGATGACGCTCGATCATATGAACTAATTTACCATCTTTAAATAAGGCCATTGAAGGTGATGATGGAGAGAAGGGAATCATATAGCCCCTTGCCCTATCTACCGCTTCCTTTTCCATACCTGCAAAAACAGTTACCAGTTTAGTGGGGTGTTTTTCATTTGCGGCAGCAAGTCTCGCTGCCGGACGTGCGTTAGCGGCAGCACAACCACATACAGAATTAACAATTACTAATACTGTACCTTCAGTCTTAATGGCATTGTCTACATCTTCTGCAGTCTTCAATTCTTCAAAACCTACATTGGTAAGTTCTGCACGCATTGGTTCTACTAAATATTCTGGATACATATGATAATGTTTTTGATTTTTAAATTTTATATTACAAAGGTACAGTACTGGCGCATAGCATCAAAACGTAACATTTAATGTGGTTTAGATTTTACCTTCTAATTACTAAGAGCTTATAAGCTATCCATCATTATTGCTATAAATTTCCGTCATTAAAAAATATATATAACCCGTCCTTGCCTGCTACGATAATGTCTTTCCGACCGGAACCTCTTAAGTCAGCAATGGAAAAGTAAATACCTGCACCTTTTCCCTGATCAACAGCACCGTAACTGATAATATTTTTAGTGAAAGATTCTCCATTCCATTTGTAATAATACAATCCGTATGGGTCATTAGCGCCTGGATCACCTCCGTTGTGAGCCCGATAACGCTTTCCTGTCACTAGTTCACTAATTCCATCCCCATCAATATCAACCCACTCCATCGTATGGAACTGTGAATTATACGGATCTATGGGATGTTTTATCCAGCTCCGTTTTCCTTGTTGATCAATTTTTTGTTCATACCAGTCTAGTCCATAAGAATGACCTTGGCCCACAATAAAATCGTTTAATCCATCCTTGTTTACATCGACTACCAAAATGGGCACACTAGCATCTCCTAATTCAAACGCTGGGTGTGCTAGCCATTTCCCTTTTAAATCCAATGGAGCTTCCAGCCAACCATTATTGCCGATAATATCGCCTTGGCCATCTCCATTGATGTCCCCGAAACCTAGTCCATGACCCTGTGTTTGTGCAATTTCAACCTTGGTAAATTGACCCGTTCCTCTTCCTTCAGCATCTTTTTTCAGTTTGTAATATTTTAAAGGGTGACCTGGGTTGTTTGGAAAGATTTCTATTGTTCCATCTCCATCGATATCCCAACCTCGAACTGTTTCTATATTACCGGTTTCATCAATGATGTGTTCTTTCCATTTCCCGTTATTGCCTGGATTTTCGAACCATCGAAGTGTTGCTCCAAACCAACCCCCACTTATAAAATCCATTCTTCCATCTCCATTTACATCCAGTGGGATGGTTGAAAAGTCATCCCAATATTCTTCCACCCGCTTCACTTCTGCAATAAAATGACGTTGACTGAATTCTGGACCTTGGTAAAAAAATGCGCCAGAGACAATATCAGGGTGTCCATCACCGTCCACATCTAATACTCCTACCGATTCATAGGTTTCTGAAGAGACTTTCATTTTTGTGAAATGCAAAGGTGCACGCGATGGTTCTTGTTTAAGATTTTGGCTAAAAACAGGAAATACATAGACTAAATTGAGGAGTACACAGAAAATTAAACGCATCATGCAAGATAATACTTGAATCTCTTACAACCATCATGGAGCGTCCTGCTGCCTCAACTATAAAGGTTACTAAAAGCTAAAGTGCTTCTATTTCTTCAATAGATAGCTTATTATTTGCGGGTCAACTCAATTTTGACTACCATTTACAAACAACATAGCGCTTAGAATATCCTTAATTAACTTCTCTTTTTTATTTGGATAATAATTGTACGGCTAAAAATATCGGCAGTTGCGCTGATAAAGGATGTGCTGCCTTCACATAAAGGTAAAGATCATGAGCTTTGCCATCAATAACAGGTTTTATAGCAATGGTAACCGAATATTTTTGCCTGTTAGCATTAAATTTCAGGCTTCCTGAACCGATAAGACTATTTTCAGTCTCACCAGTTCTGATCTCTATTTTATAATCAGCAGGAAAATTCTTACCCTCACCTGTAATTTGCAACCCACTAATTTTGGAAAGATCAACCTTTGAGAGCTTCAAATACCCTTCTTTAGCTGGAAAGCGGAGGTATTTAGTTCCTGCAGAATCAAGTGTCTCAAATCCTGATACAGTGGAGAAATCACCACCCTTCAACAAGCTGTTTTTCAAATAAACCGTTCTAGTACCTGAGAGAGGCTTGGATCCGTTATTTCCACTATCAGTATAAGTTGCGGTCATTGCAAAGACTGCATCTTGTTTTTTAGGGTCGCCCTTTACCAGTATTTTTCCGTTAGGAAGCAATGATTTTTTCTTTGAGGCCTCATTTGATAAAGACAAGATCCATTGTATGATTTTTTTGGCATCATCAACCTTAAGACTTGGGTGTGCTGGCATAGCTGCCTCGCCCCACACGCCGCTACTTCCCTTTATAACTTTTTGCGTAAGCTGTGCGTAAGCATCAGGTTTATTCGAATAACGTTGCGCAACTTTTATAAAAGCAGGACCAATTGAACTTTTATCTAACTGGTGACAAGATTTGCAATCCATAGACAACATCAGGTTTTTTCCTAAAATAGTTTCTGATATTACCTGATGTCCCATTGAAGACCCCGACATATCTGTTCCCTGTACATAATCGGTTGAAACATACAAGTTCTTTAAATCAACCGCCTCGCCTTTGTCGTCAACATGGATATCATAGACCACGGGTAGTGAAGGAAAATAAAAACTTTTATTACCCTGCAAAGAAATAATTACCCGCGGTTCTTCATTTCCAGCATAAACAGATAAGGTATTGCTTTTTGTTGAAGCTTTTTCTTTGTCCATAACGTTTACACTGATATCATAATCTCCTGGCTTGTTTATCGTGTAGGTAAGAAATGGCTCTTTTGTTTCTTTGGTAACAGTTCCAATGGACCAAAGATAGGTCAGACTGCCCTTTTCGGGATCATTCGCTGTAACACTTGCTTTAATTTGTAAGGGAAGATTTCCACTGGTCTTATCGACTTTTAGCTCACTGACTTTCGGTGGCAGGTTTCCTGAAATATAATCTAATCGGGAAAGACCTGCATCAGGATTTTTAGAAAACCATCCAGAGCCATATTCCAATATATAAATCCTTCCGTCTGGTCCCACTTCCATATCTATCGGACTCTTAAACTTCGTATGTTCCATGAAGGGCTCCATCTTATCAAAATCCCCGTTCGGCTGCATAGTAACCACCTTAATCCAATTCCTTATCCATTCATAAATAAAAAGCTTTCCGTTGTAATATTCAGGGTAACGGTGTTCTTTTGGATAATCCTTTGTATAATATACAGGGCCTGTCATAGCTGTTCGGCCCCCTGTCCCCATCTGAGGGAATTCTTTGGACGGTCCGTAAGGATACCATATAAATGCCGACTGGGCAGGTGGCAATTGGGTTTGTCCGCTATTGTTTCTGGAGTTATTTAAAGGCTTGGCAGGGTCAAATACCTCTCCGCTTTGCCCTGTGGTATAATTGTACTGACGATAAGGAATATTATTACCGATAAATAATGGCCAACCAAAATTTCCAGCTTTTCTGGCTTGGTTCATCTCATCGTAACCTTTCGGGCCTCTGGTGTCTAGACTATCTACACTTGCATCCGGACCAACTTCTCCCCAATACAGATAACCGGTTTTTTTATCAATAGAAATTCTGTAAGGATTTCTATTGCCCATAACGTAAATTTCCGGCCTGGTTTTAGGGTTATCTTTTGCAAAGAGATTATCCTCAGGAATACTATAACTACCATCCTCATTAATTTTAATCCGAAGTATTTTTCCTCTTAAATCGTTTGGATTACCTGCCGACCGTCTTGAATCATACTGTAAATGCCCAGGATCATCATTCAATGGAGCAAAACCGTGGTTTGCATAAGCTTGACCTTTTTCATCAAAAGGCGTTGAGTTGTCACCTGTTGAAATGTAAATCATGCGATCATTGCCAAAAGTTACTGAACCGCCCGTATGGCAGCAAATTTCACGCTGAGAATAGAATTGAATTATTACTTTTTCAGATTTATTGTCCAGCGTGCCATTTTTAAATACAAATCGTGACAACCGGTTTACAGAGGTATCTGACGGACTGTAAAACAAATAAATGTAATTGTTTTTATTAAAGTCGGGGTCTGCTGTGATTCCCAATAAGCCTTCCTCCGCATTGACACCCTCTGTTGTGGTTTTATAATATACATTCAAAAAACCCGCTTGTTTAACTTTTTTGGTGGTATTGTCATATAACATCAGCTCTCCGCGTCGCTGTGCAACAAGAATATCAAAGTTTGGCAGGATGGCCATTTCTGTTGGTTCAAAAAAACTGCCCTCGCTTAACATTGTTTTTACAAAACGGTCCTCTTCTGGCACTTGCAGGGTTTTAGCAGCATCATAGTCAAGTTTTTTATTTTCGCCAATCGCATAATTAATCCCACCTAAAATATGTTTGAGATACATTGGTTCCTGAAATGACTCATCGGTATGTCCCAGTTCGGTATAAAACGATCTCCCACCCTCAAAATCATGGTACCAGGCCATGGGATGGTTACCCCCGTTTTTCCCACCTTTATAACTACTTTCGTCTATAGTAATGAGTATATTTAAATCTTTGCTGATTTTCTTAAAGTTATACCACTCATCTTTTCTTTTCCATTGTTTAGGTAAATGGCTCGTTGAAGGATCATTTTGATCAATAACATTTAAAACAGCTTCCTGCTGTTCTGGATGGCTCTCAAAAGAAGCGCCTACCAATCTGTTATACCAGCCCCAATCGTATTCTGCATCAGCAGCAGCATGAACGCCCATAAAACCTCCACCCGCTTGAATATAACGTTCAAATTCAGCTTCCTGATAATGATTAAGCAAATCTCCGGTGGTATGTAAGAAAACTATAGCTGCATATTTTTTCAGAGAATCCTGTATAAAAAAATCAGCATTGCTGGTTGTATCTACTTCAAAATTATTTTCATTACCTAATTTCTCTATTGCTTTTACACCCAATGGAATAGATTCGTGGTAAAAGCCTGCGGTTTTAGTAAAGACAAGTATTCTTGGTTTACCTGATCTTTTATTACAAGATGAAAAAAGCATGAAAAGCCCTATACAGATAATATGGGCTAAGTAAATAAACGATTTAATTTTAAAATGAACGTTGTTTTTATTGCGGAAAGATGTTTGATGGGAAGTATCTGAATTCATTTTTATTTAATAGTTTAATATTAACCTGATTAATTTATGCTCTATTTATAACTGTTTTACCTGTTTACAAAACTTGATTTATTACTACTTAAAAATAGCTAATATTAAAAGATCAAAAAATCTTAATTTATTTTACCTTATTTTAAATCTTTATAAATGTATAAATTTTTCTTTTGAATAACCAAAAGTAAAGTATGGAAAGCTCGTAGATGAATCAACTAGCTTCAAGACCACCATTATCAGCAAAAATTTGGTGTTGAGTTAAAAACCCAGAAAACATCTTAAGACCAGCACTAAACTGTAAAATCGAAGATAGATAGGTATCAATCACTTCGCTAAGGGCTCTTCTGATTTGTTGAACATCTTTTATTGTAATAAGATTTTTATATTAGACTTGCTTAGTTACGTTGATATAAATATAGCGCAACTATTTACAATGATTGATGAGTTTTGTGCTTGCTGTTGTGCTGTGCACTATAATTAATCTTTATTTTGTAAATAATTATTTAATTCGTTAATTTCTGTTTTTGCAAGTGGTAAGACTTGCGATTCTTTGTATTCCCAAATGTCTAACCCCTCAATTTGTTCTAGACGGATTGAATTCAGTAAGAGCTAGAGGCCGAAAATCAGGCTAGCAACCCTGTATCCATACTTAATGGCTTATGGTGAGACTGCAATCAATTTTCAGGAATTTTTGCAATTACGGCCGCACTGAGGACACAATTGCAGAGCTACACAATTTAATAGATCAGTCTAACAAGTTTTTTTTTAAATTGTATATTTATAACAAAAAAATTATTGTCAAAAATGCTAATCAATCAATCCATTATCAGCGATATAATTGATATTATTGCTAAATCTAAAGACAATGCTATCCGTGCTATCGACCATCAGCGCACGCTAATGTATTGGCATATTGGCAAGAGAGTTTTCGAAGAAGAACAGCAAGGAAAAGATAGAGCTGAATATGGATCATTTCTTATTAAATATCTTTCGGAACAGTTACAACCTGAATTTGGAAGTGGTTTCTCTAGAAGGCAAATCAATTTATATCGTCAATTTTACCGCACGTTTCCAATTGTGCATACACTGTATGCACAATTAAGCTGGAGTCAATATAAGTTAATGTTAAGCCTTGAAAATGAAGACCACAGGACATTTTATATAGCCGAAACTATCAAGAATAATTGGACAGTTCGTCAATTAGAAAGACAGATCTATAGTAATTTGTTTGAACGTCTTTTGTTAAGTAATGAAAAAAAAAGTGTATTAGCAGTTGCAAAGAATGAAAAACTTCCTTCTGATGCCAAAGAAATTATTAAAGACCCAATGTTTTTAGAATTTCTTGGATTAAAGAGAGAAGCTTCATACTACGAGAAAGATTTAGAAAATGCTATTATATCACATCTTCAGGAATTTTTATTAGAATTGGGAAACGGTTTCTCATTTGTAGCAAGACAGAAGCGTATACATATTGAAGGAGATGAGTTTTTTGTAGATCTCGTATTCTATAACCGATTGTTGCAGTGTTTTGTAATCATCGAAATTAAGACTACTAAGTTAACCCACCAGGATATTGGGCAATTGCAGATGTATGTTAATTATTATGACCGCATGGAAAAGCTTCCAAATGAAAGCCCAACGATCGGAATATTACTTTGCGCTAGTAAAAACGATGCAGTGGTTAAGTTTACACTGCCAGAGGGTGAAAGACAAATTATAGCAAGTCAATATAAACTTTACCTTCCAACGGAACAACAATTATTGGAAGAGGTAAATAAGGAATTGGATAGCTTCGAAGGGAAGGAAAATATTGATAATAAGTAAAGTGTGATGTCAATCTAACTATAGATTCCAACTTCTTCTGGAATTATTGTGATTTGCTTTCATGGAAAAAAGTACGCCTTGCGTTACACTTGACTTGTTTCTATCTTTATTATAGCTGTAAGTTTCACTAACAACTACGATAAAAAGAAAATCTTAAGGAACGATAATTATGCAAAAAAGTATGGTCAAGTCCTAAAATTCAGTACCCTCTACAATGATATCTTAATAAGGATATATTATTTTATTGTAACAACCGCTACTTATTATATATTCGTTTTATGATTGGAATTGCAAGGAATTAGTAGATGTAATAAAGAATTGTATTCCTAATGTATAATTTAAATTCCTAAAAATTGTAAACCGCTAAGTACTTATTATTCACATCAAAATTGCTTACTTTTGTGGCCTGATAATCAGAAAATGTTTGCAAATATGTGTGCAAACATTTTCAAAAAATCAAATAAGCAATTTATAATCATTCAATTAAATAATAAATTTATGTCATCAGTAGAGACAACTTTCGTTCCTTACAAAGTTAAGGACATTTCACTGGCAGAATGGGGCCGCAAAGAAATCGGATTAGCAGAGGCAGAAATGCCCGGTCTAATGTCATTGCGTGAAGAATTTGGCCCTTCAAAACCTTTAAAAGGCGCCCGCATTGCTGGTTGCCTGCACATGACCATTCAAACTGCAGTTCTAATAGAAACTTTAGTTGAATTAGGTGCCGAAGTAACCTGGTCATCATGTAACATTTTCTCCACACAAGATCACGCTGCTGCTGCCATGGCTGCTGCAGGAATCCAAGTTTATGCCTGGAAAGGTTTAAATGAAGAAGATTTTGACTGGTGTATCGAACAAACCCTACATTTCGGTCCAGATCGCCAGCCATTAAACATGATTCTTGATGACGGTGGTGATTTAACCAACATGGTTTTCGATAAATACCCTGAGCTGATTGCAGCAATCAAAGGTTTATCTGAAGAAACCACTACCGGCGTTCACCGTTTATACGAGCGCATGAAAAACGGAACATTGCATATTCCAGCAATCAACGTAAACGACTCCGTTACCAAATCTAAATTCGATAACAAATACGGATGCCGTGAATCATTAGTTGATGCCATCCGTCGTGCTACAGATATTATGATGGCTGGTAAAGTTGCCGTTGTTGTTGGTTATGGTGATGTAGGTAAGGGTTCTGCAGAATCTTTAAGCTCTCAGGGCGTACGTGTTATCATTTCAGAAATTGATCCGATCTGTGCATTACAAGCTGCTATGGAAGGTTATGAAGTAAAGAAATTTGCTACTGCCGTTAAAGAAGCAGACATTGTAGTTACTTCAACAGGTAACTGCGACATCGTTCGTGCAGAACACTTCAGAGTAATGAAAGACAAAGTTATTGTTTGTAACATCGGTCACTTCGATAATGAAATTGACGTAGCCTGGTTAAATACAAACTATGGCGATACCAAAGTAGAAATCAAACCTCAGGTTGATAAATATACCATCGACGGAAAAGATGTTATTCTTTTAGCTGAAGGCCGCTTAGTAAACTTAGGTTGCGCAACTGGTCACCCAAGTTTCGTAATGTCTAACTCTTTCACTAACCAAACATTGGCGCAGTTAGAATTGTGGACAAACACAGCAAACTACGAGAATAAAGTTTATGTGCTTCCTAAATACTTAGATGAAAAAGTAGCACGTTTACACTTAGCTAAAATTGGTGTAGAATTAGATGTTTTAGATCAGCACCAGGCAGATTATATTGGCGTTCCTGTAGAAGGTCCGTTTAAACCTGAAGCTTACAGATACTAAATAAGTAACCTTAATTTAATAGTAATTTAAAAGGGCTTTCCGAAAGGAAGGCCTTTTTTTTTGTATTCACAACCTCACTCCCTATCCCCCTCCTATTGAATCAATAGACAGACCACATTCAGTCAAGGGTGAGTCAAGGGTTTCTTCGACAAAAGGTTGACTCACCCTTGACTCACTGTGGACTCACCCTTGACTCACTATCAACTGAGGCCCATTCATCACTAAAAGATTTTGGATTTATAATTTCAATATTCCTTACCTTTGTGCATGGCAAATCTATCTGTAAACATCAATAAAATAGCCACATTACGTAACAGTCGTGGCGGCAATAATCCCGATTTAGTAAAAGTAGCCTTAGACTGTGAACGTTTTGGTGCTCAAGGAATAACAGTACACCCCAGACCAGACGAAAGACACATTCGTTACCAGGATGTTTTTGACTTAAAAGCAGTTATTGCTACCGAATTAAACATTGAAGGTAACTGCAGAGAACAAAAGTTTATAGACCTTGTTTTAGCCAATCAACCTGCGCAGGTTACTTTAGTGCCAGATACCGAAGGCCAAATTACTTCTAACCATGGTTGGGACACCATAAAAAACCAGGATTACCTCCGGGAAATGGTCACCTTGTTTAAAAATGCAGGAATCCGCGTTTCCATATTTGTAGATCCGGTAACAGCAATGATTGAAGCCGCAGCTACGACCGGTACAGACAGAATTGAACTTTATACGGAGGCTTATGCACAGCATTTTCATCAGGATAAAGCTGCAGCAATTGCACCTTATATTACTGCCGCTAATAAAGCAATAGCATTAGGCCTGGGCATCAACGCAGGACATGACCTCGACCTGCACAACCTACAGTATTTCAACCAACACGTTACCAACCTTTTAGAGGTTTCTATTGGTCATGCTTTAATTGCTGACGCCTTATATCTTGGTCTGGAAAACACCATCCAAATGTATCTGCGTCAACTAACCAACTAACCCGGAAATTTCTTACCTTTGCGCCAACTTTTATTGCTACAATATATGAGCTTAAATATCCATTACAAAGAAGACTTTAAAAATCGCCACATTGCCACAAATACAGCTGATACAGCTGCAATGTTATCGACAATTGGCGTAAATTCTATTGATGAATTGATTGAACAAACAGTTCCAAAAGAAATCAGATTAAAGCAGCCTTTAAACCTTCCGAAAGCGAAGTCGGAGGCTGAATACCTGAGCAGCATAAAGCAAACGGCGGCTCTAAACAAAGTGTTCAAGTCTTATATCGGTCAAGGATATTATGACACGATCACCCCTGGCGTAATTTTACGTAACGTCATGGAAAATCCAGGATGGTACACGCAATATACACCTTACCAGGCTGAAATTGCTCAAGGCCGTTTACAGGCTTTATTGAACTTTCAAACCATGGTTATTGATTTAACGGGGATGGAAATTGCAAATGCTTCTTTATTAGATGAAGGTACTGCTGCTGCTGAAGCGATGCTTATGCAATTCAGCCTTCGCAAGAACCCCTCGGCTACAAAATTCTTTGTTTCTGAATTGTTGTTTCTCCAAACCATAGATGTGCTAAAAACAAGGGCCAATCCTTTCGGTATTGAGCTTGTTATTGGCAACCACCAAAATATTGAACTCAACGATAAGTTTTTTGGCGCTATAGTTCAATATCCTGCTGGCAACGGTGAGGTTTTTGATTACACCGACTTTGCCGCAAATGCACATCAAAAAAACGTTAAAGTTACTGTTGTTGCTGATCTATTGAGTTTAACCTTATTAACGCCTCCTGGAGAATGGGGTGCTGATGTTGTGGTAGGTACTACCCAACGTTTCGGAATTTCAATCGGTTTTGGTGGCCCTCACGCAGCTTACTTTGCTACAAAAGAAGAATATAAAAGAAATATTCCTGGCCGTATCATTGGCGTTACTATAGATGTAAATAATAATTATGCTTTACGCATGGCCCTGCAAACCAGAGAGCAGCACATCCGCAGAGATAAAGCGACCTCTAATATTTGTACAGCACAAGCACTATTGGCTATCATGGCTGGTTTTTATGCTGTTTACCATGGCCCTAAAGGGTTAAAATTAATTGCTGAGCGCACCCATGGCCTGGCAGTAAGTTTAGCTACATCATTACAGAAAATTGGTTATAAAACACTGACCACCGCTTATTTTGATACCATACAGGTAGAACTTGGAGACCTTGTAGACTCTATCCATAGAGAATGCATTGACAATGAAATCAACCTAAATTATAAAGGCAGCCTGGTAACCATCGCTCTTGATGAAACCACAAGTGTTGCTGATATTAAACTATTAAATAAAATATTTTCTAAAGTTAAAGGTATCTCAGCAGGTCAGGCTGAACTAGAGGAAGAGAATATCGTTACCGTTATTCCTGAGGCCTTACAACGCCGTTCTACCTATTTAACACACCCTATTTTCAATGCCCACCAGTCTGAGCATGAAATGCTTCGTTACATTAAATCATTAGAAGCAAAAGACCTTTCTCTTTGTCATTCCATGATTCCTTTGGGTTCATGTACCATGAAACTAAATGCAACCACAGAAATGGTTCCTGTAACCTGGTCTGAATTTGCTAAAATACACCCCTTCGCTCCTACTGATCAAGTTGCCGGTTATTATACCGTATTTAACGAATTAAATAAATGGTTAAGCGAAATTACTGGTTTTGCAGCCATGAGTTTACAGCCTAATGCTGGAGCTCAGGGTGAATATACTGGATTAATGGTGATCAGGGCTTATCACCAGGATCGTGGCGAAGGGCACCGTAATGTAGCCTTAATTCCTTCTTCTGCACATGGCACAAACCCTGCTTCTGCGGCTATGGCCGGTATGAAAGTAGTGGTGGTAAAATCTTTAGTTAATGGAAACATTGATGTGGAAGACTTAAAAGCCAAGGCAGAACAACATAAAGAGGTGCTTTCCTGCCTGATGGTAACTTACCCTTCTACACATGGGGTATTTGAAGAAAGCATCATTGCTATTTGTGAAACAATCCATGCCAATGGCGGACAAGTATATATGGACGGCGCAAACATGAATGCACAAGTTGGACTAACTAGTCCCGCTAATATTGGCGCAGATGTTTGTCACTTAAATTTACACAAAACTTTTTGTATTCCTCACGGTGGTGGTGGACCAGGCATGGGGCCAATTGGTGTGGCAAAACACCTGGTTAAATATTTACCTGGCCATGCGGTAGTCGACATCAATCACGAGAAATCTATCCATGCAGTAGCATCGGCACCATGGGGTTCTGCATCCATATTAATCATTTCTCATGCTTATATCGCTATGATGGGCACAGAAGGGTTAACGAATGCTACTAAAGCTGCCATCCTGAACGCTAATTATATGAAGGCACGTTTAGAGGAACATTACCCGGTATTGTATGCGGGCAGCAAAGGGCGTTGTGCACATGAAATGATCCTGGATTGCAGAAGTTTCAAAAACTTCGGTATCGAAGTGGTCGATATCGCAAAACGTTTGATGGATTATGGTTTTCATGCACCAACGGTTTCTTTCCCGGTGGCTGGCACCTTAATGATAGAGCCTACTGAAAGCGAACCTAAACATGAGCTAGATAGGTTTTGTGATGCTTTAATAGCTATTAAAGGAGAGATTGCTGCTGTAGAAAATGGAGAGAGCGATAAAGTTGATAATGCTTTAAAGAATGCACCACATACAGCAGCTAATGTTACTGGCGATGATTGGAACCATAGTTACAGCAGGCAAAATGCCGCTTTTCCGCTACCTTATGTGGCAGCTTACAAATTCTGGCCTTCTGTTGGCAGGGTAAACGATTCTTATGGTGATAGATCTTTAATCTGCGCCTGTCCGCCAATTGAGGCATACCAGGAAGAATATTCAAGTTAAGTTAGTAGCTTACAAACATTTAATAAAACTAGTGTAATATAAAAAGATCATTTTACTTAAAATGATCTTTTTATATTAAAAAAATAAACAACTAATTTATATCTTTAATAAAATTTAATGCGTTCTTTACTAAAACCAAAATGGATTTTAAAATCAACCTATTAGTTATTGATGATGACGACATCAATATTTTCATCATTAAAAAGATTGTAGAGAAGACTGGGTTCGCCGTAAATATGGTGGCGAAAACTAACGGTCAGTTA
Source organism: Pedobacter sp. CG_S7 (assembly GCF_040544395.1). Taxonomy (NCBI): domain Bacteria; kingdom Pseudomonadati; phylum Bacteroidota; class Sphingobacteriia; order Sphingobacteriales; family Sphingobacteriaceae; genus Pedobacter; species Pedobacter sp. CG_S7. The sequence continues at coordinate 16,064 of NZ_JBEONS010000015.1, read as the reverse complement.
GCGATTGATTACCTTCATGAAATTGCAGATAGTCCGGAAATATTCCCTCACCTGATGTTGATCGACATCAATATGCCGGTCCTTAACGGATGGGAATTTATTGAAGCATACGAAAAAATGAATATCACCAAAGTGGTAGACATGTATATGCTTTCCTCCTCGGTTTACGAAAATGACATTGAGAAAGCCAAAACCTATAATGTAGTTAAAGGCTTTATTTCAAAACCATTGTCGATTGATCGCTTAGTTGAATTATTTAAAAGTGCTAGCGCTTAAAACTATATCACTTTAAAAACGCCATCGTTATAAGTAACAAAACCAGTGGCCTTTTTCTTTCCATGGTAAAATAAACAATTCCAGTTTTCTACTGCTGCTTTCTTTCCATATTCATCACGAAGCTCCATTGCTTTACGTCCATCAAAATCATATTTTGCAATAAACTTACGCAGCAATTCTTCAGGCTCTGGCAAAACATCGCCGCCAAAGAATACTTTATCTGTTCCATCATCTAAAAGAAAAGTTTGATGAAAAGGACAATGAGCTCCGGTTAATTCATAACTGATGCCTTCAATAAATTGTCCTGATCCTTCTACAAAAACCATAGTGGCATTTCTTTGTAAAAAATCAAATATCTCCGTATGGTAAGAAGTGGATGCACTGGTAAAAGCGCTTTCCCATTCGCCTTCCTGTATAACATAAGTAGCATGCGGAAAGCTGAGCTCCATCTTGCCATTATAATGGTGTACCATGCCCCCGGAATGGTCATAGTGAAGATGAGACATCAATACATAGTCTACATCTTCGGGATTAAAACCTGCCTTTTTAATGTTCTCATGTAATTGCAGTTGCCCTGCCTCATTGCTGTACCCTAAACCGGTATCTAACAATAGTAGCAAATTATTCATTTTAACTAAAAATGGTTGCACATGAATAAATAAGGAAGCAGGTCTGTCTCTGGCATGATCAACCGCAGGGTTGAAAGGAAGAAATTTTTTAGTGGCATCTACCGAATAAGAACCTTCGTATAAAGTGAATACTTGCAATGACATAGATATTAGTAAGAAAAAATTAATGATATCTTTACGAATCACGAGGCAAATATATGGAAAAAAGATGGGTGCGGGCGCTACAGGGAAATAAAGCGCTTACTGAAGCGCTTGCAGAGGAATTAAAGATTGATAAGTGCTTAGCACAGATTTTGGTACAAAGGGGTATTAGCACTTTTGATGAGGCACGCCATTTCTTTCGGCCGGCAATGGGTGAAATTCATGATCCTTTTTTGATGAAAGACATGGATAAGGCTATAACCCGCATTGACAACGCTTTAGTAAATAAAGAAAAAATACTGATCTATGGTGATTATGATGTAGATGGAACCACCGCTGTTGCTTTGGCTTACAGCTTTTTCAAGCAGTTTACCAATCAAATTGAATATTATATACCTGACCGTCATAAAGAAGGTTATGGCATCTCTACCCTGGGTATTGATTATGCCAAAGACCATGGTTTTACTTTAATTATTGCTTTGGATTGTGGTATAAAATCTAACGACAAAGTGAGTTATGCAAATAGCATAGGTGTAGATTTCATCATCTGTGACCATCATTTACCGGGTGAAGAATTGCCGGATGCAATAGCAGTACTTGATCCAAAACGTAAAGATTGTCCTTATCCTTTTAAAGAGTTAGCAGGCTGTGGCATTGGCTTTAAGCTTGCCCAGGCTTTTTGCATTTCACATCAATTCTCAAAAGAAAAATATGAGCAATACCTGGACCTGGTTATGGTGAGCATTGCCGCCGACATTGTTCCGGTGCAGGATGAAAATAGGGTGCTCGCTTACTACGGCTTAAAAAAGTTGAATGGCTACCCAAGCATGGGCCTCAAAGCATTGATGCAAAGTTCAGGGCCAGCAAAAGAGTTTACTTTAACAGACATCGTGTTCACCATTGCCCCACGTATCAATGCCGCCGGCCGGATGGATCATGCACGTGAAGCCGTTAAGATGTTGTTATGTATGGAAAATGGCCCGGCACAAGAACAAAGTTCATTTATTAACATTCATAACACAGAACGTAAAACAACTGATCAGCAAACCACAGCCGAAGCGCTTGCTTTAATTGCAGCTTGCGAGGTACTTATAAATAAGAAAACTACAGTAGTTTATAACCAACAGTGGAATAAAGGCGTTATTGGCATTGTGGCATCCAGACTTACAGAAACTTATTTCCGCCCCACCGTTGTATTAACTGCATCTAATGGCTTGCTTACTGGCTCTGCACGTTCTGTACCCGGTTTCGATCTCTACGAAGCCCTATTAGGTTGCGCAGATTTATTGGAACAATTTGGCGGTCATAAATTTGCTGCAGGCTTAACCATGAAAGAAGAAAATATCAATTCTTTTTCAGACCGCTTTGAAAGTATCGTTGCAGCAAGTATTACTGATGACATGCTTTGTCCGGAAATAAATATTGATGCCGAAATTGACCTGAAACAAATTGATGGTAAATTTCAAAGAATACTGGCTCAAATGGCTCCTTTTGGACCGGGTAACATGGCACCTGTTTTTATTTCACACCAGGTAGTTTGCGTAGGAATTCCTTATATTGTAGGAACAAAACACCTAAAATTGACTATAAAGCAACAAAATTCAAGTACTTTTGACTGTATTGGCTTTAATCAGGCTGAATTTCTATTGGCTTTGAAACCTAATCAGCCTTTCTCCGTTTGTTATACAATAGAAGAAAATGTTTGGCGGGAAAAAAAACGATTACAACTAAATATTAAAGCGATCAAAATTGATAATTGATATACTTAAATGATCTTAAGAGCAGATAATCTAGTTAAAAAATATAAACAACGCACCGTTGTTAATGATGTTTCATTTAATGTGAGCCAAGGGGAAATTGTTGGTTTACTTGGCCCTAACGGCGCAGGAAAGACAACCTCTTTTTACATGATCGTGGGCTTGATTAAGCCCAATGAAGGAACAATTTTCTTAGATGACGAGGATATTACCAGCGATGCCATGTACAGGCGGGCGCAAAAAGGTATCGGTTACCTTGCGCAGGAAGCCTCCGTATTTAGAAAGCTAACGGTGGAAGATAATATTTTGGCTATTTTGGAAATGACTAAAATGGGAAAAGAAGAAAGATACGAGAAACTTGAAGAACTGATTACAGAATTTAGTTTGCATAAAGTGCGTAAAAATAGGGGCGACTTACTCTCTGGAGGTGAAAGAAGAAGAACAGAAATTGCCCGTGCCCTTGCTGCCAGTCCAAATTTCATTCTTTTGGATGAACCTTTTGCAGGTGTAGACCCTATTGCAGTGGAAGAAATACAAACAATTGTAGCCAAACTTAAAAACAAGAACATAGGTATTTTAATTACGGATCATAATGTGCAGGAAACCCTGTCTATTACAGACAGAGCTTACCTCTTATTTGAAGGTAAAATTCTTGAATCTGGAACCCCGGAGGTACTGGCAGCAAATGAAATGGTGAGAAAAGTATACCTTGGCTCTAATTTTGTGCTCCGCAGCAAAAACTTATAATTCATATCTATAAAAAAATGGCGTTTGTTAATTCAATTTTTACCTGGTACATGAAGAAAAGGGTTCATCAGATAGAACTTTTCATGAAATACCCCCTTGATGTACAAGATGAATGGTTTCATACTTTAATCTCAAGTGCCCAAAACACCGAGTGGGGTAAGAAATATGATTACAAATCAATAGCTTCTCAGAAAGAATTCAAAGAAAGAGTACCCTTACAAAATTACGATACCATTAAACCTTACATTGAACGAATGCTTAAAGGAGAACAAAATATCCTTTGGCCTTCTGAAATTAAATGGTTTGCTAAATCTTCTGGAACAACCAGCGACAGGAGTAAATTTATACCTGTATCAGAAGAATCTTTACAGGAGTGCCATTTCAAAGGGGGTAAGGATATGCTTTCCATCTATTGCAATAACCGCCCGGATAACCAAATATTAACGGGTAAAGGCTTAGTACTTGGCGGAAGTCACCAGATTAACCAATTAAATGAAGATTCCTATTATGGTGACCTTTCTGCGGTACTGATAAAGAACCTGCCGATGTGGGCCGAATATTACCGAACACCAGATATATCCATTGCCTTAATGGATAATTATGAGCATAAAATGGAAAAAATGGCCGAGGCCACCATTAACGAAAACGTCACCAACATTTCTGGTGTACCCACCTGGACGCTTGTGCTTGCTAAGAAAGTTTTGGAAATGACCGGCAAAAACGACCTGCTGGAAGTTTGGCCAAACCTGGAATTATATTTCCACGGAGCCGTAAATTTTAAGCCTTATAGAGAACAGTTTAAGGCCTTGATTCCTAGTGCCGACATGTATTACCTGGAGACTTACAATGCCTCAGAAGGTTTTTTTGGTATACAAGACCAGGAAAATTCAGAAGAGTTATTGTTAATGCTCGACTATGGCATTTATTATGAGTTTCTCCCAATGGAGCTTCTGGCAGAAGAAAACCCCCAAACGTTATCACTGGATCAGGTGGAATTACATAAAAACTACGCCATCATTATTTCTACCAATGGAGGATTATGGCGTTATATGATTGGAGATACCATCCAATTTACGTCCCTCCTTCCTTTCCGTATTAAAATTACAGGACGTACCAAACACTTCATCAATGCTTTTGGCGAAGAAGTCATTATTGAAAATGCAGAGCATGCCATCAGTGCAGCCTGCTGTGCTACTGGAGCTATTTTTATTGACTACACTGCTTGCCCTATTTATTTCGAAGGCACCAACGCAGGGGGACATGAGTGGATCATCGAATTTGAGAAACAGCCTAATGATTTTGAATTGTTTGTGGATGTATTAGACCAAACCCTGCGTGATATCAATTCAGATTATGATGCCAAGCGTTTCAATGACATGGCAATATTAAGACCTAAGGTTCATAATGCACCAAAAAGCACGTTCTATAATTGGTTAAAATCAAAAGGCAAATTAGGGGGACAACATAAAGTTCCACGTTTGGCTAACGACAGAAAATACGTGGAAGAAATTCTTAAAACACTGAAGGAACCACTCAAATATTCAGCCTAAAAATACAAATCGAATTTATATTATATAAATAATTTGGTAATCTCGTCTACAAGATATAGTTTTGACTACTAAATCTATAGACTTTGTATTATGGCCAGAAAACTACCCTATTTTACCCCTGAAGCTACTTTTAAAAAGTACCAGTACTTCATTCTATTCTTTATCTTCTTTTTAACCCAACAAACACTAAAGGCCCAAGAAAACCAATTAATCGAAATCAGTGGAGTAGTAAATAGTCAGGAAACAAAAGAACCACTAGCGGGCGTAGGGGTGAATATTAATGGTACTATTGCAGGAACAACCACAGACCAAAACGGCAAATTTAAACTTCGGAGCCGATTAAAATTCCCAATAAAACTTAATTTCACCAGCATTGGTTTTGAACCACAAGAATTTAAAGTCGTATCAGCCGGCGACTTGCTAACTATTAATTTAGTTACACAAACGATTTTAGGAAACGAGGTTGTCATTACAGCTTCCAGAGTAGCGGAAAGCATTTTAAAATCACCTGTAGCGATTGAAAAATTAGACATCCGGGCTATTCGGGAATCGCCGGCACCAAGTTTTTATGATGCCCTGGAAAATGTGAAAGGAGTCCAGATGACTACCTCCAGCTTGACTTTTAAAATCCCCAATACCCGTGGTTTTAATATCCCAAGTAATTACCGGTTTATGCAATTGGTAGATGGCATAGACATGCAGGCAGCAACCTTAGGTGTTCCATTAGGAAATGCAATTGGCCCAACAGAACTGGATATTGCCAGTGTAGAGATCACACCCGGTGCAGCTTCTGCACTTTATGGCATGAATGCGATCAATGGGATGAGCAACCTGTTTACCAAAAATCCTTTTTATTATCAAGGACTTAGTTTTTATCAAAAGACGGGCTTAAATCATCTTGGTGGCACTGGTAGGGAGGTCAGTAACCTTACGGAAACCGCCATTCGTTATGCAAAAGCATTCAACAATAAGCTTGCATTTAAAATTAACCTCAGCTATTTGAGGGGAACAGACTGGCTTTCAGATACGCGAACAAATCAAAATCCTAATAACTTAAAAAGTGCAAACCCAGGCTTCAATGCTTTAGATGGCGAAAATAACATCGCTTTTGATGGCTGGAACAAATATGGCGATGATGTATTAGCAGGAAGTAACACGGTTTCGCTAAGTGGCTTAACTATCAATAGTAAAAACAATCAGACTTTAAATGTTGCCAGGACCGGCTACTGGGAAAAAGACCTGGTTAACCCTAATGTAGACAACCTGAAGTTTGATGCTGGATTACACTACCGCTTCAACGACTTTTTGGAATTGGCATACGATTACCGCATAGGAAAAATGGATGGTGTTTTTCAACGGGGCAATAAAATCCAACTGGATAATGTGGTCATCCAAAACCATAAATTAGAACTTAAAGGAAGTAATTTCTTAATCAGGACCTATGTATCCTTAGAAAACTCCGGGGATTCTTACAATGTAAAACCGTTGGCAGATAACCTGGATTTAGCAAGTGGAGGCAGTGGCTCGGCATGGAGTGCAAAATATAAAAATGCTTTAAATGCATTTGCTACAGCCAATGGCTCTTTAACTGATGCGAACCTTGCCGCAGCAACAAAATACGCAAGACAACAAGCAGATGCTGGTCGTGTAGAACCAGGTACACATGCATTTGAGGACTTAAAAAACGCCATCATATCGGTAAACAACTGGGACATAAAATCTTCCAATATCCCTGATGCCCCCGTTACCGGTGGTGCAGCATTAATTCAACAAAGTCACCTATACCACATTGAAGGACAGTGGGATCTTTCTAAACAAGTAAAATATTTCGATCTATTAATAGGTGGCGATGCAAGAGCTTATGAAATTATTCCAGATGGAAACAACTTTGTTGATTTTAGTCGTTCGATAGCCGACAGAGGCAAACAGCTACCTGATGGCAGTTATGGAAAAAATAGCTATTACAAAAAAATAGGCGCTTTTACACAGGTTACAAAAACCTTCTTTGAAGAGAAACTTAAGATTTTCAGCTCCTTACGCCTTGATTACAATCCTGAATTCGACCCTAAACTTACCCCAAGGGTAGCAGCCGTTTATTCACCAGATGCACACAACAATTTCAGGATCACCTACCAACAAGGTTATCGTTTCCCGGGTTTATTTGAAGCCTTGTCCTATGTCAATAACGGAAGAGTTAAACGTGTAGGAAGTTTAGCTTACATCAATGAGGGTTTAGGCTACTTAGACAATAGCTATACCCGCGCTTCTGGCGTAGTGTTTAACGCAGCCGTTAACACTGCGGTAGCCGCAGGGGAAGACCGGAACACTGCTGCGCTGGCCAATAAAACCTTATTGGTAAAAGCAGACCTCCCCAAAGCAAGACCAGAACGGATCAATTCTCTTGAGGTAGGCTATAAAAGTGTGTTTCTGGATAACCGCTTAATATTCGACATTGATGCTTATACGAATACTTATGATGGTTTTTTGGGACAAGTACAAGTTGACGTTCCCAAAGGCGCAACAATTGGTACTGATGGAGCAGTTTTAAATATGCTCGATGCCAATCGTGATTCGGGGCAAGATCGTTATCGTGTATATACCAATGCGAAAAATAAATACCGGAATTATGGCTCTGCATTGGGTTTAACCTATAATTTCTATAAAAAATTCACTGTGGCAGGAAATGTAAGTTACAACAAGATCAAGACAAATGTGAGTTCAGATCTTTTCGTTACTGGATTTAACACCCCTCAGTGGGTAACAAATTTAACTATTGGCAATAGGGAGATTGTTAAGAACCTTGGTTTTAGTATGATTTACAAATGGCAGGACTCCTTTTTATGGGAAAGTCCTTTAGTAAGCGGTAAAATTGCCGCTATTAATACATTCGATGCTCAGGTGACTTATAGAATTGCTGAAGCCAAATCAACCATAAAAATAGGTGGAACGAATATTTTCAATACCCCATATTTACAATATGCGGGCGGTCCAACTTTAGGTGCCCTTTATTATGCGGCGATTACTTTTGAAGGTTTACTAAACAAGTAGCCTTGGGATTTATGATCATTCAAAAATGAAGCTGCTTAATTATAAATTATTCAGGCAGCTTCATTTTCTGTATCCGCACTGCATTTAAAATAGCCAATAAGGCAACGCCAACATCGGCAATAACAGCTTCCCACAGCGTTGCCAAACCCCCAGCACCAAGTAACAGCACCAAAACTTTAACACCCATTGCAAGGGCAATATTCTGCCAGACAACTTTTTTAGTCAGCCGGGCAACCCTAATAGCGGTCACCAATTTAAAAGGCTGGTCATTTTGGATAACCACATCAGCCGTTTCAATAGTAGTATCACTCCCCATACCGCCCATTGCAATTCCAACATCGGCCAACGCAATCACAGGCGCATCGTTTACACCATCTCCTACAAAGGCAATTCGCCTGCCCATTGCTTTCAAATCAGTAACTTTTCGCACTTTATCTTCTGGCAACAAAGCACCAAATGCCTCTCCAATACCCAATAGCCGGGCCACTTTTGCTACCACAATTTCCTTATCGCCACTCAGCATCATGGTGGATATATTCATTTTGTGCAAGGCAGCTATTGTTTTCGCTGCATCAGTTTTAACTTCATCAGCAATGGTAAGGTAACCGGCATATTGCTGATCTACAGAAACCAATACTACGGTATCCACCTCATCATCAACAATAGGATCATACGCAATGTTTAGTTTGTGAAACAAGCTGGCATTTCCAACTAAAACTGATTTTCCATTAATGATACCTTTCAATCCATGTCCCGCTTCCTCTTCCACCGCTAATATTTTCACGTCAGGAAGAAACTTTCCTGCATATTTTGTAATTGCAATAGCGATGGGATGTGTGGATTTACTTTCCAGCGCAGCAACCAAAAGCAAAAATTCCTCTTCAGGAAGAAGATGCGGCACAACCTTTTGAACATTAAAAACTCCTTTTGTTAAGGTACCGGTTTTATCCATCACCACCATATCTACCTGTGTCATCACATCCATAAAGTTGGCCCCTTTAAACAAAATTCCATTATTCGAAGCCAGACCTATACCACCAAAATAACCCAGCGGGATAGAAACCACTAAAGCACAAGGACAACTGATTACTAAAAAGACCAGCGACCGGTAAAACCAATCCTGGAAACTATAATTAGCACTAAAGAAAAATGGGAGAATAACCAGCATTAAGGCCAGCAAGAAAACAATAGGCGTATAAACTTTAGCAAAGCGGGAGATAAACAATTGCGTTTGAGATTTTCTGGCAGTGGCATCCTGTACCATTTCCAGAATTTTACTCAACTTACTATCCTGAAATAGCGATTGTACCTTTACTTCAGTTAAGGAATTCAAGTTAATCATCCCTGCCAGTATCATACTACCTTTTAATTTCGTATCGGGTATACTTTCTCCAGTAATAGCCGCAGTATTAAAAGTTCCTTTCGCTGAAATTAACATGCCATCCAGCGCTACTTTTTCGCCAGGCTTAATTTGTATAATTTCATTTATTTTCACTTGAGATGGATGGGTACTTAAAGTTTTCCCATCCCTTACAACAGTTACTATATCTGGCCTGATATCCAGCAATGCTTTAATATTCCGTTTGGCATTAGCGACTGCGGCATCTTGAAACCATTCTCCGATAGAATAAAATACCATTACGGCAACACCTTCACTGTAAGATCCAATAGCGAAGGCACCTACCGTGGCTACAGTCATCAAGAAGAACTCATTAAAAAAGTCAAGATGAAGTGCTTTTCTAACGGCCAGCTTGATCACATTATAACCTGCAAGCAAATAAGCGATTACAAAAACAACCAACTCCAACAGGTAATTTAATTTGAAATTAAAGCCATACGTAAGGGTAAGCATGACAACGAGTATCAATAAAGCCATTAACAAGGGCCAGTGACTTATCCAGTCTCTATTTTCGTCATTTTCATGGTTGTGGTCGTGATCTTTTTTTTCTACTTTCATAATTGATTTTCTGAAATTGTTTCCTAATGCAACAGTAATCTTGCAGTTAAAAACATTCAACAGTGTTAATTTATGAAATTTAATTAGCACTGTTTATTTTCTTTCCTATCTAACAAATAAAAACACTTTTGAAACCTGAATTAGAAACAATCTTTAGTAGCGTTACAACAGAACCCATAACAGCAGCAATATGAAAACACCTCATCAATCGCTCAACCAGGAGAAAAAGACGAATTAACACCCTCTCTCTAGTTATATAAAATTTAGAAATTTAGTTCAAGGAGTACACTAATTCTGTTAAACAGAGCAAAAAGCTATAATTATCCTACCTTAAAATCCCTAACTAATAGTAAAGATATTTTATATTTATTTAAGGTAATTTTATTTTAATAGGCTAACCAATAGCTAAAAAGGCATATTTAAACGCCGGTCTCCCGTTAAAAAACTGAAAATATTGTTACAACCTCAAAATAAATTAAAATACAGGCACATCTTTTGCAAATAGAGTGAAAATAACATTTCATAAACAGTAAACTACCTCATTAATAATCAATAATAACAATATGAACAAAAAACCTACTTTAAAGTACAACTCTCCTTCGTGCTCACGCACTTCCTTTTCCAGAATAAAAACAACACTTTATGCTACGGTTGTTCTTTTTGCTGTTATCATGACAGGCTGTAGAAAAGATGATTTTGAAGGTGAAATTTCAGGCGACTGCCCCGTGGTAGTAACAACTGATCCAAAAGACAAAGCCGTTGACGTACCACTTAACAAGGTAATCTCCATAACCTTCAATACGGACATGGATGCAACAACGATTAATAATTCTACCTTTATTGTTAAACAAGGCACTAAAACAATTAGTGGAAAGATTGCCCCTACTGCCGTTGCTAAAACATTTACATTTACACCAGATGCGCCACTTTCACCATTCACCACATATACTGGTGTGGTAACGACAGGCGCAAAAGACAACCTGAAAACAGCAATGGTTAGTGATTACACCTGGACATTTATAACAATACCTCAGGTAGTTCTTTCATTCACACCAGCATTAAGTGGAACCGTTAGTGGCGGCGGCGAATTTGCACAAGGTTCTGTTAATACAATTACCGCAGTGCCAAATACAGGTTTTACTTTTACAAATTGGACCGATAACGGAACTGTAGTATCGACAAGCTCCAATTACTCGTTAACCATGGCAGGAAATAAAGCGCTGGTAGCACATTTCACTGCTATACCATTTGGTAGTGTAGCTCTTAACTTAACTTCAAGTCCTGCAGCAGGCGGTACAACTCTTGGCAGTGGATCTTACCAACCAGGAACACCTGTAACAATCAGTGCAACGGCGAATTCAGGATATTCTTTTGTAAACTGGACAGAAAACGGAAACATCATCTCCACAAATACAAGTTTCCAATTTACAATTTTAGCTAGTAGAAATTTGGTGGCTAACTTTAAAGGAGCAGAAATTGGATTAGGTCCAATTGCTATTAATTTAGGTAGTGCAGCTGATTTTGTAACATTAACTAAATCAGGCATTTCTACAACAGGGACTACTTTAATCACCGGTAACATAGGTGTTAGTCCTGCTGCAGCAACGGCTATTACAGGCTTTGGATTAATCATGGATACCAATGGTCAATCATCACATACCCCAATCGTAATAGGTAAAGTATATGCAGCAAACTATGCAGCACCAACCCCAGCAAAAATGACAACCGCAGTGAGCGATATGGAAACTGCATTTACGACTGCAAATGGGTTGACAACTCCTGCACCAATTGTGGGCTTGTATAGTGGAGATATCAGTGGCAGAACTTTAACTGCAGGATTATACAAATGGAGCACAGGTGTACTCATCACTAATGCAGGTGTTACACTTACAGGTGGACCAAATGATGTTTGGGTATTCCAGATTTCACAAAACCTGACCGTAAACAACAGCGCTAAAATCACTTTATTAGGTGGTGCACAAGCCAAAAACATATTTTGGGTAGTATCTGGTCAAGCAACACTTGGATCAGACACAGATTTTAGTGGAATCATTTTAAGCAAAACGTTGATCTCCTTAAATACAGGTGCTAAAGTTACCGGTAGATTATTGGCTCAAACAGCGGTTACTCTAAATGCAAGTACTGTAACTCAACCTCAATAATTTTCATTCCAAAAAATATCCGCTCTTCGGAGCGGATTTAAAAAAACCTCAGATGATTACAAAATATAAGATGATAAAACGTGGTGCAATCTGCACCTTAATGTTGTTAGTGGCCCAAAGCACTGTTCAGGCTCAAACAGAACAACCTACCTGGTGGTTCGGTCTATCTGGAGCGGCAAATACAAACTTTTACGATGGCACTACACAAAGATTAAATAACGATCTGATTGTTCCGGCAGCATTTCATAAAGGAAATGGCATACGTCCATTTGGATCCTTATTAATTGAATATCGCCCAAGTCGTGTATGGGGTGGTTTATTAAACCTAGGTTATGATGGTCGCGGAGGTAAATTTGATGAGGTGATGGCACCATGTGATTGTCCGGCTAACTTAGAAACAAACACCAGCTACCTAACCATTGAACCAAGCTTACGCTTTAGCCCGGGTGGTGGAAATTTTTATCTTTTCGCTGGTCCAAGAGTTGGGATTAACCTTCAGAAAGATTTTTCTTATACCCAGCTCAGACAACCTAATACAGATGCAGAATTAAGCGAAATGCGGAAAACCGTTATTTCTGGTCAGGTGGGCGTTGGTTATGACATCTCACTTTCTTCGCCAAACAGCACAACAAAATATGTAATATCACCTTTTGTGTCTTTCCATCCCTATTTCGGTCAGGATCCTCGTAGCATAGAAAGCTGGTCGATGACTACCGTAAGAACTGGTGTAGCATTAAAATTCGGTAAAGCGAAAAAAGAAATGGCTGAATTGCCAATTGCAGTTCCTGTTGATGAAGTTCAATTCTTCGTGAGGGCACCACAGGACGTTCCTGTTAAACTACAGCTGAGTGAAACTTTGCCATTGTTAAATTACGTCTTCTTTGATGAAGGTTCTAATGCCATACCTTCTAGGTATGTATTGCTTTCTGAGGCAGCCGCAAGCAACTTTAAAGAAGAACAATTACAGAAGGAAGAGTCGACAAGTGCTACTGGCCGTTCTGCGAGCCAACTAAATGTATACCACAATATATTAAACATTCTTGGCGACCGACTTAGAACAAATTCAGGCACTTCAATCAATTTGAGTGGTGCTTCAGCAAATGGACCTAAAGAAGGTAAAGTTTTTGCAGAAAACATCAAAAAATATATAGTTGGCGCATTTGGTATAAATGAATCAAGAATTATAACCCAGGGACGTACCAAACCACTTATACCATCGGAACAACCGGGTGGAACAAAGGAACTTGACTTACTTCGTGCTGGAGACCGCAGGGTTGACATACAAAGCAATTCTTCTGAATTGTTGATGGAAGTAGGTGGCGGAATGATGAAACCTGTTCAGATGAATGCAACGCAAACTGATCCATTAGCTGGTCAGGTTGTATTTAACACACCGGGAGCTGAAAAGATGTTCACCTCTTATACGATTGAGATCACGGACGCTAACGGAAAAAGTAAAATCTACGGTCCTTTCAAAAAAGATGAGGAAAGAATACCTGCGCAAGCAATATTAGGCGATCAACCCGCAGGAGACTATAAAATAGTGATGCTGGGAACAACTAAAAACGGACTACCAGTTAGAAAAGAAAGTACTGTACAGTTGGTTAGTCAACAGGCAGTAACCCAAACAGGTTCACGTTATAGCATTTTGTTTAACTTTAATAAAGCAACCACTATAGCTTCTTATGAAGACTTCCTGACTAAAACTGTTGCACCTTTGATTACAAATGGATCAACAGTGGTTATCCATGGCCATACTGATATAATTGGTTCAGAAGCATACAATGCTAAGTTATCGCAAAGCAGAGCGCAAGAAGCACAATCTATTTTAGAACGTGTTTTACGCAATGCAGGAATTAGTAATGTTAAATTTCAAACCAATGGTTTTGGTGAAGAGGAATCTTTATTTGACAATAACCTTCCAGAAGAACGTTTCTATAACAGAACGGTAATCATTGATATTATTCCTGTAAAATAATCAGGTTTTATTAAATAAAAGCGGCTGTCTCCTTGTGCAATGCCCCCCATAAAGTCTCTAACTTTAGGCGGCATTGCACAAGGAGACAGCCGTTTTTTTATTGGTATATAATTATTTTTTCTAAATTAATGAAGCGATAAAACTAGGCCATTAAATATTCAATTTCTTTTTCCAGATAAACCTATCCAAATCAAACCGGGCGTATTTGGGGCAAGCACCTGCCTGCGAAGTTATAAAAGCGCCCATCGCAACAGCGTAATCCAAAGTAGTTTCTACAGCCTCATCTGCCAGTTTCATCGCTAAAAAAGCAGCCAGAAACGAGTCCCCACTGCCTACAGTATCTGCCACGTTTATAGTATAAGCGGGATAATCATAGCGAAAAGCAATGGTATAATAACTGACCCCCTGACTACCTTTGGTAATCAAAACCTCCTCCACGTTAAAGCGATCAAAAAGTAACTCTACCCCATCGGCCTCTTTGACACAAATAGGATCATACCATTGGGCAATCAGCAGCAACTCGCTGCTATTAAGCTTAACCAGGTTTGACTGGCGAAGCAAGGCATCAATAACTTCTGGTGAATAATGCGGTGCACGAAGATTGACATCAAAAACACGATAAGAACTGTAAGCTAACATTTGATAGAGCGTGGCTCTGGTAACTGTGTTTCTGGCACTCAATGTACCAAAAACAAAAGCCTTCGACTCCCTTACCAGGGCTTCAAAATTTGGCTGCAGGCTAATGAAATCCCAGGCTACCGGAGAAAGAATTTCGTAACTCACTTCGTGGTTACTTTCATTAATTGTTGCCTGTACCTGGCTGGTCGCCTGTTCAACATCAATCTGAACAAGATCAGTTTCTAATCCAATTTCTTTTAAGAAACCCAACAGCTCCTCTCCTGGCTGATCATTGCCAATGCGACTGATTAAGTGGCTGTTAATACCCAGTTGATGTAAATGGTAGGCAACATTCATTGGTGCACCACCCGGTCTTTTTCCCGTTGGAAGATTGTCCCAAAGAATTTCCCCAAAACAAACTACTGACTTATTATATAACTCCTTCATTATTTTAAACGCTTAAGCATTGTCTAATTGTCTAGTTAGCAGAACGACAATTTAAATAAACAAATTTGTAAATAAATACAATTTATTTATTTGATCATCAGGGATTTTTGTTTCTGGTTTACTTAAACTACTGGCTACTTAATATTACCATTTTTAATAAAAAAAAGGAGTCAATAATAAATTCTTTAAATTATAAGTGTTGAGCGGAAGTTATTTGGCACAAAAAAAGGCAAGCGACCGTTTTACCGTGCTTGCCTTTTTAGCTCCCGAGACTGGGCTCGAACCAGTGACCCTCTGATTAACAGTCAGGCACCGCCCATCTCTAACTATATCTTAGTCAATTGATTACAAACACTCAAAGAAATTCCGTTAAATAGTTGTAACGGTTTTTAATTATTAACGAATTTAGTACATTCTTTTTAATGCATGGCTATTGGTTTTAATTTTTTCAAAACCAATAGGAATGCTAGACAAATTGGGAAGGCAAAACAATAATTTGATGACATGTATTTATACAAACAACATTGAACGTCCTTTTGGTTAGCGCCAAGACCTTAACTTGATGTATTAATTTTTAGTTTTGCACTTAGATCATGGAAATAACTTGGGGACCATATTTCAAGTACTTTTGGATCTTTTATAAATCTAGAGATGTCAGCTTCACAAAGTCCATTTTAATACTTTCGATCTTTTCGCTAAATAGTTTCCTGAACTCCTCTTCGTTGATGGTATCTTTTTTCCAGTCACCGCTATC
>NZ_JBEONS010000014.1:0-90557 GCF_040544395.1 Pedobacter sp. CG_S7 | reverse complement strand
GCGTTCTATTACCGACACCTGCAAGAAAAATGAGCAGGCCATCTTAAATGCTTTCTTGACTATTGCTTCATCATAGAGGTACCTGAGTAGTTACTGGTTAGTTAAATTTTAATGATGTATTTTTATTTTATATTTCATTTATAAGCAAGAATTTTAATAAAATAGTCTCCCACTATACTACAGCTTGAAAGCCACACACTTCTCCAATGTTTCATAACCGATTTATTCAAGCCATTGCCAGAAAACAAGGTGCTGAAATAATTATCGTGTGAATTAAGCGGATAAACGGAGGCTTTATCTCTACCGTTGGAACTTTGAAAACTGAAAAGATATAATGCTAGAAAGTAAAAGTTTCTCATAATATAATTTTTTTTAAAATTATTTAATAAACGGTTTTATCAAAAAAAATAATTAAATAATTATCAATATTTCATTTTTAGCACTGCAAACATTTTAGGAGGTAAAACGATTTACTAATTCAATAGTAGAAAAAATAAATCTTGGTAACTAATTTTAATTGTAATAAATCCATTACAATAGTTACAATTTTTTACAAAAAAAGGGAGCTATTAGTCATAACTAAATCTTTTTTAGCGCCATTTGCCAGTACTTTCCAATTCAAAGGCATATTTAAGGTCAGCAAAAAAATCAGCCTTCAAATCCGGCTGATCAAAACAGGGGGAAACCGTACGGGCATGAGTAGTTGTGTCATCCCATCTGCTACCCCTAAAATTTCACAGTTTTAAAGCAATGTTTACGCAATCAAGCATTGCGTAAACATTGCGGTATCATTGCGTTACCATTGCGTTAACATTGCGTTAACCCCCATAGATCTTCCTGTTTGCATTACTTCTTCTAATAAGGGTGTTAGGCCATTTTCAGAAAATTCATCATTTAATATTTGGCTAGAAAAACTAACTCCATGAATATCATAGTAGATAGTTGATTGATGCTTTATTTCCCAGCGTTGTATTCAAAAGCTTTAACCCCTTTAAAGCCTGAATTTTTGAGTACAAAAAGACTTCCCGCTAAAGGCTGATCCAGGAGTTCTTGTTCAGACAATCCTGATCTTGCTGTTGTAATATATAAGTTTTCTAAATCATCGCCGCCAAAGACACAACAGGTTACATTAGAAACCGGTAATAGTACTTCTTTCAAAATGACACCTGATTCAGGATCTACCCTTATTAGTTTCCCCCCATCCCATAAAGCAATCCATAACATACCATCAGCGTCTATAGTCATTCCATCTGGATAGCCATAGTTAATTTTGCAAACAGTTTTTTTACCTTCAATAGCACCAGTATTTTTATGATATTTATAGCTAACCACTTCACAGGTTGGGGTGTCTATGTAATAAAAAGTCTGCTGATCTAAACTCCATGCCATTCCGTTTGATATGGTTACATGCTCTAAAATTCTTTTCGTATTTCCATTAGTATTTAATTCATAAACATTCGCGCTGCCAATAATTTCTTTATAAGAAGTTGTACCTGCCCAAAATGTTCCATTCGGATCACATTTGCCATCATTAAACCTATTGCCTTTTTCATTGATAGTTGCAATCATTTTTACCGCGCCATTTTCTAAATCAATTGCAGCAAATCCATCCTCAACTGCTGCAACTAAACCTCCATTTTTATTTAATACTACAGCCGTTACTTTCTTACTGAACTTTGTAGTTTTAAAAACCTGATTTTTTTCCAGATACTGGTGAATTTCCATTTCATCAATATCGAGCCAGATTAACTGGCTTGAAACACCATCCCAGATTGGTCCTTCACCCAAAACACATTTATGTTCAACAACTATTTCTAGAATTGAATGCTCCATAATGATAAGATTTAGAAATTCAGCAAGTTTTTATTTTTTTTTAAAATGGCGACGGACTAACTGATGACCAGCCCCCATCAATAATTAAACTTTGCCCGGTAATGTGTTTTGCTTTATCTGAAACCAGGAATAATGCCGCATTTGCAATATCTGTAACCGAAGCTGCACGCCCTAAAGGGGTTAACCTGGACCATGTATTTGCATAATCAGGGTCGTCAATTGTACGTTCTGTTAATGTGGCTCCTGGCACTATTGTATTGACATTGATGCCATATTGAGAAAGTTCAATAACAAGGTTCTTTGCAAGCATTTCAATTGCTGCCTTAGTCATACCGTAAGCAGCAAGGTCTTTATGCGCTTGATGACCAGTTACGGAGGAGGTAAACAGAAGAGATCCACCAGTATTTTGAAGTACCATTTGTCGTGCTGCTGCCTGTGCCAGAAAGAAAGCACCCCCCATATTTACCTGCATTACTTTGTAAAATGACTCCGGTGCATAGGATAAGAAATCGCCAAATAAAGTTATACCTGCATTAGCAATTGCGATATCTAAATGGCCAAAGCGTTCAACAGAAGTATCTACCATTTTTTGAATAATGGTTAAATCGCTTGAATCACCAGGGAAAGCAAAACAATCCATTCCGGTTAATTCTTTAATCTTTTTTACAGCTGTATTAGCTATTAAAAGATCAAGATCGTTCAAAATAACATTAGCACCTTCTTTTACAAGGTTAAGGCAAATTTCAAAACCTATTCCTTGTCCTGCCCCAGTAACTATGGCGGTTTTTCCTTTTAGTTCCATTTTAATTCTTTAATTCTATATAAAATATAATCTCTGTTGCACTATAAATCTGAATCACCATGGGTATCAATTTACCCATAGCAAATAATTAGAAGGCGATAATTGCAAAGTAGTAATTGGTTTTCAAGATACTTCTATTTCACTATTTTATTAAACCATAAAAACGAAGGTTTACGAGATTAAAATAAAAGAAACATTGTACATTCTTATAGTTTAAAAAAGAAAATCACTTAAGGTAAAAGTTTAAAAAAAGAAATAAATTAATTAAAAAACAAAACAATAACTACGGAAAATTATTTTCGTCTAATAATTATTGTACATCATCAATTCAGTAACTTTAACCTTAATCTTAAAAAAATTTAAATATTAATATATTGATTATGAAGCGTACTCTTTTACTGTTAATTATTATAATTAATAGCAGCCTGTCTTTTTCGCAAAACCAGGCTAAAAAGCCTGTTGTTATCTCTCCTGAATCACTCATTGGCACATGGAAGTTGGTTTATAGTAAAGTTACCACAGGAAAAAAGACGGAAATAACCTATCCTGTAAAAGACCAGGAAATGATTAAGATATTTAGTGGGCATCATTTTGCCTTTTTTAAACACGATGTTAAAAAAGGCAAAATAGACACTCCTGTATTTAGTTCAGGAGCAGGAACTTACACTATTTCTGGCGATGTATATAAAGAGCATTTAAGTTATTGCAATTACAGAGAATGGGAGAACATGGATTTTGAATTTACAATCAGCTTAAAAAAAGATTCCCTGATACAAAAAGGAATAGAAAGAATAGAAAGCTTAAATGTAGATCAAGAGATTATAGAAATCTACAAGAGAATAACAGAATAATTATTATAATTAACAAAACCAATGCCTATAAACTTTGTTCTGCTATAAAAAAGAAAATTATGTTTCATCACGTAAAA
Source organism: Pedobacter sp. CG_S7 (assembly GCF_040544395.1). Classification (NCBI taxonomy): domain Bacteria; kingdom Pseudomonadati; phylum Bacteroidota; class Sphingobacteriia; order Sphingobacteriales; family Sphingobacteriaceae; genus Pedobacter; species Pedobacter sp. CG_S7. Next base: position 86,994 of record NZ_JBEONS010000014.1, on the reverse strand, counting down.
GACCTACAATTTAACGCCAGGGTATCACGTCCTGACCCTGTATTTGCCAATTTGCTTTTAGAGCAGTTTGGCGGAGAAAATGGAGAGCTGGCCGCAGCCATGCAGTATTTTACGCAGGCATTCGGTGCAAAACAACCCCATCCTGATAAATATGATATGCTAATGGACATTGCTACAGAGGAATTCTCCCACCTGGAGATCGTAGGGGCAACCATCCAAATGCTGCTTAAGGGTGTAAACGGAGAACTTAAAGACGCAGCAGATCAATCAGAGATTATGCAGGTCATGGACGGCAAAGCAGCCAAAGAAAATATCATTCATGCGGCCCTTACTGCCAACCCTCAATTTCCTATCATTACAGGTGGTGGGCCTACACCAAGAAACAGCCAGGGCATTCCATGGTGTGCTTCTTATATCCACTCTAATGGAGATCTAACTGTAGATCTCAGGAGCAATCTGGCCTCAGAATCCAGGGCTAAGCTTGTATATGAACACCTAATGAAATTTACCGATGATCCTTACCTCAAAGATACTCTTTCATTTTTAATGACTAGGGAAGTAGCTCACTACAAAATGTTTGAAGCGGCACTGGAAAGCATCCAGCCAAACTTTCCTCCTGCAGTGTTACAAGCCGATCCACGATTTACGCAGCAGTATTTTAATCTCTCGCCAGATAATAGTACAAGAGGCCCATGGAACAAGGGGGAAATGCCAGGGATGGGCAAGGACTGGGAATACATAGAAAATCCACTGCAGCACATCAAGGAAACCAAAGGCCTGTCTGATCTAAAAAACCCGATGAAAGAGGAACTAAAAGAAACCAACGCACAGGACCATAAACTCAGCAAAGAAAAAAGTGATGAAGTAAAAATGGCTGAACCAGGGGGAACTGCTCAATGGAGCAGTTACGCCGATGATAACAAATAACAAGCAATACCAAAAAAATCGTCATTTTAGTTGTTAGAAACACGGTAGTGCCAATGACTATCCGGTGTTTTTAACAACTAAATTGACGATTCCTTATATTGATGCCTGTGCTTAATTTATAAACTAAGATATTTTAAAATTGGTATGGAGCAAACCTTTAACCAGCGCCTTCCACTGCGGATAAGCTAAACCGATCTTTGCGCCCCAGCCCACAAAAGTGTTGCGAATATTATCAAGGGTATTTTCGGTAGCAGTGTTGGGCACCTCATTCCTGCCATGTTCTTCAGCATAAATGGCATTGCCGATTCTCTTCACCTGGAAAGTAGAAGTAGCTTGATTGGTTAAAAAATGAGCAATATCCTTCTCTTCAGTCAAAGGATTTACGGCAGGCCTAACTGTCATGCTTAAAATATCAGCTCCATCCATTATCTGTTCCTTGATTTCCTCAATCTCCACCCAATCGTAACCTGTGCCAATTTTAGTACCCGGACCGGGAATATCAATTTTGATCAAATCACCGCCAGTTGCATTTCGCTGAACAAGATTTCCACCTGCATCAGTAAGAAAAAAATGAGACATACCAATTCCCGCAATTTCAGCCCAATGATTCACGTCCAGCAAGCGTTCTTTTACGATTTTAAAAAAACGAATGGCCTCAGTTTCTGAAATAAGCTCTATTTTTTCAACGGCATTCATTTCAGTACCTTTCTTCTGCTGTGGTATCTGCTCTGCTCCCAGCACATTGCTGTTTTTTTCAGTGTTTGTTTCCATTCTTTTAAAAGGTTAGATTTTTATAATATTCAGTAAGTTCTATTCATTCTTAACGGTAATCATCCAGTGATCAAACGCAATTAATAACTGATAACCAACATGAACACCCTTTTGTTTAAAATGCTTGTAACCAGAACCAAATCCACAATACATTTCAAAAAAAAATCTTACTTTTAAGCCGTTAATTAAGGCAGGAAAAAGTAGAGATGGAAAACAACCCCGGGTTAAACGCCCCAACTCAATCAGAACCAAAACCAGATATCACCCCAATTATCGAAACAAGTGATATTCCAAGACTTGCCGTAAACGCTGCAGGTATAGGTACCTGGTTCCTGGATCAGCAAACCCAAACATTTCTACCCTCAGCGCGAATGAAGGAACTCCATGGATACCACCCCGAAGAGGAAATGTCTTTTCAGGAAGTCCTTTTACAGATACCAGTAAAATATAGGAACAAAGTTATCAGAACCCTAACACAAGCAGCAAGTATGCAAGAACCATTTTACATGGAATATCCCACCATTGGTTTCCACGATCAAAAACTACGCTGGTTAAGGGTAATGGGGGGAGCAGATCAGCAGGGAAACATCAGTCATTTTTCAGGCGTAGCCATGGATATCACTCTGCAAAAACAAAATGAACTGCGTAAGAACAAATTCATAGGTATGGTTAGCCATGAACTAAAAACACCCCTGACGAGCCTAAAAGCGTATATCCAGCTCCTAAGCAAATGGGCCAGACAGCAAAAAGACAACTTTTCTATGGGAACCCTATCTAAACTAGAAAAACAAGTCAAAAAAATGACCAGCATGATCAACGGCTTTCTGAATTTATCAGGAGCAGAATCCGGCAAGATCCAGCTGAACAAAAACGATTTTGAAATTGAGGAACTCTTGGCAGAAATCATCGAAGAATCCAAAGACCACTCTCCGGATCAGCCGATCCATTTCAGCCATAGCCAGCAAACTAAACTATATGCTGACCGCGAAAAGATCGAGCAGGTGGTCATCAACCTGATCAGTAACGCCGTAAAATACTCCTATCCGGGTAGCCCAATAGTACTCAGCTGTTATAAAGAAGAATCATTCCTAAAAATTAGCGTCAAAGATTCCGGTATCGGCATCGCACCAGAAGACATCGAAAAACTATTCAAAGCCCATTCCCGTATCAAAACAAGCCAGACAGAAAGCATTTCGGGTTTCGGCATCGGCCTGTATCTCTGCCAGCAAATCATTAAATATCACCAAGGAGACATCGGAGTAGAAAGCCAGCAAGGTCAGGGAAGCACATTTTGGTTCACCCTTCCCCTATCGCAATCGTAAATACCCGTTATTTCAGCAGTCTGTCCTAAAGATAATTTACAAGACCCTTACAGCTTGGCCGCAATGAATCGAAAGATATCCTGGTAATAAGCTTTGTAGTTATTGGATTAAATTTATGATCTAAAGATACAAAATATTTAAAATCCATTTTCTTCTAACCTTTCCAAATTAATAGAATACCATTAGTAATTTATATAAAGTTGACAATCATCTTTGATTAACTAGACTTCAGTATTTTAACAGCAAATTTTAATAAATCATTCTCAATGATATCGGGAGTAATTGCTAATGGGAAAAGTTGTTGGCCAGGCCTTGTGATAAATACAGTTTGCCAACCTGCCCACTTTGCCCCACCGACATCCCACCCGTGAGCCGCAACTAGCATACAGTCAGAATTTTCTACATTCATTTTCCTTGCAGCCCAATGATATACCTCCAGATGAGGTTTGTATTTCCCATAATCCTCTACACTTAAAATCTGATCAAAAAAAGATGTGATTCCAGCATGATCTAACTGTACTTTAACAGCCTTGTTGGATGAATTACTAAATGAAACCAGGAGGTAACCCGCTTTTTTTAATAAGGCTAATGCTTCTTTTACTTCCGAATGTGGCTTTAAAGATAGCATAGGCTCTACGGCCTCTTTTGCTTCATCCTCGCTAAGCTCAATCTCATTGTTTTTGGCAACCATCATTAAAGTGGCGGCTCCAATCCTACCAAAATCAAAATATTGACTGCTAACAGTTACCACCAGAGAATATTGAAGCATTGTAGTAAACCATAATGTACCAAGTTCCTTGTTGCCACCCAGTTTTGCGACAACAGATTTTTTCAAAGGCTCCAGATCTAGTAGGGTTTCATTGACGTCAAAGAAAATAATCTTTGGCTTGCTCCATACACTTACTTTCTCTTTACTTAATGATTTTGATTCGGTTGCAAAGCCATCAACATCAATTAGACTTAATGATCCCACTGGGGCTATTGTTTTTAAAAAAAAACTCCTGTTATTCATTTCTATTTTTTTTAAAGACACTACTAAAAACAATAAATAGAAACCCAATAAACTAATAGTTATTGGGCACATTTTAAAAGTTAATACTTCTACCAGCCTACATAATCTGGTGGCTTAATTCCCTTTAGGCGCAGGTAGACAATTAGTTGGCCCAAGTGATGGGTCTGATGATCATGCATCAAGATCAATAGCTGTCTTCGTGTCATTGGTCCAGCAAAGAACTTTACTTTTTCATCCAATTGATCTTTATTCATTTTCAGATGTCCCCTAAGTCCATGATCATAGGCATCGCTAACTATGTTTATTATTTCGGCTTTCGACAATTTTGCTGTCTTTTCTCTTTTTTGGACTGTATCTATTAAAAGATAAGAGGAAGAAAGCCAGTTCATATTGTCAGCGATATGGAGCAGCTGTTCGCCAAAAGTCATTTCTTCTGGCGATGCCTTGAAATCATACGCATGTTCAGGCATTAAAGCCGCAAAATTCAAGGCATAAATCTTACTATTAACCCATTTGCGGGCCAACTGAGTCTGTAAACTATCAGTTGACTGTGCATTTGCGCCATGTACGGTACATAAACAGATGAGGATTGCAAAAATTCGTTTCATTTTATGGTATATTTATTATTCTTTTTTATTGAACTTCTATTTCAATTCGCCTACATATCGTTTTACGCTACTTTCAATAACAGAGGCGGGAACCAATAATGGCTTAAGTCGCCTCTATATCACGTTTTGGTTTTATACTTAATTTACAAGGCATATTGCTTTGATAATTATACTGTTTTTTAAATGGCATGGTCAATAAATACCTAACAGTCATTTGGCTTGCGTCACGGTATTCCGGTACGCCAATAATGATTTGTTTCTGATCAGGATTGAATTTAAAGGTCTGGTGCATGCTATCCCAAAATGAAAAAATTACCGCATAATTACTATCTGTTTCATCTTTATTAACCGAATGGTGGATGCCATGCATACTTGGTGTAACGATTATCTTATTAAGACAAGCTTCCAGTTTACGAGGTATTCTCATATTGCTATGATGGAACTGGGTTGCACTTTCAAAAAGTAGCTCATAAGCCAATACCTCTTTTGCGGTTGCGCCAGATAGGAAAACGAACAATCCCCTAAAAAAAACAGACCCGATCATTTCTCCGAAATGAAAACGAAAAGCCGTTAAGGTATCGAGGTCAAGGTCGGTATGGTGTACCAAATGAAACCGCCAAAGCAGAGGGATTTTATGATTGAGGACGTGCCAAAGATAATTTCCGTAGTCGAGGATTAAGAATGTAGTGAGCAGGCGTAAAAATGGCGAAAAAGGCAATAAATAACCAACACCATATCTTTTGTTTTTTAGTGCCAGCTTTACCATTGCTGGAAGAAAAACGAAGCGAAGCAGACCAAACGCCGGCGCAGCCACAATTGAATTGGTGACCATTCTTTTGATTAAAGGCTGGCTAGGTTTCCTAAGTTTCCTTCTACGCTCAGCAATAAATAGTATAACAAAAACAGCTGCTAGCAACGGAGCTGCTTTTTTATCGAATATTTTATTGATCAAACCCATATCATTTATTTTTGTTTTAATTTGGCCCACCACTCCACTAGCTAAAAATTTGATATGCTTTTTGCAATAGTGCTTTTATCATCGGCGTCAATCCTTCAGACATGAGGTTGGTAATTAAGCTTTGATTAATCCGCGAGGCGACTGGGTAAGGATAAATCTTGTTAAAGATCGTTTTTACGGAAAGATTTGCCGAATTGGCCAATATGAGTTCTTGAATAAGCTCACCAGCATTTGGCGCAATCATAGTTCCACCCAATAATTTTTGTCTTTTCAGTAGTCCGGCTTTACTCACAAACAAGACCAATTTCCCATACCTAAAATCATCCACTACTGCACGGTCGTCTTCCTTAAAATCTTTTTCTAGCCTGCGATAGTTGATGCGCTTTTTTTTCAATTGCATTTCACTTAAACCGAATGCTGCCAGTTCTGGATCGGTAAAGGTAACCCACGACATGTATTGATTATTAAGTTTCTTTTTAAAAGGAGAGAAAAGATTATTGAGGATTATCCGGGCATGAAATTCAGCGGCGTGTGAAAACTGGAGATCGCCAGCTACATCTCCGCAAACCATAACTTTTTTATTGGTTGTCCTTAAATAATGATCAGTTACAATAAGGTTATGTTCTACAGCTATACCTGCTTTCTCTAAGTTAAGCGGATCTAATAACAGTTCACGACCAATCGCGACAAAAACTGCATCGAACTGAATGGTTTTTGTTTCACCCTTTTTTGTTTTGATGACGGCTTCATTAGCTGATGTAAAACGCTCAATTTGTGTTTCTAAAAGGATTGTTATGCCCTCTTTTTCTAATTGTTCCAATAAAACAGCAGTAACCGCAAGATCATCATGTTCCAAAATTGCATCTCCTTGATGTACCATCGTTACTTTACTTCCAAGGCGGAATAAAGCCTGCGCCATCTCTAACCCGATTGGACCAGCACCTATAAATAATATGTTTTCGGGCAAAGTTTCGAGATGAAAGATACTTTCATTATCATAATAGCTTACCTTTTCTACGCCATCAATGATAAGTTTACTGGGTTTTGAACCCGTGGCGATGACTATTTTCTTGCCTGAATATAATTTTCCATTAACTTCGATCTCCTGTTTTCCTGTGAAAGAGGCATTTCCCAAAGCAACGCTGATTCCCTGATCACGCAACCATTGGGCATTTTCATGTGTTCTGATCAGAGATTGTTTTGAGCGGATATAACCGATTACTTTTTTAATATCAGCTTTGCCTTTTACCTGCAAACCAAATTGTGAAGCTTCTTGGGCATGTTTAACAAGTTTTGCCACATGTATAAGTGCCTTGCTTGGCACACAACCATCGTTAAGGCAGTCACCACCAATGTCAAGATCCGATATGGAAACCATCAGCACTTTGAAGCCAGCTTGGTTCATAAACAAACCTACACTTAAGCCCCCAGAACCAGCGCCGATTACTATGATATCAAATTCATGTTTTGCCATTTTTATTTGGGTTAAAGCCAATCCTCATTAATGCTTCATTTTGTTAAAGTTTGTGTTTACGAATTAATTTCTTGTATAACTTCAATAATTTTCCCTGTGAATATCCTAAATAATAAAGCGCCCAGATACGAAAGAAGATACCCTGCATACTGTAAATTCCATTTACTAAATATTTTCTTGCAGATGTTGTCACATAGTCATTTATAACCACAAACTTTCCGCATTGCTTTATTCGATGGATGATTTCCTGGTCTTCCATGATCATTAGATCTGTTCTAAACCCGCCACTTTTATGAAACACTTTTTTAGAAACGAAAAGACTTTGGTCGCCAAACCGAAATGCATTTACATCAAATCGGGTAAACCAACTATTCGCTTTTAAAAACCAATGTTCATAATCGAATGCAAGTCTAAAACATCCGCTTTGCGCGCCTTTTTGGTAAGCGTTCCAAATAGATAGGTCAAATTGCAAGGGAGGTATACTGTCAGCGTGTAGAAAATATAATATTTCCCCTTTTGCAACAGTTGCACCATGGTTCATTTGCTTAGCCCTCCCCTTTTCACTTTTGACAAGGATTACTCCTGCTCTTTGAGCAACAGCAACAGTTTCATCACTACTTCCCCCATCTACCACAATAATTTCTACTAGATCAGTTGCACATGCTTTCCTTGTATTGGAGATGTTTTTTGAAATCACATCGGCTTCGTTATACACAGGAATAATTATGCTGATCATGCTATTATAATTAATTATTGGTAATCCATTTTTTTAAATCGGCTTCATTATCAATGTCTGATAATTCTTGAAGTTGAGTCGTTTTTAAACCTAGTTTATGGCATACCTGCATGGTTTGAATTAACACTTGATCTGTGCTCCATTGGATATCTTGGAAAATTTCATGGCAAGGTGATTTTAGTCCTAAAAGGTAATACCCTCCATCTAAAGCGGGGCCTAAAACAACATCACTATGCCCGAGTTGCACAAAGGCCTTCTCAATAATTGCAGCATTAATTTCAAAACAATCTGATCCAATGATAGCAACCTGCTTATATCCATTTGCAAAAGCATACTCGAATGCATTGTGCATTCTTTCGCCTAAATCTGATCCTACTTGAGTTTGTTTATGATAGGTACCATTATTCCAAATATCCACAGCTTCAAGGTAATCTGAATAAAAAACAATTTTGTCAGTCACTAGCGAGTCTGTACAATTTTCGGTATGCTTTAATAGCTGCTGATAAATATCAAATGCTACATCATCACCTAGTGTGGCTGCTAATCTTGTTTTCACCTTTCCTTTAACAGCATTTTTCACGAATATCAGTATCGCTTGCTTCATTGTACTTCATTAATTTTAAATATTCTAGCAATAACAACCCCCACCATCATAAAAAAAAGTATTTAAGTTTAATCGGCCACTGCGCCACCACAACTTGATCCTGCACCAGCAGTACAGCCATAGCAGTGTTGATTAAGCATAATGTTCCTCTTATTTAGTACATTTAAATCAAAATCTTTAAGGTGTCTTGACTGTGCTGTACTTACTGGAAGTTCTAGCATCTGGTTAAAATCGCAATCATAAAGAAAGCCATCCCAACTTACCGAAATTGTATTGCGACACATCACATTTTGAACGGCTGCAGGGTTAAACGCAGTGATGAGCTTTTCCATATATTTATCGAAATTGCCAGTGGATAGCAAATAATCAAGATAGCGGCTAATTGGCATATTTGTTATCGCAAACAAATTATTGAATCGAATGCCAAATGTTTTTAACAGTTCTTCCTTATATTCAATTTCCAACGCCCGTTGCGAGGGAGGTAAAAATGCCCCTGCAGGATTGTAAACCAGGTTAAGTTGCAAATTGCTTTCAGGTATACCATAACCTACTGCGTTTAGCATTTTTAATGCTTTAATAGAGTCTTCAAAAACTCCGTCTCCACGTTGCCTATCGGTACGATCTTTTGTAAAACTTGGCAAAGATGATACCACCTCTATATCGTGTTGCCTAAAAAACGCTGGCAGGTCATGGAATTTTTTATTGGCCAGTATAATGGTCAAATTGCACCGAACAATGATGTGTTTATCTAATTTTTTAATTTCGGTAACGAACCAGCGGAAGTTGGGGTTCAACTCAGGTGCGCCACCAGTAAGGTCAATTGTTTTAATAGTAGAATGCTCCAATACATTCAAACACAATTGCATCGTTTCTTTGGTCATGATCTCTTTTCGATCAGGACCTGCATCAACATGGCAGTGCTTACAAACCTGATTACACATTTTGCCCACATTGACCTGGAATATTTCTACTCCAGTGGCCTGTAAAGGAAGTTGCCCCATAGTTGCCAGTTTGTCTTTAAATGAAGCGTGCTTATGCAACCCCTCATTCTCCAATATTGCCAGCTGATTATTGGAATCTGCTAAATGGTGATTTAATACCTTGAGTGACTTCATACTTTACATCCCGATCTCTTTTACCTTGTTCATCATCTGTACACCATGCACTAGCACTGCGCCACCTTTAATTGCAGCCGCTACATGTACGGCTTCCATCATCTGCTGCTCACTATATCCCTTTTCATAAGCGTCACTACTATAAGCATCAATACAATATGGGCACTGAACAGCATGTGCAACCGCAAGAGCAATTAGAGACTTTTCCTTAGCTGTTAAATGGCTGTCCTTAAATACATCCCCATAATAAGAAAAAAATTTATCAGCCATTTCTTTTTGATATTCGGCGATGTTGCCAAACTTGGCCAGATCGTCAGCGTTGTAGTAGTGATCACTCATCTATTTTCAGTTTCATAATAAACATTTAAACCAGCCAAAAGTTTCTGAGCAATTCGCCAATCAGTGCCTAGGCCCCTTTACCCAATCACTATATATTATATGGCTAGCCTTTGGCATGTGCAGCAATATAAACTTTTTTGATTTCTTCGTTGTTTTCAGCAAGACTAATTTTGGCAATCATTTTTTTGTTTTTGCATCAATCAGGTACAACATACCTGTTCCAGTATTTTTAGATGCGAAATTTTCGATACCTGCTTTTTGAAGCATAGGCAATGAGGCGGCCTTAGTATTGTCGTTAGAAAGATCGTTTACTACAATTTTAACATTCTTGTTCTGCATAGCCATCGGCATGATGTCTTTTTGAAAACGAGGACCATTTTCCTGACAAACATGGCACCAAGATGCTTTGTTTACCAATGCGATTACTTTAGCCAGTTGTGCAAATCCGGTAATTGCAATACCCATAAATAACATTGTTACAACTAATAATTTTTTTAGCTCTGTGAGAATCTGCCAGAAATTAGTTGGCGCAATATCCAATTCCGGACAGATTAATGTGCCTTTTTTTTCGTCAATATATTTGAGGTCTACCGCTAACCTCCATTGCTCTGGTAAGCGATCCATGCAAGATGCTAAAATGAGGTTAAATTCAGGGTCATCCAATAAATTAGTTTAATTATCTTCCCATGATAATGGTTTTTCTTCATTCTTCCAGTGCTCATTCTCATCAAAAAACTGGGTAAATATTGGGCTATCCTGTTTTTTTATAGCCGCTCTATCGTTAAGAACCTTATACTTAGTACGGTATTAACCTTTAATTTTATTATTTAGGATAGCTAAGAGCCACGTTTTGGGACTACTTTTACCATTAAAGTTCTCCAGTTGCTGATAAGCAGCCAAAAAAGTATCCTGTACCAGATCTTCTGCTTTTTCCTTTTCAGAAGTTTTAATTAATGCCCACCTATATAAACTGTTAATATACAGTTTCACCCAAGTTTCGATTATTTCCCCTGTACTTTCAACATTATTTCTAGAATCCATAGATCGAGCAGTGATTGAATTAAATATATGCTTTCAGCTTTGCTGGCACCCAAATGATTTAATTTCAGGATTAGCTGACTTATATTTTAGCATTTCTTAACCGCAAAGAATTTAAAATAACGGAAACCGAACTGAAACTCATCGCCAACGCCGCAATCATTGGAGAAAGTAAGATTCCAAAAAAAGGATATAATAGCCCTGCCGCTATAGGAATACCTAATGCATTATAGCCGAGTGCAAAAAATAAATTGCTCTTAATATTTCCCATTACCTTATGGCTCAATGAGCGGGCTTTGGCAATTCCACCTAAATCCCCTTTTACCAATGTAATTGCCGCGCTTTGAATAGCCACATCGGTTCCGGTGCCCATTGCAATACCAATATCAGCCTGTGATAAAGCCGGAGCATCATTAATGCCATCACCCGCCATTGCGACCTTTTTCCCTTCAGCCTGTAATTTTTTTATTTCATTCAATTTGTCTTCCGGTAACATCTGTGCCTTAAAACCATCTAAATTCAATGTTGCGCTAACTGCCCTTGCCGTATCTTCATTATCTCCGGTGAACATGATCACCTTTAAGCCTTCCTGTTGTAGCTTCTTAATTGCAGATGCACTGGATGCTTTAATCTTATCAGAAATAACCACAAAACCTACACCTTGATTTCCAACGGCTAAATAAGATACCGTTTTGCCTTGTTTTTGTTCAGCTTTAACCTGTTGCTCCAATTCAGGAATAATTTTTGCCTTTACCTGCTCCATCAGTTTTTCATTGCCCAAAGCTAGCTTTTCTGATCCAAGCACTCCGATAACGCCTTTGCCTGTCACTGCCTCAAATTGTGAAATGGACTCAACACTTACCTTATGTTCCTCTCCATAACGTAGGGTGGCCTGCGCCAAAGGATGTTCACTACTACTATTAAGTGCCACTATTTTTTGCAGAATATCTTTTTCAGAAAAATCTGAGTTGACAGTAACCACCTTTTCAACCGATGGTTTTCCTTCTGTTACTGTTCCTGTTTTATCAATGATCACCACATCAATGGCATTCATTTTTTCAAGTGATTCGGCATTTTTGATGAGTACACCAGATTGCGCACCCTTTCCCACACCTACCATAACAGACATGGGAGTAGCAAGACCAAGGGCACAAGGACAGGCGATGATCAATACAGCGATGGCATTTACCAATGCATAAACATAAGAAGGATCAGGCCCATATATCGCCCATACTACAAAAGTGGCTACCGCAATCAGTACCACCACCGGTACAAAATAACCGGAAATCTTATCCGCCATTTTCTGAATTGGTGCTTTAGAACGACTTGCAGAATTAACCATTTCGATGATCTGCGACAACAGCGTCTCTGAGCCTACCTTTTCTGCAAGCATCACAAAAGTTTTATTTCCATTGATGGTGCCTGAGCTTACTTTATCACCGGGTTTCTTTTCTACTGGAATGGGTTCACCGGAAATCATGGATTCATCAATCGCTACTTCGCCAACTTTGACGCTGCCATCCACTGGGATTTTTTCACCTGGTTTTACGCGCAGCATGTCGCCTTTTTGAATGTCATCAATAGAAACTGACATTTCCTTATCTTCCACTATCTTTGTAGCGGTATTTGGTGCCAGCTTCAATAATTCTTTAATAGCGCTATTGGTCTTCCCGTGTGCTCTGGCTTCTAAAAGCTGTCCAAGCAACACCAGCGTTAAGATAACTGTAGCAGCCTCAAAATAAACATAAACGGTTCCCATGTGTGTTTTAAATTGATCAGGGAAAACACCAGGAAAAAGAAGGGCAACAAGGCTAAAAAGCCATGCCACCCCCGCACCAATTCCGATTAAGGTAAACATATTTAAGTTCCAGGTGATCACAGATTTCCATGCCCGCTGAAAGAACATCCATGTCGCATAGAAAACAACTGGGATGGAAAGTACAAACTGCACCCAATTCCAATACTTTAAATCCATCAGTTTAAACAAGGGATTACCCGGTAGCATTTCAGACATTGCAATCAAAAAGATAGGAATGGTAAACAGGGATGCAACTTTAAATTTTAGTAGTAGGCTATCATAGGTCTTATCGTCCTCTCCCTCATTTGTACCCATCGGGACCAGATCCATCCCACAGATAGGGCAGGAACCAGGCTCATCCCTTACTATTTCCGGATGCATGGGGCAGGTGTATTGAGCCGTTTTGCTATGATCGTGAGAAGCTGAACCATGATTATCATGATCTGCATCTTGATGCTTCTTTAAGTTTTCGGTTTGCTCGGGATGAGCATTCATTTGGGTCATAATGCGGTGTATTTAATAATTTAAAGTAATTCCTCCACCATATCCCATGTCACTATCATAGTGGGTGGATAAGGCGAAGTATTTAGTCATGATATATCTAAATCCGGCCATATACTCTTTATCTGTGTTGACCATAAATTGAAAACGGAGCCTTTTTGAAATCGGAACATCTTCTCTCATCAATTGAAATCTAACATTTCCTTTGTGATCGACAGAAGCATCTGCAACAACTAACATTGGCAAAGTATATTGCAGCCCTAGGTGAAATACCTGTCTGAAGTTTTTGCTATTACGCTGTCCAAAAACATTATTTCCTGGGGCTAAGGATTGTCCGAAGATGTTCTTCTCCATTGGATCAACTGTTCTTTTACGAAAATCCCAGCCAACATAAGGGAAAAGCCATTGATTTCGCCCGATGTACCTTCCAAGGTGACTTTCGCTTTCATAACCATTTACTTTATCAAAACCAATTCGCCATTCAGTTGTAAAACGATAGCGAGTATTGGACAGCATAATTTCACCATCACTGCCATTACTTTCAATGCCAACCCTTGCCATAGGATAAAGCGCCCTGTCATCGGCTTTCAACATCCTATAAGCCATTTCCGGGTTAGGTAATTCTGGATTAGGTGGCGAATTTTCATAACTAAAAACCCGCCCCATACCGCTCATCATGTGGTAAAGGATATGGCAATGAAAAAACCAATCACCCCCTGCTTCATTAGCAGCAAATTCAATAGTATCCCGCTCCATGGGCATAATATCAATGATGTTTTTCATGGGTGCATTTTCACCTTGTCCGTTTAGTACCCTAAAATCATGACCGTGAAGGTGCATTGGATGGCGCATCATGCTATTGTTGAACATGATAATCCTAACATTTTCGCCTTTCTTAATCAGTATTTTATCGCTTTCGGAAACTGTTTTATTGTCTAAAGTCCAAACGTATCTGTTCATGTTACCTGTAAGATCGAATTTCAATTCTTTCCAAGGCCCTTTAGGTAAGGTTGTTTTTTTAGGATCACGGAGCATTCCATAGTTTAAAGTAACGATGTCAGGGTTATCAGCTGCCATATTCATTCCGGCCATACTTTTATCATTTGGCATTTGCATACCCGGCATACTTTCTTTTTTGCTAGCCGTCTTCGGATTCTCTTCACCAGTTATTTCTGGGTACATCACCGTGTTCATGTCCATGACTTGGTTCTGCATTTTCATACCATCCATTTCGATCATATTGCCACTCATATCCATCATGTCATTCATCATTTTCATTCCGGCAAAGTATTTCAGCTTAGGCAATTTCTGAGCAGGCACCTTTTCTCCCTTACCCAGCCATAAAGAGGCCGATTTTGTACGGTCTTCTGGTGTAACCAAAAATTCGTAGCTCTTATTTTCCGGAATAGTCACCACCACATCATAAGTCTCAGATACTGCAATAATCAACCTGTCTACCTCCACTGGTTCTACATCATTTCCATCAGTTGCAACCACGGTTATCTTACCTCCTGAATAAGTCAACCAGAAATAATCAGAAGCACCTCCATTTGCGATACGCAATCTCACTTTGTCACCAGCTTTAAATTGTGGATGTGATTGTTGGTTCTTTCCATTGATTAGAAATGTGTCATAGTAAACATCACTCACATCCATCGCATTCATACGCTTCCATTCATTGGTCAATTTGGTTTTGAAATGCCCCGTTCTAATTGCTTCGGCATAGCTTTGGGTCGTACCTTTTTGGATGGCAAACCAGTCATTAGCATTCTTTAGGCTACGCTGAACCTCTTCCGGCTTCATGTCTGTCCATTCACTAAGTACTATAGGTATTGTGGGGATGTCCCCTTCTACCCGCTTATTCATGATAAATGCCCCATACATACCAATTTGTTCCTGAAACATACTGTGGCTATGGTACCAATGCGTTCCGTGCTGTACAATAGGAAACTTATAAACATAGGTACTATGTGGTTTTATGGGCATTTGTGTAAGAAAGGGCACACCGTCCATCTTGTTTGGTAAAAACAGGCCATGCCAATGCAAAGAAGTTTTTTCATCCAGATTATTGTGGACATATATCTCTGCTGTGTCACCTTGCGTAAAAGTTAAGGTAGGCATCGGAATTTGGCCGTTTACGGCTATTGCTCGTTTTGATTTTTTTCCAAATGTTACCGTTGTATCCGCAATGTATAGGTCATAGCGTACTGTACGACCTTTCGTCTCCTCCATGTTCTTCCTCTTTTTAGGGGTATCTTTCATCGGCATCTGCATTTCATTATGCTTTGCAGGAGGGGACTTAGGTTTTTTCTTTATCAGTTTCATCCCACATTTAGGACAGTTACCCGGCTTGTCAAGCTGAATTTCAGGGTGCATTGGACAAGTGTAAATGGTCTGGACTGGCTTTACACTTTCGCTTTTAGGCATCTTCATCTCCTGGGCGTAAACCGAGGAACAAAAGATGAATAAAAAGGCCGTTAGTATGTTTTTCATTTCTTTTTGTGTTTATGAGTTAGTTAAAGATTCTTTCTATTTAAACTATCCTCGATTAAAACAGCATTTCTATGGAGTGTAATTTATTACGTTGTCTCTGTGGGTTATAGGAACCAATTTCGTTAAAATTTAATTCTGCTTTGCCCGATCGTGTATGGAAGTTTAAAGCTTTTTTCGGGATAACTTGTACATCGACCGGCACAAAAATGGTTTTAGAAATATCCTTTGGCATAGCTTGTCCGCTTTTGTTGCGGGGAGGCTGTATAAATTGGATTAGTATCAGATTTACTAATAACCCAAAAAGAATTTTTTTCATGCCCTTCATGGCTGCTATTTTAACTCTTCCTGAACAGTACCACAAGTTGGCATAGACTGTCCCAAATAAGGATTTTTAATTTCCTTTACTTCACTCAACCAAATTGCTCCTTTATTGTTGTTGTACATTGGACAATGATCCACATACAAGGGTTGGCCTGCTCCAAGTAATTTCACAAGATCGTACATATCTTTGCTCAACATATCAAAATGCTCACGCTGATGCTTAATATTTCCTACATTGGCACCTATATGCTCTGCGTGTTCATTACCATCATCCTGTATATCTGCATAAGTATTAATTTGGTCCGCTGTTAAAGACTTTTTGTCAAAATTGGCAAATGCAGCAACCATTTCATTACCTGCCGCTGCTGCATCCTTATCATTATCTGTTGTAAAAGCATTTTTTAATTTGAAGTAGGAACTTAATAATGCAGCTGTTGAAGCGCTTTTATTTGAAGAGCTAGAGCCCGCATCTTTGGTTTTGGTAGTGTCCTTTTCTACAACTTTTTGGGTTTTGTTAGTGCTACCAGTACAAGCAGCTAAAAATAATAGAGAAAAGGTCAGACTATAAATTAATGTTTTCATTGTATTTCGTTGATTTAAACTATTTTATTAATAGTTGAATACCTTCTATAAGGAACCTCACGTTACATTTAAATTAGGCCATTAGAAGATTATTTGATGATACCAAAAAGTCAATTGTACAGCTAAACACGCATATTAAAAGTGTAGCCATACAATTAACAATCAGATTACTTTAAAGTTTCCTTTATAGTGCCGCAGGTTAACATTTGTTTTCCGAAATATGGATTTTTGATTGCGGCATTATCAGATAGCCAATAGCTTTTCTTCATTGGACAGTAGTCATAATAAACTGGTTCTTTAGTCAGTTTTACAACTTTCGCAAGTTTAAAAAGATTGGCTGAAAAATTCGCAAAGTGTTCGCGCTGTTCAGCAATGTCTTTACTCTCTGAAATGCGATTAGCATCAAAAGAAAGCTTGTCTTGAAAAGACATAAAAGCAGTCATTTCTACTTTAGTGAGCGATTTCATATCAATGCTACTCAATACCTTTGAAAATTCAGTTGATTTTTCGGCCGCTTCACTGGCATCCGAATTTACAAATGCATTTTTGATGTCGTAGTAAGAAGTTAATAACGATTGTGTTTGGCTGCTTTGAGCGAAACCTGGTTTGATCCATGCAATTGCAATTAGTGCAACTACTAAAAATATCTTTTTCATGATGTTTTGATTTAATGTATTTAAAAAAAATAAGCATAAAGGAACACCCTTCATACAAAAAATATGAAAACAATAAACTCTTATATCTGAAAACTTTGAATGTTTATCCGTATGTCTGGTATTGGCGGATGGTGGTGTCTGACAAAATATTTAGGCTTTGAAATATATACCAATGATCCCAAAACATCAAATTGGTAAAATGATGTGACAATTGTATAAGAGACTAAGGGTTGTATATTTAATCCAATCCCAGAAGCAAATACTTTATCGGCCATTACCAATTTTGCAACCTCGTCCTTGCAGCAATTTTCTTTATCCTCTTTTGCAAAGTGATGATGGTCTGAATCATGATCCATTGATTCAGAATGATTAGGTGCTAGAATTTCACCTTCATTTTCATGATGCTTATGACCCGAAATTCCCTCCAAACCTGTAGCACATGCAAAACCAACCAGCGTGTTTAATAAAAACACGAACAGCAGAAAAACTGCTTTTAATTTTATGGTGGTCTCACATTTCATTTTGTTTATAAAAAAATAAAATTATTGTTAATAATATCTAATTTTAATACGAAAGATACATCTAGCAATTCTTGAAAATTTACATAATTTCGTGATAATGTTATACTATTCCTGATACTTAGCACCCAGAAAGGAATACTATATTGGTGTTAAAAGCTAACACATATAATAATTTTTAGTTGTTTCTAAAAACTATCTCCTACAAATGCGATATAAAGAATAATGGAATTGCTTGAAACCTCGCTACCTAGGCTGATGTCGTCAAACCTTTTGTTTAAATTATTCCTCACCAGCTGCAATTAGAATGTGGCTGATTAAGTTTGGAGATATTCTAAAATTGGTTTGTTGAATTTTAACCAGATAAGGACCAAGCTATAATGCCCTTTTTCTTAGCATTCAATAAAACGCCTACACTTCCTGTAATTTGAAGGTGAAGTTTTTCTGCAAATATTCTTGCAGCTGCATTATCTAAAATGACTAAGTCACCATGAATTTCATTTGCAAGAGCCATTGCGCTTGCCTCTCCAATATCAATACTATCTGCATATGTATAAAGTAATTCTCTATTTTGAACAGCCTTCACTTCAACCCATCCAGGAAGTCTTTTTCCATATTCGGCTGCAATTTCCGGCGTAGTAATGACCGAAGTATAAAATTCCGGGACAATAATTATGCTAATTTATTTGGGGCATACTTAATCTGCTAAAAATCATGCAGAAACATCCTCCGTAACCTCAAAAATAACTTGTTCATTTTATTCAAATAAAGGGCTTCCGAAACTCCGTGGTCATTTGCACCGGTCATCGGATACTTTGCCATTTTTATTCGAAGATAGATTTTGGCAAGTTCTTTCCTCGTAGCATAAAGGATAGCAGTGTGATAAAGCCCGACACCCTTCATGGGCGCAGGTGGCGACCCAGTGCTATGCCAAGTATTGAGACCTATATGATGGTGATAACCGTCTGCCGATAAAAAAGCGGCCTGTTTCCCATAGGTTGACGTCAGCTCTAAGCCTAATAAATCTTTATAAAAACCAAGAGAACGATCAAGGTCGGCCACCTTTAGGTGCACGTGCCCTAACCTTGTATTTGTGGGAACGATATATTTTTCTTTCATAGAACAGCGTGATTTTTTAAGCTTATTCGGTCCATAAGTATTTGTTGCCATTTGCGTTCGCCAATCTGTTAAGATTAGCCTGGCTCATTATACTAGTCCTCGAATTGAATGTTGGCGATTAACTGTAAACCTTTGCGATAAATTGACTTACAGAAGTTGGTTTTCTATTTAAGAAATTGGACAAGGTATCATCTTCTTTGTCCATTGTTTGTTGTGCTATAGCTGTACCCCACATCATAAACATACTAATGTACATATCCGGTACACCCGCTTTTTCCATAATAGCTTTAAACGCATTAGCATCTGGGGATGTATACTTGACTTTTTTATTCAATAATTCAGAAATATCTTGGGCTATGACATTAAAACCAATCGATTCGGTATTGGTTAACGAATAGGTTTTATTTTTATGATCCTCTGTGGTTAAAACGTGTGCAGCAGCTTCGGCCAACTCTTCGCGAATTACCCAGCTTGCTTTTCCTTCTCCTCCTGGAAACAAAATATTTTCGGTCTCGGCCACTTTGTCGCCAATAAAAGCGAGTATCATTTCAGCATAAATACCATTTTGAAGTATGGTGTATTCAATACCACTTTCTTTTAGATAGTTTTCAGACTCAACGTGAGAATTTTGGAAATCTGCTATGGCTGAATTTTCATATCCTGCTTTTCTAACAAAGGAGGTATATACAATGTGATCGACTTTTGCTTCCTTGGCCGCTTTTATTACATTCACGTGATGTAACGTGCGGTTTTCAATGTCTTCTCTATTGTTGCTTGACACCAACAATAATTTATCTACTCCTCGAAATGCCTCTAACATTGAACCTTGGTTGGTATAATCACCCTCCTTTATATGTATTCCTTTTTCTTTTAAACTAATTGCTTTGTCAGAATCTCGGACTAAAACTGAAATTTCTGTAGGATTTACTCCTTTTTTTAATAAATGTTCCACTGCTTTTGAACCAAATTGACCGGTAGCACCTGTTACTAATATCATCTATCTATTTTTTTAATTATGTGTCAAAAATTATAGCTATCAATAATTTTTATTTTTTTTGAAGTTTGTTGTGGCTTACATACGAAGCAATCAAAATTGCAAGAAAAACAATTCCTATAATAACCTTATCCGTAGGATCGCCGACGGCATAATGCGCGATCGAGGCCGATACGAACATAATTGCGAACCCAATGTAAGCTGTCTCTTTTAACAATCTAATAGGTAACCAAAGAAATACTGCACCGATAAGTTTTGTAATTCCCAATTCGATCCTGAAATAATCGGGAAACCCTAAATGCGCCATTGATACTTTGACTTCAGGTTTGGTAAGGGTCTCAAACGCAATATATACCATCATTGCAGAAGTGATTCCTGTTGTAACGTAGTATGTGATTTTTGTAGCTTTCATTTTTTTTATTTCTAAAAAGTTGACATTACAAAATTATGTATATTTACTAACTAAAATACAGTAGTTACCTAAATGTAAGTAGTAACCTTTTGGTTAGTAGGCAAAAAGAAGAATAATGGCAAAGAATAAATTAGAGTATTCACCGGTACAATGTACAAACCGTCTATCAGCAACAGAGGACGCTTTATACGTTCTTGGAGGCAGGTGGACCATACGGGTTATGATTTCGATTTTAGGGGGACATACCAGATTCAACGAAGTACAACGTGCCGTAAAAGGTATCTCCGCAAAAATGCTGTCAAGTGAATTGAAGAAATTAGAGGTAAACCATTTGGTTGAAAGAACTGTATTTGCGGACCAAACCCCTGTAATAGTAGAGTATCTCCCTACAGCGTACAGTCAATCGTTAAAAGATATTATTACTGCTTTGGCTCAATGGGGCGAAAAGCACAAAACGAAAATCACGACCAATAATTAAAATAGGCCAACATTTCGTGATGACTACAATTCTTATTCTCAGTTGTTGCTTTCGACTAATAACCCGCTGGCCCAGTTCTTTTATCTACTTTATCATAACCTAACGCAACCGTTCCATGGAGGAATAATAGACATGGTGTTTGGGTGAACTTACCACAGCGCGAATAAGCTTATAACGAAATGGATCCCAGTTAAAAGTAGCAATGACATCTTTTGGACGTAATGAAAGTATTAAATAGTCGTATATGGTTGGTTTTTCGGGAAGTTCAAGTTCACTAAAATATTTATATATCTTCCTTTCAATTAATTGTTGTTCCCTTACAAATTCCGGTCTAAGAACTAATTTGCTGTAAAATTTTTCAAAATCTGATGAAAGTTCTATCAAATCTTTAGGTAAACCCGATACTATATCTTCTATCCTCAGAACTTGAATAATATTATTCATCGCTGGTAGCGGTTTACCATTTTTTTCGGGATCCTTGATTGTTGATGCGATACTTGCTCCAGCACCCAAAATAACCACATGAGTTCCGTTCCCGAGTAATCGGTTTATTTCATCTTCTCTGGTCATAATCTAGGGCTTAATAGAAATAATCAGTTCTTTCTCAATTGGCAATCTGAGATTTTTACCAAAAATTTTGCACATCACCTACCTCGAGGAAGATGAGCTGGCCATCACAAAAGCCATAGGCTACATCGAAAAGGGAAAAGTGGCAATTGCAAGATTTTTTAAACAGGGCATGATTATAAGGTTCCAGTTTACTTAAAAAGTGATAAGCTAAAACCAAAGGGCAATACCACTTTTCTTTTAGAAGAAGCGCAGAAACTCAACAAAAAAAAACATGAAAATCAGTAATGGAGCTCTTCCAGAGGCCCTGATCATTATCCAGCAGAACATTATCGTAGCTTCCAATGACTGAATTGCTTACCTTAAAGATAAGCTGTAACCCATACTGGGCTCGAACCAAAAACGCCCTTTAAACTACTTTCAGAGCCCTGAAAAATGTCTGAAAAAATATAAATCCTCTTTACGAATATGTAAAAAAGGGTTTGTGGCCCCAAATGGGCGCTTCTCGAACCATTTTCTATCTGATCTGCGTCTAATCGAGGGTTTGTTTGATAACAATATAACGCCAGCAGATTATTTTTGAAGCAAGAGACTTGACATTAGTAACCGAAGAAATCGGCCGAGCAGTGCCTCTTGCCGGATAACGATAATTTGATAGGAGAACCTGTCGTTAAAAGCCTTACTTTATCAGCATATACAGCATCTATCCCTCCTGAATCCGATGATCAGGAGGGAAAAATTATTTACTTGTTATTTGAACTATTGGATTAGGGTTCTCCTGAAAGTCAGAGCAAACTGACGACCATGCCGGATCACTATGATAAAGAACAGACCGCAAGTAAGCTGTGGTAAGTTGTTGTACAGCTTCTACCCGGTCACGACTCTCATCAGTTGTTTCCGTCACCAAATAGCCTGAAATCCCGCCAAGCATATGCTCGCCCCCAATCAGGGTAACCAAGCTATTTGCCCCCGGACTTAGTTTATAGGCATCGGTAAACCACTCAGGCCCCATGGTCGTCAATGGAGATTTGTCCTGGTCGCCGGCAACAACAAGCGTTGGCGTATTCATTTGAGCGTAGCTTTGGTTTAGATGCGGAAAATGTTCATTGGCAAATGGACTTAACGCTTCACCGCCGCGGCCGCCTGCACTAAGAAGTACACCTGCTTTTATCCTCGGATCGAGCATATCTTCACTTAAACTGCCATCGGCATTGATCACTCTCGTGCCTAATAACGTAGCGGTGGTTTGAGCTCCGAACGAATGGCCTGTTGCTGCAATCCGGCTTTGGTCCAAGCGTCCTTTTAGACCAAGAACAGAATTTTCTATAAAATCAAGCTGGTCAAGCACCCGCTTAACATCTTCAACACGATAGCGCCACATCATCGGTTTTCGCGGATCTTGCAAGTATGCCTGGATGGCCTCACTATGTTCGGCCTTGGGGCCCGGGTTGATTGTTCGAGAATCGAGAAAAGTAGGCTGAATAACAACGAAGCCATGAGCGGTCCAATAATTGACGAGGGGAGCGTATGCATCCATAGAAGAGCCAAAACCATGTGAAAAAATAATTACAGGTAGTTGTTCACCATAAGCAGGCACTGAGGCCCGCACCTGCAGTGGATAGTCGCGGCCAGGAGCTTCTAAGGTAATCGGGCTCACAGAAACAACCGGAGAAAATTTTACAATATGATCCATTTGTATTTATTCTTAAAATTCATTGGCAAATATATAGTGGACATGGTTTATCTTTGTAATGGGTTTACTTGTGGAAACTGGTTTCCTCATAGAAACTGTTATTAAAATGGATAAAGAACTCTTGGATATGAACGCCTGTTCCGCGCATCATTTGGCGATCCGCGATACGATGGATGTATTAAGCGGGAAATGGAAGATAAGGCTAATTGGCTCACTAAGCTTTGGTAAAAAACGCTTCATGGAGTTAATAGGAAGCATAGATGGTATTGCAGCAAAAATGCTCTCCAAAGAATTGCAGGATTTAGAGTTGAATGGCCTGGTAAAGCGTACGGTATTGAACACCAAACCGGTGACCGTTGAATACGAGTTAACAGAGTATGGTTATTCGCTTAAGCCGATCATCAATGAAATGGCGTCCTGGGGAATGCAGCATCGCGAAAGAGTAATCAGAGCCATGAGCGTAAAAAAAATTAAACCGGAATCATTTCCGGCTTATGCAAAAGACAACCTTACGACTTTACAAAAATTTCGTGAAGAAACAGATCTGATAAACAATAAAATTACTGCTGGTTCGTAAGCGGCCTATTAAGTACATATTCCAGATGATTCGACTAATGCTTTTCTTTGCATAAAAAGAACTACATGAGAACATTAATGTCACATCAAATAAGGTCTTGCCGATTTGATATCACATATATCATGATCTATTAGCAATTTTGTGAATTTTTCTTTATGTGACGCCGTATAATGAACAATGGTGCCATCCTTTAACATTAGGGTGAAAATATCCCCAGCTGCGATAAATTTTGACAGATTTTGAGCTGGTTGACTAAAGCCTGGGTACGTATTATCATTTATTTTGTCCTGCACTTTGACTAAAGTTTACTTTTGATCGATACTTTGTGACCTATTTCTAACAGTTCTTCCGCTTTGATATAGCCTACATTAATAAGCACTACATCTCCATTAGGATCTAAAACTAAAAGTGTTGGATATGCATCGACACCCCATTTTTCCGCCAGCTTGATGCCTTCTCCTTTTTCCATATCGATAGAAAGGTTTACAAAACTTGTATTAAAAAAATCTGCAACCTGCTTATCCTTAAAAGTTGTAGTCTTCAAAAGCTTACAAGGGCCGCACCACACTGTATAAGCGTCGACAAAAATATATTTGTGCTCGGCTTTAGCTTTTTTTAAAGCCAGTCCCCAGGAATTTTCAATAAAGTTGATCTGTTTGTCTTTTTTTTCAGCGCTGACTTTGTTGTTAATGGAACAGATCCACAATCTGTAAATGAGCTCAGCAATAAAAACAGGCCAAATAAAGCGGTACAATAGGTTGGATTTTTCATGGTATTTTAACAGAATTAATCAGTTTTTCTTCCAGGTAAACGGCACTCCATTTATTTAGGGTATGCAATTTGCCAGCGGCTCAAATTAAAAAACGGATTCAGTATAAAACTGAACCCGTGCATGAGAATTTATATTTCATCACGCAGGGACATCGCGGCTGCTTTAAGCAAAGAAGCGCTCAGTCTCTGGGTAATATTAGGGTTGATGTATTCAAAGAGTATGTTGCCCTTTATATTAAGGATAAAAACAGAAGGAACCGGTAAAAGCTTGTCTACGTTTTTTCCGCCCGAGGTTTCAGGGAGGAACTTATCATAACTTTTCGGGCTTTTAAAGGCAATACCGAATTTTTTGGAGGCACTCAGGTCCGCATCGGATAAAAGGGTATATGATAGTTTTTGTTTATCCATCGATTTATTCAGGTTTTCAGGGCTATCTGTGCTTATCGCTATAACTTGGTAACCCATTCCTGCAAAGTATTTCTCAATTTCCTGTAAACCAGCAAGTTGATTTGAACAATACGGGTACCATCCCCCACGATAGAAAACAAGAATCGTAGGTTTTTCAGCCACAGATTTATTCAGGTCAAAGTTTTTTCCTGATGAGGAAGAAAGATTAAGTATGGGTATTGACTCGCCAACTAACAAAGGACTGATGTCCTCCGGTTTTAACGCAACACCCATTGGTTCCTATGCTCTCTTTAGATGGAGACGAGAACATCTTGTTAAAGGGACGTGGAAACTATAAAATGTTTATAAACGGGCGTCCATCTGCATTAGTTGCCCATAACCCAACAGAGGCTTTAAAGGCTATGCCTGCCAACTCTGTCCAAAAAATTGAAGTCATTACAACACCTCCCGCAAAATACGATGCTGAAGGGTTAGCGGGAATCATTAATATTGTGACGAACAAAAGGCTTGTCGATGGATACAACGGTTCAATTGGCGTGAGTTACAATGATATGGTGGGAATGGGGGAAAATGCTACCTTAACAAGAAAGAAAGGTAAATTTGGGATAACTTCGAGAGCTTACGTATATCAGGACTTTAAGCGTTACTTAGAAACGGAAAGTTCGAGAAATGTCTTTTTACCAACGTTTACCCGCCTACTACAAGAAGGAACATATTCATATGTGGGAGCTTATAGCTCTGAAAATTTAGAGATCAGTTTTGAGATTGATAGCCTTAGTCTCATTACCGCATCAGGCAGCCTTTTTCAAAGCAGGTATGACGACCAAACTACCCAAATATCAAGAAAATATAATGATCAAAATGAACTGCTACAAAGCTATGATTTGCTAAATATCAATCCGCAACGAGAAACTGGGGTTGATTTGAATATAAACTATCAACTTGACTTTAAACGGAAAAAAAATCAGTTGCTTACCTTTTCATATCAGTTCCAAGATTTTCCCAACCGTCAAAGTGATGAAGTACAGATCACTAATCGATACAACTATGAACAAAACAGTTATCGGCAGGCCAATTCAAATGGAACTCGCGAGCAAACCATGCAAGTAGATTATGTTCATCCGGCAAAAATATTTACAATAGAGGTTGGAGCAAAGGTTATTTTAAGGAATAATTTCAGTGATTTCGGTACGGAAATTTACAATAAAGCTTTAAATGCATATTCAGCAGATGGCTTAATGAATAATTCTTTCGATTACCGGCAGAGCGTCTATAGCTTATACAACTCGTGGCATTTAAAATTAAAAAAAATTGAGATAAAGGCAGGCTTTAGATTAGAAAATACTCGAATAAATGCCGACTTCATTACGCAAAAATCTTTTCTAAAAGAAAGTTATACAAATTATATACCTGTTATTTCTATTCAGCGAAAGCTTAACCAAGGTGCTATAAACTTAGGTTATTCACAACGGATTTCGAGACCAGGAATTTACCAGCTTAACCCATTCATAGACAAATCTGATCCGCAATTTATAACTGCCGGAAATCCTGAGTTGGAACCGGTGCTTAATCATAATTTTGAACTTGCCTACAATATTTTCGGTAAAGGGAATTGCAACATAGCTTTAAGCTATTCTTTCGCCAATAACAACATTCAACAGGTTACCTCTTTGCTAGAGGGGGGCTCATATACTACCTATGAAAATATTGGTGAAAATAAAACTGCGGGAATGAACCTTAGTATCAGCTATCCGTTTTCAAAAAGTTTCACTGGAAGTATAAATAGTGCATTAGGTTATATTTGGATGAAAGGGGGTTTTAATAAAAAACTTTATGAGAACGATGGTCTACAGGGATCAGCTTATGCAAGCCTTAATTATAAAATCAATACAAACTGGAGACTTGGAACATTTGTAAGTTTTATCAGCGCAAGTCCGATGCTACAAGGACGAAAAAACGCTATAATCAATAATAGTTTCCGTTTAACGAAAGATCTATTGAAGAAAAAATTAACCGCCTCTTTTTCTGTTGTTAATCCTTATCAAAAATACTGGTACGTAAAAACGAATATAATCACAGCCGACTTTGAACAACGCGTATCAGGCCAGAAGATTTATCGGACATTTGGGCTGAGCTTAAAATATAATTTCGGTGCATTGAAATCCGATATTAAAAAAAACCAAAGAAGTATCACTAATGATGACGTGGGCAGAAAAGTCAAATAAGGGTATTAAACAGAGTAGAAAAAATATTACAATAATTTCAATAAATTATTTGCAACTTTGATGCAATAATGAAAGGCAAGGGTAAAACAGGTCTAAAGTTAAAAATGCGATTTTCGGCAGTCATCCTACTGTTCGCATTCTTGACGATTCCTATTATTCAGGCAGTACATCATCATCCCGGACAAGTTTCCTCAAGTCCGGCCTACTCGAATAGCTTTAAAGTTTTTCATGTAAAATGTGCTGTTTGCGACTATCTGGCCCATCAAGAGTTAAAATACAGAACTTCCAATTTTGTTGAAATTATTGTACCTGTAGGATTCCACCTGCAAAAACCTTCGGTTATAACTATAATAAATTACATACCATTCACAATTCTTTTTCCAAAAGCTAACAGCCCCCCGATCCAAGCGTCCCTGCAGATGCGCGGTGTGCATCCTATACTTAATTTTCTTACAATTTTAAATGAGTGTTTGACATCCCTAGATATTTAGGAATTAGACCCTTCTTTAAAAATTTGTGCCGACCGTTGAAACGAATTTTTTACGCGTTATGTGCCATTACTGGAAAATGTCAATCATTCCAAATTACCGAATATTTATCAGCTAACGTATGTCCTATGACGAACTGTTTTTAGTTGATATAGATGATTCGGGTGTTCAAATAATTTAATCTTATACACAATGTTACAAGCGATCGGGCTTACTAAAAAATATCAGGGCAATGTTGCCCTAAACAATTTAAATCTTACGATAGAGCCTGGTGAAATATATTGCCTACTGGGCCAGAATGGGGCAGGTAAAACGACAGTCATTAACCTTTTTCTTGGGTTCGATGAAGCAACGTCAGGAGAGGCAAGAGTTAACGGACTTGTTGTAAAACCAGGCGACCCTGATGTTAAAAAATTTCTTGCTTACATACCTGAGGTAGTAATGCTTTACGAAAAATTAAACAGTTTAGAAAACCTTGATTTTTTTAGCAAAATAGCGGGCTTTAACTACTCCACCAAAGAACTTCAGGAATTCTTGATTCAGGTCGGTCTCCAGTCTGATGCGTTTTATAAACCTCTTGGCAACTATTCAAAAGGCATGCGCCAGAAAGTTGGGATTGCCATTGCTCTTGCCAAGAATGCAGATGTATTGTTGATGGATGAGCCGACATCTGGACTAGATCCAAAAGCAACTAACGAATTTTCTGACTTAGTTAAAAGACTTGGAAAGCAGGGAAAGATTATACTTATGGCGACACACGATCTTTTTAACGCAGTAGACGTAGGCACTAAGATCGGCATAATGCGCCAGGGGAAACTGGTTCATGAAGTTTTAGCATCTGAAATAAATGCAAGTGAACTCCAAAAATTATATCTAGAAACAATTTAATATGTGGAGAATTATAGCTGCAAAAGAAATAAAAGCTGCCTTTTCAAATCACGTATTTATCGTATTGGGTTTGATCATTTGGTCATTGCTGGCAGTTGCCTGTATTGGCGGACTCGAAAATTTTCAGACTGCTAGTAACCAACGTTTAGAAGCAACTACCTTATTCAAAAATGAATTAGCAGAAAAAGAGCGAAATCCGCATTCGGCGGCCCACTTTGGAACGTATCTATTCAAGCCAATGACGGCTTTGAGTTTATATGACCCAGGGGTTAACAGCTATACAGGCATTTCATACAGGGTAGAAGCACACAAACAATCGGAAATGAGTTTGTCTAGCGTTCAGGATTCGGACGGTGTTATTCGTTTTGGCGAACTGTCGGTAGCATCCATATTTCAGTTATTGGTTCCACTTGTAATTATATTCCTATCGTTCTCCTCAGTTTCAAAAGAGCGGCAGGACGGGACATTTAAAATACTACTGTCACAGGGGCTATCTCTCCGTGCATTGGTCTGGGGGAAAATTGCGGGAAACTATGCAATCATTCTGGTTGTCATTTTTCCTTGCCTTGCTTTCATTTTGATAAAGGGCTTATTTAGCTCAGAATCATATGTTAATGTGAGCCTTTTTGCCATTTCATATCTGCTGTATTTCTTAATTTTTACTGTTTTCTCTGTTTGTACATCTTTTGTATGCAAATCCTCAGGCACTTCACTATTAGTATTATTGGGTGCCTGGATGTGGTTTTGCGTTATCTCCCCAAAAATCACAGCAAGTATAGCCTCATCCGAATACCCCCTACAATCCTACTATGAATTTAGTAAGCTGGTAGATCATGATTTTTATAATGGAATGGACAATGATGGTTCATATGAGGAAAGGCGAAAAAAGTTTGAAGCTGGAGTTTTAGATAAATACAAGGTAGATAGCATTAGCAAGTTACCAATTAACCTAGATGGGCTGATGATGCAAGACGGGGAGGATTACAACAGCAAGATCTATCTTTTACGTTCACTACCTATAGTAAAGCAACTGGAATCGCAGAAAGCTGTGTTCCGGCTGGCCGCTTTTGTTACGCCCTACATTACTATCAGTCAATTATCTATGACATTCTCCGGTACTGATTTGTATCAGAACCAGAGCTTTCATGAACAGGCTGGATTATATCGAGACGATTTTGTCAGGACGTTAAATATGGAGTTGGCAAAAAGTGGATCGCCTTATGGAACCTATAAGTATACGGTCAGCACGACTTTCTTAAAAAACATGAAGCACTTTGAATTTAGACGCCCTGATTTAAACTTGCTACTCAACAGACAAAAAGCGCTATTGTTTTCGATTGCCTACTGGTTAACAATGGCTGTGTTATTTATAGAAATCTGCGTCAAAAAATTTACTGCACCCTGATATGAAAACTATTTTTTTATTTGAATGGAAAAATCTGCTGAGAAACCCGCTCAGTATAATTATGCTCTTTTTCTTTGTTGGGATCGGAATATATAGTATACAGTACGGCAATAAGGTGTTAAAGAAACAGTTAGTCGTTATTGACAGCCTTCGGAAGACTTACAAGGCGCAAATCGTATCGTCCATAAAAAAGTTTCATGCAGATACTACTACCATTAAGGGCAAGCGTGACTATAATAATGTAGCAAAGCCCTCCTCTGTAAACTACCTCATTAAACCGGTAGCCATATTTAATCCAAATTCTTTTTCTGCACTTGCAATTGGTCAGCGGGATGTGCTGCCTTTTTATAAAGAGGTGTCTTCTGAAAGAAGTTTTACACAGGCTTATCCATCTGAGATCTCCAATCCTGAGGTTTTGGCAATGGGAAATTTTGATCTCTCGTTCATCATAGTCAACCTACTTCCTCTGCTAATGATCGCATCGAGCTACAACACACTATCACAGGAAAAAGAACAAGGCACTTACCGATTACTGATGCTCCAAAGTAACTATCCGCAGAAATTGATTTTCTATAAGCTATTATTTAAGGTCTTGATCGTCTTATCCCTGACTTATGGGCTGAATTGCTACGCCATTTATGTGACAGGTAAAACTATTCCAGTAAATAATCTTGAGGTTTTTACCTGGTTTCTTGTTTCCACCAGCTATTTGGTGTTTTGGTCAGCTGTTTGTTATCTATTGATTTCGCTACAGAAAAGTTCGGCAACTACTGCGTTTTATATGGTCGGATGCTGGATTTTTTTAGTGGTCTTATTACCTTCGATCTTAAATTTTTATGTCAATGGGACCTATCCAATAGGTATTAAAGCAGACATGGCATCCGAACAGCGGAAAATAGAAGAAGATGTCTGGGGCATCAAGCCTAAAACCCTGATCGAAAATTTTTATAAACACCATCCACTTTATAAAACAGGGAATCTCGCTGATACAATGCAATACAGCCCACGTCGTTTTGTTGCCTATTATAACGAAATGGAAAGACGGTTATTGCCAATATCCAATGTGTACGATAATAAAATTAAATACCGTAGCCATCTTTTAAGCCAATTGTCTGCCTTTCTACCATCCTTAACAACCCAACAGATGCTCAATCAGATCGCTCATAGTGATTTACAAGCTTTTAGGGATTTTGATCGGTCGAGCTATCTATTTCATAAAAAATGGCAAGCAATGATCTACCATTTTATATTTAACGACAAACAATTTCGGCAAGAAGACTATCTGTCTTTTCCCATATATCGTTCTGATGCAATCCCTTACAACAGCAAGAGTATTTTATTGGGAATATTCCATTTGACCATATTGTCAATTGTGTTAATCGCTTTCGCAATTTTTAAAAACAAACAAATTAAATAACTCATAAAAACAATTAAATGAAAAAGAAATACCTAATTCTATTTAGCGCAATTGCCTTATCCATTCAGGCTTTCGCTCAAACGCCAACTAATCCCGTTAAAATGGATAGTGTCAAAAATTCTAAAACGCTGCAAGAAGTAATTGTTACTGAGCGGTTGCGTAAAATAAAGAATGATTCTCTTTCCAATACTCTTAAACTAGATTTACCCTTATTAAGTATTCCGCAGAACATTATCAGCGTATCATCTACACTACTTAAAGAACAGGGCGCGTTTGTTTTAAAAGATGCTGCACGTAATGCCAGCGGAGTTTATTTCGGATTGAACAATAACATCTTTGACGGAGCAAGCAACCTGTATCTTCGAGGCTTTGCACAAAATGGTATCTTTAGAAATGGTCTGCCCAGTGGCAGCTTCGGGCGGTCGCAGGATGATGAGGCGGTCATTGAAAGTATTGAATTTATCAAGGGACCTGCCGGGTTTCTTGGGTCAGCTGGAGAAGCTGGTGGGCGCATTAATGTGGTCACCAAAACACCTGGGGTAGCTCCGATACTAAATACGTCCGTTACAGTTGGTAGTTATAATTTTTATCGTGGAAGTATTGATTTGGGAACCCCCATTCAAGAAAAGGGAATTTCCTATCGTTTCAACGCTGCATACAATTATCAACAGTATTCTGTAAGACAAATGAATAGTAACAAAGTAGTAATCGCTCCGGTTATCCAATACAACTTTAGCAAACGAACCTCTATTATGGCAGAATACATATTGAACGACCAGAATGGAGTTGGAGGATCAACTTTCACAAAAGTATTTCCGGTAGACCAATTGCTAACGGACGATAGAAGAGCAAATTATCAGGCGGACCCGGGTCTGCCAACTTCAACTTCCAAATCGCAAAATGCCCGTTTTGTATTTAAACACGAAATCAATGACAACTGGAGAATCACTTCACAATCTTCCTACTCGGAAGTACCTTCTGATGCCTGGTCATTCTTAGCTGAAGAAACTGGTTATAACGCGGTAGGCTTTGATAAAAATGGGATTGCTCACCGGATGTCGTACAGGAATTACAATATAAATAAGGTTATGTCGACACAGTTGTTTTTAAATGGTAAATTCAATACTGGAAAAAATATCACTCATCACCTAATGGCAGGTGGTGAATATTTTTTCACCAGAGATTCTAGTTATCAGACCTACGGTCTAAAAACCTTTTTACTAGATAGAAATAATCTTAAATACGGGCTTAACAGAGCAGATCTAGAGAGTGAACAGGATCCATTCAATGGATTCAGATCAACCAATAAATGGTATGCAGCTTATTTGTACAACACCATAAGCATTGGGACAAAATTTATAGTGACCTTAGGTGGCCGATATACTCATAATGATAGGATAAGTACAACTATTTTTAAACCAAAAGAAGTTCCACTTACACAAAAAGCATTTACGCCCAGAGCTGGTCTAACATATCTAATCGATAAAAATACTGCTGCATTCTTCCTCTATGACCAAAGTTTTGTACCTACAGGCGGTCAGGACAAGCAAGGGAATCTTTTCAAGCCAGTTAGGGGAGATGATAAAGAAATTGGTATCAAAAGAAATTGGGCAAATGGCCGACTTTCAACTTCTGTTACAGGTTTTAACATTTCAAGAAATAATATGGTGACTACCGATCCCGATGATGCAAAGTTTAGTAAGCAAATTGGTCAAGTTAGAAGCAAGGGCATTGAGGTCGATATTATTGGGTCAATTAGTCAGAGCTTTTCTGTATCGGCAAATTATGCCTATACAGATGTGAAGATTACCAAGGATACAAATCCTATAAAGGTTGGACAGAAATTTGCTTCCTCTCCGAGAGAAGTCATTAACACATGGGTGCGTTATGCCTTTCCAGCGGATGTATTTCCTGGTTTTAGCGTTACTTTAGGACAGACCTCAATTGTTAAAAAGGCAACTACAACTGTAGACGTTTATATTCCGGACTATACAAAATTTGATGGCTCAGTAGCTTATTCTAAAGGTAGAATCACATCCAGATTGTTTTTAGATAATATAACAAACAAACGCTACATACAGGCGGGTGATATATTTGGAGGGAATGGCTATTATACTGAAGGTATGCCATTGAATTTCAGACTATCAATATCAGCAAGGTTATAAAATTAAATTTGCAACTAAGTTGCAAATTTAATTTATGTTAGGTAATTTTAGGTGTTGCAACAAAATGGGACAAGCCGAACCCCATTTTTAACAGGCATAATTAATCATATCTAAAAAATGAAAAATTCAAAAAGTAAGCTGTCATTAGATGAGCTGCAAGTGGAAAGTTTTGTGACTAGCATCGGTTCAGAGTTGTCACAAAGAATTGCAGGCGGATTGGGCGTGGAAACACATCCGACACACACGGAAGCATCTGATCCGAAGCATCCGAAAGAATGTACGTGCCCAAGCCAAGCGCATGAATTTGCATTTTAATTTCTAAAATGAGCGGGCTGAAGACAGTCCGTTCATTTTTTTTCTTCTACAAACCATTGCTTGACGAATATTTTTATTTGTTGCCTTACAAGAATTTTTAAAGAACCTTCTTCCTGATCCAATTGCTTTTTTAATATTGCTACTATATCAGACAAATTCAAAGGTTTCTCCATTACCTTCAATAATTCTGCACTGAATTTGTTAGGCCAAAACTCTGCCAAATGATCTATTTCTAATCTCAGAATAGCTGGATGTAAACCAGGAGTCATTGTTTTGTTATTGACATATTGGTTTTTTTGATTTAAGGGCCAAAGCCATTTATTTTCGACTATTTTGACATGTCGGCTCCTTACAAATACTTTATGATCCAAATCTTCGTCTGTCCAATTTTCAGAGTCACTTATTTGGTTCTTAAAAAAATCATGCTTTTGTTCTCTATAAATATTATAGTCAGGAGTTATTGCCAGCATTACTGCTGCTTTTTCAAGCCTGAATACATCCTCTGCCCTCCATCTTTGCTTTTTCGGCAAACCACTAATAAGTGATTCAAATGCATCACTAATATCAGTAATAAGTTCGTTGTTCTGATTTTCATTGAAAATACTTGAATAATCAAGTTTATAGGAGGTCAGAACCCAACTGGTACGTTTGAAATATTTTTGATAAATCCGGCGTTTAATTTGCGCTAATGCAATCTTGCCTGCAAAAGATTTTGATCGAGTAACTTTTATTTTTGGCAGAAGTATGGAATTTGCACCTTCGTGAAGGATTTGTATATATAATTGACCTATCCCAGCCGTTCCGACCATTAAAGCGGGATCTGCTTTGTCGGCGTACCAGGCAGATCCATAATAACCTGCACTTGCTTTAAAAGAAAGGCCCTTTTCTAAAAAGGTATTCGCCAGAATTGTGAGTTTGGAATTTTTAAAGATGCGAGCGGCAGTGATACACAGCTCTATCCACGAACCCATTCCAGAACTGATGGTCAAGTTTGAGACGCTTTTTAATTCTCGCATATCTGCTAAAGCAACATTCACCGCCTGTTTACCTTTCCTGCTATATTTTTGTTTTTTCAATAACATAAAGGCATTTAATCTCGCTAACCCTAGTCCAGCTGTGCCGTGTGCCCATGCATTAATTCCTTTTGAATTTTTGAGATAAAAAGATAACCCTTCTTCAATAATATTCTCACTGGATATATGATCATCATATATCCGCATATCTACCCATGTTGAGGCAACGGAACTGAAATATTGATCTTCAAAGGCCAATGCTTTTTCAGCTAACCAGTTGAGTTGTGGATATTTTAATGTCTTCGCTACTTCAAGTAATACATGGGCGATTCCACATGCACCATGCGACATTCCAATACAGCTGTCAAGTGCATTATTGAGATGGCCCCATTTTAGCCCGCTTTGTGATATTCTTGCATTTGCAATTAGCCGGCTGATTAGCAGTTTGATTAATTTATATTGTTGTGGGTTATCTGTATGTACATATAAGGATGTTATTACAAATAAATTCCCTGCATTGCCACTCAACAAGTCATCCAATTTTACCTCATTGATAATTCCAGGTTCCAATGTTTTTAACAAATCGCCTGCTATTTCAAGATGGTTGCGGTCTCCGGTCGACTCATAGAGTTTAACATACAAATAGATTATTCCGACAGCACCAGTATAAAATGTATAATAGGGCTTTGCATTGTTGGCAATATAATGCTTACACCACAGTGTTCCTTTTTCGGCAATTTCTAAATATTTATTATTTTTCGAATAATTATAAAACGAGATAAAGAAAAGGCATATTCCAGCGGTTCCATTATAAATTTGTTCATTAGACTGTTCGTAAAGTTTTCCATATGGCTGCCTATGCAATGTTTTCCAATGGACACCAAATTCATCCTCTATAGATGACCTGATAAGTTCTTCCGCTATCCACAAGGTTTCCTTGTCGACAAGTTGTTTGATATCTTTCATAAAAATTTGATACTTTCAAGGCACCTATAAAGCAAATAAATTATATAGGCTTCATCATAATTAACAATCCCAATCCTGTTGTGTGTCATGTGAATAAAGCTGGTAACGATTTCAGGCTCGTTTGAAAGATTAAAGTTCGCACTTTCGTAGGATAGCATCATTTGCTTCCCTTCCAAATAATAATCGTTCATTAAAGGATCTTTGAGATAACCGTCATTTAAAATCCCATAATGGTAATCACAGATCGCAGGTAAAATTTCGTCTTGGTAGGCTTTGAACCTATCTTCAAATTTTGATAGCAATTGATGCCGTTCATGATGAATCAGTTTAGTTGGATCGTACAATTTGGGGAGCCATTGATCAACAAAATATTTACAGATTTTTATAATACTCTGAATGTCAAAACCTAGTGAACTAAAGAAAGCCAAGTGCATTTTAAGTGCTAATATCAATTCCGAAGCTGTATTCCAATTTGGTGCGGCCTTCATTAGGGTCTTCAGTACAGCTTTAGAACTTGAAGCAAATTGTGCTTCTGCAAAACCTATGGTTTTTTCATCGCCATATCTTGCTAACTCTGGAATATAGGCCACGAAGTGAAGAGAATTATCCGCTAAAGAATGCTCATCAACAGGTGTAATCCTTTCTATTTTTGAGGGATGAAGTTTAGAAAAATCTTGGAATCTTTTCATCAGTTCTTCTCTGTAATGATCCTCGTTAACTGGACTGGTTGCTAATCTTAACCTTATATGTGGACCTGATTCACTATAGCGAACGAAAAAATAGTTTTCTAAAGTGTCCTCTATCATCATATCTCTAATAAAGGGAGCAATACATTTTGTTAGAAGCTTGTTCCGGTCCTGCGCATAAAACAAATGCGCTGAAACCCATATTCGTTCATCTCTATGCCTCATTCTTGTAATACCATTGAACCAACAATTCGTTTACCGGCTGCTTGCCCAACGCTTCGGTATCTGGCAGCATTTCTTCAAAATAAATATACTGCCCGGCTTTCTTAAGCAGTTTATTGAACAATATGATCAGTAAGGGTGTATCAAAGCGGATGTACTGCGGTTTATAGTCATCCCCTCCTTTGTTATCTTTGGTATTTGAGCGGGATTGTAGATATAAAAATAATTGGTTTGGCAAATCACTTTTTTTCCGCCATAGATTAATGCTTCGAAAATAATCCGCGTCGCTTTGCTGTTCTGTTTTTATAGGCACAGAAGATGAAAGCACCGACCAGCCCCGCCTTTTTAAAATTATATTATCCTTAAAAACAATTCTCGGAAAATGATATATTTCAATTTTGTCAGTTACATCGCTATATAAAATTTCTCTTACCGCTCTTTGGATAGGAGTAAAGCTTACCGCCTGATCGGGAGAGAAGTTGGCGAGAAGCTGATATAATTTCGAACGCTGGGCAAGTGATTGTAAACAAAGATCGAAAGGAAGAATTCTTTTGCCGGTCAGACGATGTCTTAGAAAAAGTTTGTTGATAATCCTATCATAACAGATTTGAATATCCTTAACCTCAATCTGTGATTCCAAAGGTAACGCGTTGTGACCGTCAGGGATTTTTATCTCATGCGTTAATAACGGGGGGTGCGAATTGGCGTTAAAATAAGATCCATCGGTCAGTTCCATCAAGATGCTATCAGATGACATTGATTTATTATAATCTCGCAAATCTGCTGTCACTTTTGGATCAAAAAGATGAAGAAATCGCCCGCCCGCTCTCCCCGAACCCTGGAAGATGTGGTTGGTTACCACCATGAGCTCGCCATCTTTAACAAGTCCCTGAGCGAACATCCCTCTGGATAAAACCTGATTGGTTTCATCTGTTGGAAAATGTTGAATGATGCTATTTACCATATCCAAAGTCAGTGTAATTTCCTTACTTTGAGGATTCAGTATCGGCCTTATGAGTTCTTTTAAGTGGGCTACCCAATTTTCGTAAATCTGGTTATAGTGAATGTCGTGATTGTCCGTATCCAGACCTTCCTTTTCTTCTTTTAAATTATTTTGGGTTTTTTTAAGTAGTAAATAGTAGTTTTGGTAAAAGTCCAACACATCTGCTCTCTCCTCCTTTCCATAGTTGCTCAGGAAAAATTCAAGAATCCTGTTTCTTTCTACCGTTATCGCATCCAATGGCTGTAACATCCCGCAAAGTTCATCCACATCCATTAAGATTTTTTTTAATTCAGTCTCGTCTATTCCACCGCAGACATTAACATAACTGTCCTCATAGATTTGCTTTTCTGGTGTCAGGTTAGATAGCAGAAAGGGCTTCTTTTTAAAGCTGCCGTCAACAAACGAATTGGCGTACTGCTGTTTGTATTTCTCAATCTCTTTTTCAGAAAAACCAATGCTTTTCCTAAATTTTTCAAATAAAGCGCTCGTCTCAGCATGCATTAATGAAAGAATCTGGCCCCTTTTTTCAATATTCAAATTGGCATATATCTGACAATAATTCCTCTGTTTACCAATAACTGAAATAGTTTCTTTTATCAGATCTGATTGACTGTTGATACTCTTCAGATAGTTGACTAAACTTAGATCCCAATCTGGGTCTATTCCCGAGGTTTGTAAATCAAATTCAAGCAGGCCAATATCAATAAGCTTCAATAGATAGGCTTTTATTTCGGCATAGCTGCTCTCCACCTCTTCTTCCAATTTTGTGATCCAATCCTTAAGCGTTAAGAATTTTCCATTAAATTCTTTATCCAAAATAGTTTTCAGCACCTCCGAACTTTTTAATGTCTGGAAAGATTCCAGATTATGGAAATTCACCAGTAACCTGATATTGTCACCCTCAACCTGAATGGTCGGATTCAAACGAATGCACAACAGTTCATTAATGTCGGGACTCAAAGTAATCAATGTTTTGAGGTAGTTAAAAATTTCGTTGTTCAATCTAACCTTACTGATCACTAGATCATCTGACAGAACGGGGATATGGACAACAGATGTTATGGTAGAGACTTCGCCGAGTCCCAAACATGTAAACGTACTAAAGGGGGAAGTTTTAAAGTGCATCCGGGTAATGTATCTTAATAAACTAAATTCCTGCCTTAGTTCTCTGGTCCTAAATGCTGTAGCAGGGGTAGATATGAAAGATTTTAGCTGTTCAGACAATATGCTGCTGGATAACATGATACCTTTTCGCAAAAGCTCCCTGCTCGACATAATCTGTAATAATGTTCGATGAAAAGTTATTTGTTTTTGATAAGCATTTTCCCATACACCGTTTAGATATGTTCGATCAGTTTTTAGTTCCATGAAGCGGCTGAAGTTTAACTTCTTTTCAGGTGGCAAGCTTTCTAAAAATTTCTGCCAATCGCGATCTGATATATTCCGTAAATTGAATATGTCACGCTTAAGATTCAACAGCTCTTTTTTTTCCTCAATATTGACCGCGATTTGAATTGCTTCATACAAATATTCGCAGATGAGTTCTTTAAGAAGATCTAATTCAGAACATAATTCGTTATAGTTATTGTAAAGACCTTCCATTTCAGCCCAGCAAAATTGTTCCAGGGCTTCATGGTGGCCAGCAGCGTAACGAATAAAAACATGTGGGAATATTCTAATTTCCCTATTAACAGGATTTCTCATAAATTATTGGTGCTTATTTTCCTAATTCAAGCTGGTTGCGGATCAAATTATAATAGGCCGCTTTTTTCATTATCAGTTCTTGATGATTGCCTTTTTCAAGGATTACGCCCTTATTCAATACAACTATTTGGTCAGCATTTTTGACAGTGCTTAATCTGTGGGCCACAACCAAAACGGTTTTACCCTTGAAAAAATGCTGTAGATTTTCAATGATTACTTTTTCGTTGTTTGCATCTAGGGAATTAGTGGCCTCGTCTAGAAAGATATATTGGGGGTTTCGGTAGATCAGGCGTGCAATCAATAATCGTTGAATCTGTCCTTCACTCATTCCGTGACCATCTTTACCTACGACTGTTTCAAAGCCAAAAGGTAGCTCATCGATAAAGGATGAAATGTTGGCCATTTCAGTTGCATATTTCAGCCTATCGTAGTCTATTATCTTATTTCCTATAGTTATATTGTTTGAGATGGTATCGGCAAAAACATGTCCATCCTGCATTACTACGCCACATATTTTTCGCCATTGGTTGGCATGTATTTGGTTGAAATTTTCATCTCCCAAATACACGTTGCCTTTTCCGGGGTGATAAAATTTCAATAACAATTTAATCAAAGTCGTCTTTCCGCTTCCGCTCATTCCCACTATTGCAGTTGTCTTTCCTGCTGGGATTTCCAAAGAAAGATCCTTAAATATGAAGGGTGATCCTGAATCTCCATATTGAAAGGAGATTTTGTGAAGCTTTATGGAAGCCAGACTTGGGCTGAAGTTCTCCCGTTTTTCTACCTCTGCATCTTCTTCAGGTTCAGCGTATACTTCGTTCATCCTTTTCAGGCTAAACATGGCATTTTGCGCGGTTCGTATGAACTCAGAGAATTGCAAAATAGGGGAGTTTAACTGGCCGGATATGTAGGATATAGATAGCATCATTCCTAGAGTAAGTTCTCCTGAAATCACTTTGGAAGCTGCCAAGTAAATAATAATGATGTTTTTTAGTTCATTAAGCACCTGGTTCCCAGTTTGCAGCCGTTGATCCAATTTTAAGCTAGCTAACCTAATTTTATAAGTGTTTTCCTGTAAACGCTCAAATTGCCCGATTTTTTGTTCTGCGCAATCGGTAAGCTTAATTTCCTGAATTGCGGAAATCGTCTCCATCAGTTGAGATTGGCTTTCAGATGAGTGTACGAAAGTTTTGTAATCAAGGATTTTTCTTTCACCAGCATGGAAAAAAGTCCATAACAACATGAACATGCTTCCAAGCAAAAAAACAAAAAAAACAGATATGCTATAATAAGCCAACACTGTTCCAAATACCAGAATACTGATAACCGAAAGCAACATATTCACTAAAGAACTTGTAAGAAAGAGCTCTATTTTTTGATTATCCTGCATCCGCTGCATATTATCTCCAAGGCTTCTGGTACCAAAAAATGGTATAGGCAGGCGTACCAGTTTTCCCAGAAAATCTGACAACGCCTTTATGCTAACCCTTGTTCCCAGATGAAACAAAATCCTTGCCCTAATCAGATCCATTAAGATTCTTCCAACAACCAATGCTAACTGTGCTGACACGATGATTTTAAGAAACGATAGGTCTTTTGTACTTATCCCCCTATCAACAATGCTCTGGGTAAGGAATGGGAGTAAAAGCGTAAGTAAACTTCCAATCAGTAACGTGATAACTACCGTTAATAAATTTCTTCTATATGGAAAAACGAATTTTAACAATATCAGAAGATTTTCTTTCGGCTCTTTAAACTCGTGCTGGTCAAAAAAAGCGGCGGTCGTTTCTAAAAGAATTGCTCTTCCTTTTGATGAGCTGGAAGTAAGTTCCCAATATTTCAGAAACTCTGCCTTTGTGTATCTTGTCTTTCCAATTGCAGGGTCTGCGACATAGATTCTATCCCCGTTTATTCGATAAATCACAACGAAGTGTCTTTTATGCCAATGCAAAATACACGGAAGGTTAATCTTATCCTTTAATACATCGAAAGTCAACTCAACTGGTAACGCTTTGAACCCAAGCTTTTCGGAGGCTTCTTTTAGCCCCGCAAAACTGACACCCTGTTTATTAATAAAGCAATAACGACGCAACTGATTTAAGGAAAAATTTTTACCGTAATATTTTGAAATGATTTTTAGACAGGTTGGACCGCAATCCATGGCGTCTAACTGCTTAAAAAAGGGGAATTTATGAGGATTCTTTAAAAATTGCAACATAGTTGCAATTTACTATTTTTGTTGATATTTTAATCAAAAGGTCATTGGATTGTTCGTCACTTAAGACAAATACAATATTTTCACCTATTTATGCTATAAATCGTTAATTTTGTTCTATGGATAATGAGTTGGCAGAACTGCTAGGAAAGTATAAATTGAGTAAGACGGAACCACGACTGAAAGTTCTTTCTATTTTAAGGTCTCGTGAAAGTGCTATTTCTCAACCAGAACTTGAAAACTTAATAGGGGGAGAAATTGATAGGGTGACTTTATATAGGACTCTGACTAAATTTGATGAAAAGGGAATCATTCACAAAGTTTTGGATCTTAACGGCACAGCGAATTACGCATTGTGTAGTTCATCCTGTAGCGAAGATACGCACAATGATGAGCACGTTCATTTCAATTGTACTACATGTTTGAATATGTATTGTTTAGAAGCCCTGCAAATTCCTCACTTAGTTATGCCAGTGAACTATGTTCCACATAATGTAAATTTTATAGTGTACGGAGTATGCGAGAAATGCACTTTAAAGGTAAACGAATATATTAAGAATAAAAAATAGTGATAGAATTATTGGATGTAATAATATTAAGCCACTAATTTAAAGTCCATAACTATCGCTTGCTGATTCGATAAAGAAACAGAATCCAAACTCCAAAAGCT
The DNA here is from genome assembly GCF_040544395.1 of Pedobacter sp. CG_S7. Classification (NCBI taxonomy): domain Bacteria; kingdom Pseudomonadati; phylum Bacteroidota; class Sphingobacteriia; order Sphingobacteriales; family Sphingobacteriaceae; genus Pedobacter; species Pedobacter sp. CG_S7. The sequence continues at coordinate 44,820 of NZ_JBEONS010000014.1, read as the reverse complement.
ACAATGAACGCAGGAAGTGGATTTTCCATTGTAGTACCAGTCAGGAATGCCCCAGTTCCGATAATGCAGGTTAGGAAAAATTAAATTAAATTTTTCATGTTATTTTAAATTTAAGATTTTTAATTGACAGAATAATCCTGCAGGAGCTAAAAGTTCAACTCTTGCAGAAATTGGATTTTAAGCTGCTCTTGTGATTCGTTCTTTTAATTTGATCAACATTTTTTTATCCAGCTTTCTTAATATTGTCAGTACTTTTAGTTGTACTTCATCAACAATACCCCATTCATTAGCAATGTAGATGTCCGTTGTGCGGTGTTCGTCATCCACATGGTTTAATGCCAAAGCCACATCATCCTTGCTCATGCGGCAGGAGTTACGTGCAATGGTAGCAAAGGTGTGTCGGGCCCAGTAAAATGTGATATCGGGAATATTAGTTAATTTACGTAGCTGCTTCATGCCCATACTCAATGCGGTATCCAGTCCATCGTAAGCAGAATAACGGGCAGATAACTTTTCTATATATTTTTCTAATAATGGTCTAGCTTCTTCAATGATCTTGATACTGATAAATGCATTATCTTTTCTCCTTCCTTCTGTTTTGGATCGGTTGTAATCAATATGGCCATTCCTAATACCTTTTCGGGTTAGTTGATAGAAATCGACTGCGTTCATCCCGCATAAATAGAACGAAAGCATATAAAGCTCTTTAGCCAGCTCTGCACGGCTACCTGGTTCGGTTTCGCAATCCCTTATAATACGGACTTGCTCAATGGTATTATTTCTTTTTTTTTAATTGGGGAGAGCCAACCTTGTATTTTTTAAACGAGTAGTGTTTGATCTTATAGACGCCCAAGTCTTCATTATTATGAAGATTGCAGGCAGCATTAAACATTGTGCGTAAATCACGCATGTGGTTGTGAAGTCCGCTGTCTGATAGTCCTTTTTTAATGGTCTTAACTTCTTTTTCGTCCTGGTTTAAACGGATCATGGTTCGTTCGGTCCTCAGAAACCGTTCATAGCTAACCAGCATATTAGAGTTAATCTCATTGATTGATACACCATCTCGTTTGAAATAATCAATCAAGCTATTCAGCACCGTACGATGGTTATCGGCTGTTCCGTTACGTTTTTCCTTTCTCAGCTGCTCAATATAGGTTTTGCTGAATTTAAAAAAATCAATGTCGCTATCCTTATCCCGCAGATAATCCCTAAGTGATTCTGCAGAAAAGAAGTCCAGCTTTTAACTCAGTTCGCTGATTACTTTCCGGTAGTCTCTTAGATCTTCATCAACCAGATCGGCGATAAATATATCATTGATATTGAATTTAGCTGTTAATTGCTTTTTGACGAGATAATGATCGGTGTCAAAAGACTTTCTCTGGTCTTTGTGATGGACATAAATTTTTACGTTGTAGGTGCCATCTGCTTTTTTGTGGTGTTCATAAACCTTTGCGCTTACGGTTGCCATAATTTTTCTTTTAGCACGCAAAATCTCCGTTACCTATTTGTTACGATTTTGCGTAAAGTTTAACGAAAAATTATGTAAATCGAGCCCAAAAGACGACTGCAAATGGGAGTTTCGCAGACAGAAATCGGCTCAAAAAAACGAATAAAACCGCATCAAAATTACTTTTGAGGCGGTTTTTGATTTTGTGGGCCCAGCTGGGCTCGAACCAGCGACCAAAAGATTATGAGTCTTCTACTCTAACCAACTGAGCTATAGGCCCCGAAAAATCTGTTTGATTTTGCGATTGCAATGTTACATATTTACATCGAATTTTAAAACACTTTTAATGAAAAAAATTAAAAATCTTATTTTTGACTACGGTAATGTCATCTTCGAAATAGACTTTAAAAAAGCACAAGACGCTTTACACCAACTTGGTATAACAGACATTCAGGACTTTTTCTCTCATAAAAAACACAATAATATATTTAATGATTTGGAGACGGCCAGCATCACTCCCGATCAATTTAGAGCGGAAATTAGAAATGCAGCAAAAAATCAAACCCTATCAGACGAAGAAATCAACGCCGCGTGGAATAGTTTATTAATAGGAGTGCCACCAAATATTCACGATTTACTCCTGAAAGTTAAAGAAAAATACCGTACATTCTTACTGAGCAACAGCAATGAGATCCATTACGATTACATCATGGATTATTTAAAAAAAGAACACCACATGGATGGCATGGATCACTTGTTTGAAAGAGCCTATTTCTCACAACACTTGTTCCTGCGCAAACCCAATGTAGAAATATTCGAGCAGGTGATGAGAGAAAATAACATTAATCCAGAGGAAACACTGTTCATAGACGACAGCCCACAACACCTCGAAGGCGCAAAAAAAGTAGGATTAAACACCCTTTTGATGGATGAAAATCCTAAAAACCTAGAAGCATTTTTAATAAAGCACCATATTTTATAAGCATGACCGAACAAAAATTTAAATCTTTAAAAGAGTTTTACCCCTTTTACCTCAGCGAGCACAGAAATTTAACTAGCAGAATTCTTCATTTTATTGGCACAGGATTGGTTATATTGCTCTTTATTACTGCGATGCTCTTTCACAACTTTCAGTTTTTGATTGCCATACCTTTTGTCGGTTATGGATTCGCCTGGGTAGGCCATTACTTTTTTGAAAGAAACAAACCAGCAACTTTTAAATATCCTCTTTTTAGCCTGGCAAGTGATTTTATTTTATTCTGGGACCTTCTTTCGGGTAAACAAGCCTTCAATTTAAATGAAAAGGACTAATAGAATTTATCTATCTGCTTATAGAAAATAACAGTTTTATTAAACTCCTCCTATTATGTAATTTTATAGAAATAAATAATCAGATCATTATGGAAGACGACAATAAACCAACCCGGAAATTAACGACTGCTTCAGGCAGGCCTTATGCTGAACATGAAAACACACAATCTGTTGGCAGCAGGGGTCCCCTACTTTTGCAGGACTTTGTGTTACACGAAAAAATGGCACACTTCAATCGGGAACGTATTCCAGAACGTGTGGTTCATGCCAAAGGCACAGGTGCCTATGGAACTTTCAAAGTAACTCACGACATTACAAAATATACCAAGGCTAAAATATTTTCTAAAATTGGCAATGCCTGCAAAGTGTTCTTAAGGTTCTCCACCGTTGGGGGCGAAAAAGGTAGTGCCGATTCAGAAAGAGATCCGCGTGGTTTTGCAATTAAATTTTACACCGAAGATGGTAACTGGGATCTTGTAGGAAACAATACACCCGTGTTCTTCGTCAAAGACCCTAAAAAGTTTAGTGATTTTATCCATACCCAAAAGCGTGATCCGAGAACTAATCTGAAAAGCGCAAACATGATGTGGGACTTCTGGTCCTTAAACCCGGAAAGTTTGCATCAGGTAATGATTTTAATGACCGACAGAGGTACTCCTTATTCCTACCGCCACATGGATGGTTTCGGTAGCCATACCTACTCTTTCATTGATCACGAAAACCAAAGAGTATGGGTTAAATTCCATTTTAAAACCCAGCAGGGGATTAAAAACATGACCGGGCCAGAAGCAAACGAAATGCGTAACGCTGATATGGACCACTCTCAAAGAGATCTTGTGGAAGCCATCGACAGAGGCGAATTCCCTAAGTGGACTTTAAAAATCCAGGTAATGACTGAAGAAGAAGCTAAAACCTTTAGGTGGAATCCTTTCGACTTAACCAAGATATGGCCACAGGGAGAATTTCCTTTAATTGAAGTTGGTGAACTGGAACTTAACCAGATCCCAAATAATTACTTCGCTCAAGTTGAACAGGCAGCCTTTGCTCCTTCGAATTTAATTGATGGGGTAGGTTTTTCTCCAGATAAAATGCTTCAAGGTCGTATTCTATCTTATGCAGATGCACAAAGACATCGTTTGGGTGTTAATTTTCAACAAATCCCTGTCAATGCTTGTCCTTTTATGGTCAACAATTATCACCGAGATGGTCAAATGCGCGTTGATGACAATGGGAATAGTGATCCAAATTATTTTCCAAATAGTTATGGTGATGTATTGCCCGATCCAAGTTATAAAGAACCAGCCTGGGAATTAGAATCTAATGTGGCAGACTGGTACGATAGAAATGAAGGTCCCGGTGATAACGATCATTATACCCAGGCAGGTGATCTTTACAGGAAAGCCCTGAGCCCAGAAGACCGTATTCATTTAGTTAACAATATTGTTGGTGCAATGAGTGGAATTAATGGCCCTAAAAGATTACAGATAATCAACCTTCAACTTTGTCATTTCTTTAGAGCAGATATTCAGCTAGGTATGTCGGTAGCCAAAGGACTTGGTGTTGATGTAGAACAAGCCATGCCTTTGCAACACAGTTAAAAATAGGTTAATCAAAAAAAGGGCATCATGAATTATTCGTGATGCCCTTTTTTTACAATGTTTTCCTTAATGCTTTCTGCGGGCTTTCTCTTTTTCAATTAAATTAAGCTCCCTGCTGGTTTGTCCGGCAATAGAAGTGTTTTCTTGCGCTCTCCTAAATAAATAAGGCAACACTGCCTTAACGGGACCGTATGGCACATATTTAGCCACATTATAAGCTGAATCAGAAAGGTTAAAGCTTAAATTATCACTCATACCCAATAATTGTGCAAAATAAACATGAGGATGATTGTGCGGAATTTGATGATCGTCTAAAAGTTGGGCAAGGACCTTACAGCTTTCTTCATTATGTGTACCAGAAACAAAACCAAGTTGTTCCATATTTTCTACACAATACACCAAAGAATTATTGTAATCTAAATCAGTAGCCTTTTTATCTAATTGTATTGGCGACGGATAATCCATTTCTTCTGCTCGTTTTCGCTCTTTTTCCATGTAAGCACCCCTCACCATTTTTACGCCAAGTATAAAGCCAGTTTCCCTTGCAATGAGATGGTCTGCTTTCATATCTGCCAGTTTATCATGGCGATACATCTGGTAAGTATTGTAAACCAATAACTTCTCTCTGTTAAATAAACGCATCATATCAAGCGCCAGCTCATCAATAGTATGCTGTATCCAGCTTTCTTCAGCATCAATCATGATGGGAACATTCTTATCAAAAGCAACCTGACAAATCTTTTTACAACGCTGCCTAACTTTTGCAAACTCCGCAAATTCTGCTTCAGTAAGTGCTTCTTTTGCATCCAGTTTTTGCAATAGGGCAAAACGACCAATACCCGTAATTTTAAACACCGTAATCGGAATACGGGAGTCACCTTCGGCTCTGTTAATTGTCCGTATAATTTCTTCACTAGTAAAATCAAAAACAGCCTCTTCCTCTTCTCCTTCAACAGAGTAATCTAGAATAGTCCCAACCTTACCTAGAGCAAGTTGTTTAATGGTGTTTTCGCATTCGGCAATGGTTTCGCCACCACAAAACTGCTTAAATATGGTTGCTTTTATAATAGATTTTAGAGGTAAACCAATAGTCAAAAAAAAGTTAGTTACAGGGGGCCCAACTTTAACAAGAAAATTACTGCTGATCACTTTATAAAGATAATATGCGCTATTTAAATCAGCGTTTGATTTATTTCGAAAAGCAATTTCTGTGTTTTCGAAATTCAACCTTTTTCTGGGGGAGATTTCCATTTATGAAGTTTTCTAAGTTATGTTGCTGCAAAAATATAAAATCAATAGTTATACCTTTGTAAAAAAGAGTCGGTATTTATTTAAAAATTGTAATTTTGCTTCACAATGATAGAATTTAAACTAGAAGGCGAATTTATCCCCTTAATCCAATTATTAAAAGCTACGGCCCTTGTGCAAAGTGGTGGCGAAGCACAATCTGTTGTGGAAGATGGATTGGTAAAGTATAATGGCAAAGTTGACTATCGCAAACGTTTAAAAGTTCGTGTTGGCGATGAAATCAATTTTATGGGACAAGCTATAAAAGTTATATAATGGCGAATTTGGAAAGTACCGGAAATACCCTTCATTTTGAAACGCGCCTGGCGTCTTTAATGAATTTGATAGAAAAAGGAGCTTATAGTAAAGTTTTTGTTTTTGTTGACCGCCATACTGGCGAGTTCTGTTTGCCTATTTTTAGGAAAATGCTCAATAATTACAGCGACTTCGACTTAATTGAAACCGACCCAGGTGAAGAAAATAAAAACATTGATTTCTGCATCGGTATCTGGAAAACGTTATTGGATTTTGATGCTGACCGCAAATGCCTGATGATCAATTTAGGTGGTGGTGTAATTACAGACATGGGTGGCTTTATTGCCTCAACATATAAACGGGGTATTGATTTTATCAACATCCCTACTACCCTGCTTTCACAAGTTGATGCTTCTGTGGGTGGCAAAACCGGCATTGACATCGATAATGTTAAAAATATGGTAGGTACTTTTACTTTACCTAAAGCTGTATTTATTGAAGGTGAATTTTTAAAAACCCTGCCTGAAAGAGAATTATTATCCGGCTTCGCCGAAATGATCAAACATGGCTTAATTGCCGATAAAGATTATTACCAATCGCTCAAAGAGAGCGACTATAAGCATCCTGATATAGTAGCGGTTTACCGTTCTGTAGCTATAAAAAACAAGGTAGTAACAGCAGATCCTTATGAAAAAAATGTTAGAAAGATTTTAAATTTCGGCCATACCATTGGCCATGCTATAGAAAGTTATGCCTTAAATAATAGTAAAAAGCCACTTACTCATGGTGAAGCTATTGCTATTGGAATGGTTTGCGAAGCTTTCTTATCATATCGTCACAATAAACTCCCGCTAGAAGAACTGGAAGACATCAAAACTTACTTCTGCAGTGTATATCCGAAATACATTATTGACCCAAAAAGTATTAAAGATTTGTTAAGATTAATGAAAAGTGACAAAAAGAACGAGCATGGCGAAATTCTTTTCTCCTTATTAAATTGTATCGGCCATTGTGAATTTAATTGTAAGGTTACCGAAAAAGATATCCGCGAAAGCATTAATTATTACATTACAAGCTATAAAGCATAAAGAGCATACAGCTAAAATTTTGCCATCACTATATCGAAATAGATTACACAATAAATAATTTTTTTAAATTAAGTATTGACAAATTAAATTTTGTTTGTACATTTGGCTCAACAAAAAGATAATAGTCGTTCATTCGACTGCAATAAAAACAAAAAATGAGAAACGTTACTACATATTGGTTTGGTTACTTTTACTATTTTAGTAAAAGCCGGGGCTAATATGCAATTAAAATAAAATATAACTGTATATGAAAAGTCCCGGCTAACACCGGGACTTTTTTTGTTTTAAAAAAAAATGAAGAAAGAAATAAGGGTAGCAATTCAAGGTATCAAAGCATCATTCCACGAGGAGGCTGCATTTAAATTTTTCGGCACAGACATCCATACCATCGAATGTAACTCCTTTAAAGAGACATGCGAAGTGCTGGAAAAAAAAGATGCAGATTTTGTGGTCATGGCTATAGAAAATTCTATTGCCGGTAGTCTGCTTCCCAATTATACCTTAATCAGGGATTACAATTTCGCAATTACCGGTGAAGTGTACCTGCCAATACAATTACATCTGATGGCATTGCCTGGGGTGAAATTTGAAGAGGTGAAATTTGTAACCTCCCATCCTATTGCTATTCGCCAGTGTATTGATTTCTTTGACGAATACCCTCACCTTAAAGTGGTAGAAAGTAGCGATACCGCGGCTTGTGCAAAAAAAATAAGAGACGAGGGTTTAACAGATACCGTAGCCATTGCCAATGCTCTTGCTGCAGAATTATACGGCCTGAATATTATTGAAAGAAGAATTGAATCTAATAAAAAGAATTATACCCGATTCCTCATCTTAAAAAATGATAAATCAGAAGATGATAAAACAATTAATAAAGCATCCATTTGTTTCCAGGTAAGTAATCGTGTCGGTGCCTTATCTAAAGTACTTAACATTTTCGCCGACAATAATGTTAACCTCACCAAAATACAGTCTATGCCTGTTTTAGGAAAAAGAAATGATTATTATTTCTATATAGATATTGAGTGGATCAACATGGATAACTACGATACCGTAGTTCGCAAAGCACTAAAATATACCGTCAACTTCAATATTATGGGCGAGTACATTAAGAACGATAAAGTATAAAAAAAATTAAAACATAAACTATAAAATCCTTACACAATGAAATTAAATTTAAACATTCAGCCATTAAGTAGCTGGGTAAACATTAAAAATGAACCATTAATTATCTCTGGTCCTTGTAGTGCAGAAACGGAAGAACAACTATTAGCAACAGCTCATTTATTAGCTGCAACTGGAAAAGTATCAGTTTTAAGAGCTGGAATATGGAAACCACGTACCCGTCCGGGAGAATTTGAAGGCATAGGAAGTATAGGACTGGAATGGCTTAAAAAAGCAAAACAAGAAACTGGCTTACCTACTGCAGTTGAAGTTGCTACAGCAAAGCATGTGGAAGAAGCATTAGCTTCTGGTGTAGATATTCTTTGGATTGGTGCCAGATCTACGGCAAACCCTTTTACTGTTCAGGAAATTGCTGACGTTTTAAAAGGTGTTGACATTCCTGTATTGGTTAAAAATCCGGTAAATCCTGATTTGTCTTTATGGATTGGCGCATTAGAAAGAATTAACAATGCCGGTATCACTAAACTTGGTGCAATACACAGAGGCTTCTCTTCTTATGAGAAAAGTGCTTTCAGAAATGAACCAATGTGGGAACTGGCCATACAATTAAAAACGCTTTGTCCTGAATTGCCTATCATTAACGATCCGAGCCATATTTGTGGAAACCGTGAATTGATACCTTACATCTCTCAAAAAGCTTTAGATCTTGACATGCAGGGCTTAATGATCGAATCTCATATTGATCCTTCTGTAGCATGGACTGATGCTAAACAACAAGTAACACCAGCTGCATTGGCAGAAATTGTAGAAAGATTCAGTCTGCGTAAACCAGAATCAAAAAACGAAGAGTTTGTTGATAAATTGGCCGACCTAAGAAAACAGATCGACAAAATTGATGACTTAATGATCCAGAAACTTGGTGAAAGAATGGCCATCATTGAAAAAATCGGCGAATACAAAAGAGATAACAATGTAACCATTTTACAGGTAAACCGTTGGGATGAGATTATCAATAAAAGATCTGCATTTGCTAAAGCAGTTAAATTAGACCTTAATTTTACAGAGAAATTTCTGGAGTTAATTCATAACGAATCTATCAGAAAACAAACAGAGATTATGAATCTTGGAGAAGAGCTTTCAAATATAGAAGAGGCATCTGCTAAATAATATTTTCTAAATAGTATTGTATAAGCTCATGATGGTTTCATGACCGTTAAAAACATAAATATACCGATGAAAAAAAACGCAATTGTTTCTTTCCCTAAAAATAAAGAGATCAATGCTGAAATCAACCTTACAGGTTCTAAAAGTGAGAGCAACAGGGCTTTGGTAACCTCAGCGCTGAGCAAAGGACTTGTTAAGGTTGATAATTTATCAGACGCCGATGATACGGTTGTATTAAACAACATATTAACCCAATTAGTTAACAGGGATGATCAATTACAGCATATCGATGTAGGCCATGCCGGCACAGCAATGCGTTTTTTAACAGCATACCTAAGTACCATTGATGGTCAGTTTTTATTAACCGGCTCTAAAAGGATGAAAGAGCGGCCCATTAAATTATTGGCAGCTGCTTTAACTAGTCTTGGTGCGGTAATTAAGTATGATTCCATTGAAGGCTATCCCCCATTATTAATTACAGGTCCTTTAATTCAAAGCACCAGAAACATTAAAATAAGAGGAGATATAAGCAGCCAATACCTTTCTGCATTACTCATCATTGCCCCAACCCTGCCAATGGGCTTGTCGCTGGAAATTGAAGGTCCTTTAACTTCAAAACCCTATGTAGACATGACCTTAAAAATGCTGGAAGAAACAGGCATTAAACACGTATGGCTAGACAATACCATTACCATAGCGCCTCAAAAACATACCGAAAGCGTACTTACGGTAGAACCCGATTGGAGTGCTGCTTCCTATTGGTACAGCATTGCCAGTTTAGCTGATCTAGCAACCATAACCTTGCCAAACCTTAAAGAAACTAGCTTACAGGGTGATAGCCGCATTCACGAAATTATGTTGCCACTGGGTGTTAAAACTATACGGAAAGGTAACGGTTTTCAACTGACTAAAACACTGGAAAACAGTCAGCAGCAGGAAGTTTTAAATTTAAAGGATTGTCCGGATTTAGCGCAAACAATTATTGTAGCAGCCGCAGCAAAAGGATTAAACCTTGCCTTTACTGGCCTGGAGACCTTAAAAATTAAGGAAACCGACAGGATAAAAGCGTTACAAAATGAATTGGCTAAAATTGGGGTGGCCTTGTTGGAGGCTAATGAAGTTTATACCTTAGCTTGCGAAAACCTTAATTTCCCGGCAAGGGTGTCTTTCAAAACTTACGATGACCACAGAATGGCTATGGCCTTTGCGCCGTTGAGTCTGTTGATTGCCGAAGTGGAAATTGAAGACCTGCATGTGGTGGAGAAATCTTATCCTGACTTTTGGTTAGATTTACAAAAAGCTGGTTTTACTGTAAAAGAAATTTAACTGGTAGCAATACCTCATTAAAAAATTATGGCTGGAAATACATTTGGGCAATTGTTTAAAATAACCACTTTTGGGGAATCTCATGGTCCTGCCATTGGCGTTATCATTGATGGATGTCCTGCACAATTACCTATAGATCTGGAATATATTCAATCAGAATTAGACAAAAGAAAACCTGGTCAATCGCGCATTACTACCCAAAGAAAAGAAAGTGACACCGTACAGGTGCTCTCCGGTATTTTTGAGGGAAAAAGCACGGGTACGCCTATCGCTTTGTTAATTCCTAACGAAGACCACCGCTCAAAAGATTACGAACACAATAAGGATATTTACAGGCCATCTCATGCCGATTATACCTATGATGCTAAATATGGCATTAGAGACCATAGAGGTGGCGGACGTTCTTCTGCACGGGAAACTGCTGCAAGGGTTGCCGCAGGTGCAATCGCGAAGTTGTTGTTGAAACACGAAGGCATTGAAGTTTTCGCCCATGTATCTGCTGTAGGTAAAATTAATGCCCCAAATTTGGAGGCTTTAAGTCATGCAGAATTGTTGGAATTAAGAGAAGCCAACATTGTAAGGTGTGCAGATCCGGCTACAGCGAAACAAATGATCGAATGCATAGATGAGATCCGTAAGGATGGCGACACCATAGGTGGGAAAATAAGCTGTATGATCAAAAACTGCCCCCCGGGTTTAGGAGAGCCAGTTTTTGATAAATTGCATGCAGATTTAGGAAAAGCTATGCTCAGCATCAATGCGGTTCATGGCTTTGAATATGGTTCTGGTTTTACGGGAAGTGAAATGAAAGGATCAGAACATAACGACATCTTTTTACCCAGTGCCGATAGCCCAAAAACTTTAACCAACTTTTCTGGCGGTATACAAGGCGGCATTTCTAATGGAATGGAAATCAATTTCACGGTTGCCTTTAAGCCTGTGGCCACTATAATGCATAACCAGAAAACGGTAAATGCAGCAGGTGAAGCAGCAGAAATTAAAGGAAAAGGCCGTCATGATCCATGTGTTGTCCCTAGGGCAGTTGTTATTGTGGAAGCAATGGCAGCACTTGTACTTGCGGATCAACTGCTGAGAAGCAAAACCAATAAATTGAGTTAATTTGAATTCGTTTTAACCTTAATTATATCATCAAAAAAAGGCATGTCATTCACAAGATGACGTGCCTTTTTTTTTGCGCCTGTTTTTTTGAAGAATAGCCATTGATGATTAGGAATCCCGATGACAGTAAAAGGCCTTGAAAACGTCATAAATACCGGAAATAATTGGCAGGTCGTTGGCAGGTCCTTGCGAGGTCGTTGGTAGGTCGTTGGTAGGTCTAAATGACCTCTAAAGGACCTGCCAATAGTATGGCTATTATTAGTCCAATATAAGTGAGACACAACTGGAAAATTTAGGCACAAAAAAGCCTGTCATCATGTTTAATGAGACAGGCATTATTCATTCACCAAAATCTATTAAAAAATGGCTGGATATTTTACTGCGTTATGGTCGTGCATCATTTGATAAACCATTTCTACTACATCATCAACAGAAGGTTTTGTAAAATAATCACCATCAGAACCATAAGGCGTGCGGTGAGCTTTAGCAGAGAGTGTTTTTGGCTGAGCATCCAGCAGGTAATAACCACCTTGTTCTTCTAGAATCTGCTGGGAGATATAAGCAGTACCCCCACCCGGTACATCTTCATCAATGACCAGTAGTTTATTTGTTTTTTCAAGAGATTTAGCACAGACCTTATTTATATCGAAAGGCAATAAAGTTTGAGGATCAATAATTTCAACAGAAATACCCATTTCCAGTAGTTCTTCTGCCGCTTCTTCAATAATCCTTAATGTGGAACCATAAGAAACGATAGTCATATCAGTACCCTGTTTAATGATTTCTGCCTGCCCCAATGGCACGGTAAATTCTCCAACATTTTCGGGCAATTTTTCTTTTAAACGGTAGCCATTTAAACATTCTATGACTAAGGCAGGCTCATCAGACCTAAACAACGTGTTGTACATACCCGCCGCCTGGGTCATATTACGCGGCACACAGATGTGAAGACCACGTAAGGAACCTAATATCATAGACATTGGAGAACCTGAATGCCAAACGCCTTCTAAGCGGTGACCGCGGGTTCTGATGATGACCGGTGCTTTTTGACCCGCTTTTGTGCGGTAAGATAAACTTGCCAGGTCATCACTCAATATATTTATTGCAAATAACAGGTAATCGAGGTATTGAATTTCAGCAATAGGCCTTAAACCCCTCAAGGCCAAACCGATTCCTTGTCCAACGATAGTCATTTCTCTAATGCCAGTATCTGTAATTCTTAATTCACCATATTTAGCTTGTAAACCAGCGAAACCCTGGTTAACATCACCAATACTTCCAAGATCTTCACCAAAAGCTACCAAACGGGGGTCTCTGGAGAAATTACGATCGAAACAAGCATTTAGGATTTCTCTGCCATCAACCATCCTACTTTGTTCTGTATAAACAACAGGAACATGGTTAACTAGAAAAGGACTCTCATTGCCGTCTGTAAAAAGTTTAGAATTGTAACGATCCTCATTTAGCCCTTTTTGATCATTGTACCAATTCAACAAGTTGATTCTTTCTGGAGAAGCTACATTTAAAGTTACCCTTAAAGCTTTTCTCGCAGTAGAAATCACTTCCTTACGCAAAGCATCTGGAGCACCAGCAAGCTGGTTCACCATTTTATGCAGCTGTTCATTACCATTTTTCATCGCAGAAATTAACGTGATCACATGGTCCTTTTCGTTTTTCATAGAACTAAGGAATTCATTCCAGGCTTCTTTTTGCGCTTCCCGAACTAATTTTCTAGCTTCATTTTCTATGATAACAATTTCTTCTTCCGTAATGATGGCCGATTGCAGCATCCATTTTCGCATTTGGGTTAAGCAATCGTATTCCTTTTCCCATTCCAGGCGCGCTTTATCTTTATAGCGCTCATGCGAACCAGAAGTAGAGTGGCCCTGTGGCTGTGTTACTTCGGTAACATGAATAAGTACAGGCACATGTTCAGTTCTGCAAATCTCGATAGCTTTTTGATAAGTTTCGCAAAGACCGGGATAATCCCATCCTCTTACCTTAAAAATCTCGTAGCCAGCCGCTTGTTCATCCCTTTGGAAACCTTTTAATATTTCAGAAATGTCTTCTTTTGTGGTTTGATATTTTGCCGGTACAGAAATACCATAAGCATCATCCCAGATTGATATGGCCATGGGTACCTGTAAAACACCCGCAGCATTGATTGCTTCAAAAAATACCCCTTCAGAAGTAGAGGCATTACCGATGGTACCAAAAGCAACCTCATTTCCATTAACAGAGAAATTCTTTAAATAATCAAGCTCCTTATTTTGTCTGAATAGTTTGGAAGCATAAGCTAAACCCACCAAGCGTGCCATTTGGGCACCTGTGGGGGCAACATCAGCAGAAGAATTTTTCATTGCTGTTAAATCTTTCCAGCTACCATCTTCATTGATCGACCTTGTTGCAAAATGGCAGTTCATTTGTCTGCCGGCAGAAGCAGGTTCAGCTTCTAAACTTGGATTAGCATATAATTGGGCAAAGAATTCTTTAATGGTACAAATGCCGGTTGCAAAAGCAAAAGTTTGATCGCGGTAATAACCTGAACGCCAGTCGCCATTTTTAAATGCTTTAGCCATTGCTATTTGGGGCAACTCTTTTCCGTCGCCAAAAATACCAAACTTAGCCTTACCGGTTAACACCTCTTTACGGCCTAATAAACTCGCCTGTCTACTTTCGAAGGCAATTTTATAATCTTGAATAACAATGGTTTTGAAATCTTCAAAACTTAACTCTGAAGCTTCAATAGGATTCTTTGTAAGTTTAGTATTCGGAGTCATAAGCATTTTTATTTCGGTGCAAAGATAAGCAATTTATAAAGTCCGGGTTAATGAACTTTTGTAATTTATATAGTGGAATACTTTTTGTAATGATAATTTAAACATTAAATTTGTTCAAAACACATAGGATATGAAAAAACTAATTATACTATTTTCTCTCATTTTAGGTATAGCCGTAACAAGTAAAGCACAAAGCACTCCAGCAGAATTTAAGTTTGAGAAAGAAATCCATAACTTCGGTAAAATTCCGTCAAACAAACCTTCTACAGTAGAATTTAAGTTTACAAATATAGGTGATACACCTTTAATAATATCAAATGTAGAATCAACTTGTGGTTGTACTGTTTCTGAATACACAAAAACACCTGTTAAAAAAGGGGAAACCGGAGTAGTAAAAGTAACCTTTACCCCAACAGGTACAGCATTGCCATTCAGCAAGATCATTACTTTAACTTCGAATTCAAAAACACCTACAAAAGTTTTATACATCAAAGGAGAAACTGTAAATAGCAACTAATTTTAATAGATATTTCAATTAAAACCTCGTTAATCAACGAGGTTTTTTTTATTTTTACACCATATGCCAAACATATCCCAAAAGGGGCTGCAAATGCCTGCCTCTCCTATAAGAAAACTGACTCCCTATGCCGATAAGGCAAAATTACAAGGTAAAAAAGTATACCATTTAAATATTGGTCAGCCTGACATTGCTACTCCCGAAGGGATGTTGAATGCCATTAAAAACATCGATTTTAAAGTTTGGGCTTACACCCCATCTGAAGGCACTTTGAGTTATAGAACCAAATTGACTGAATATTATAATAAATTAGGTTACAACATTACACCAAAAGATATTTTGGTTACTGTTGGTGGTTCTGAGGCCATTACCATTGCCATGCAAACTTGTGTAAATGAAGGTGATGAAATTATTATTCCTGAACCATTCTACGCCAATTACAATGGTTTTGCTTGTATGAGTAATGTGGTTGTAAAGCCTATTCTTTCGTATATTGAAAATGGCTTTGCCTTGCCTCCAATAGCAGAATTTGAAAAAGTAATAACTGCAAAAACAAAGGCTATCATTATCTGTAACCCCAACAATCCTACTGGTTATTTATACTCCAGAGAAGAATTGGATGCACTGAAGGCATTGTGCCTGAAATATGATTTGTTCTTATTTTCTGATGAAGCTTACCGCGAATTCTGTTATGATGGCCGCGAGTTTATATCGCCCATGCACTTGGATGGACTGGACGAGAATGTAGTGCTCTTAGATACGGTTTCGAAAAGATACAGTGCTTGTGGAGCTAGACTAGGCTGCATCATTACTAAAAACAAGGAAGTTATCAAATCAGGATTAAAGTTTGCCCAGGCAAGGTTGAGCCCGGGGATGGTGGAACAAATTGCTGGAACCGCAGCAGTAGATACGCCAGACAGTTATTTTGAAGAAGTAAACAAGGAATATACTTTAAGAAGAGATACGCTGGTAGGCAGATTAAATGCTATGGAAGGTGTTTTTTGTCCGAACCCTGGTGGCGCCTTTTATGTAGTAGCACAATTCCCTATTGATGATGCAGATGTATTTTGTCAGTGGATGTTAGAAAGTTTCGACCACGAAGGACAAACTGTCATGATGGCACCTGCAACAGGTTTTTATTCTACACCTGGATCTGGCAAAAATGAGGTCAGAATGGCCTATGTATTAAATACAGCAGACTTAAACAAGGCTATGGACTGTCTGGATATTGCTTTAAAACAATATCCTGGTAGAACTTTGGCATAATTTTAGTACTTTTGCATTGTTGACTGTATTGAAGTAGTTAATCAATAAGTTAACAATGTTTGGGGCCGTCTTGGATTTGACAGGGTGGAGCTACGTATGTAAGCATGCAGTGCGTTGTACGGCGAGCACTTTAAAGAGAACGTTCACACTATAGTTGGCGAAAATAACTACGCCTTAGCTGCCTAATTTAGAATTAGATAGCTTTTGTCCCTCTAACTGCTGCGTTATTAGGTTAGAAACCGGGGCATCGAAATAATGACGCTGGCAACTGTATGGTGTGATGCAGCTGCGAGATAAAGCACCTAAGGAGAATGATAAGGTCGGTTTCCAGCCCGTCTGATCCCTACAATTGATTGGAAAATAAGCATGAAGAAAGCATAATTTATCACACAACTGGACAAGGGTTCGAAACCCTTCGGCTCCACTAAACAGGTCGGCAAGACATAAAATTGCCGACCTGTTGTTGTTTTAACGCAGATGAGCTATATTTTAATAATAACAAATAAATATGAATGTAAACGAACTAAGGATTGGTAATTATTTATTTCCTAACGGTGAAATTTTAAATGATATCGCCAATCCTTGCGAAGTACTTGGCATCCTACCAGACAATAGGATCTCTTACAAGAGTAGCAAAGATTCGCTTCAAATGATGGAGTGTAGTCATGATGAGGTTAATCCTATCCCGTTGAACGCTGATTGGTTAGTGAACAAATTAGGCTTTAAAGACAATGGTGGCGGGTACTTTCAGCATGCTGATTTCAATTTCTTTTTATATTATGTTGAAGAAGATGATTATTATGATTGCTATAAACAAGTGCCAGCAAATGACGATTCAGGAGATTTTAAAAACCTACAATATGTTCATAAATTGCAAAATCTGTTTTTTGAACTTTTTGATGAGGAGTTAACGTATAACACCTTCTATCTCATGAGGGATTAACTGACCTATTATTCCGTTTCATATTGCTTATGCTTCTGACCTTAACAAGGCTAATCTGTCAGCAATGATATTTTTAAATTATAGAAACTAATTAAAGCAGCATAGCCAACAATATATCCCTCTTCAGGACCAGTTCTTTCCTAAAAAACGATTATTTTTTGTGACAAATGATTATTAATGGCTAACGTTATGAATTTTAATTATTGAAAGATAGCAAATGTATTTTGTTTTGTTTTAAAGTAATCTCGCTCACTTAAAAATTGATCACATTTTGATTTCTTTGTTCAGTTATTTTACCAAAAAACCCCGTAAATAGTATCAAAAGCTTCATTAGCTTTCATCTAAAAAATGTTATTGGTGAACAAGGGCTCTAAACTTTTCGGCTCCACTAAACCAATTAAATTAACTAAATCAATCTACGGATTCCCCTGATTCTTTATGTTTTTATCGCCTTTAACATGGATATTTTGTATTTTTGACTAACAGCGTAGCGAAGAAAGATTATGTATTTTGATGACTGTAAAAATTTTCCTGATGCAACCCTTAATCCTAAATTGCTTTGGGAATTTAACCTCATTAATTTTGATTTTAAGGGAATGCGCAATATAGTTGTTCAAAGGGTAATTGAACGAGGATGGCCAAATGACTGGTATTTTATATTAAACAAATATGGAATTGGTGAGATAAAGCTAGCCATTAAAGAGCTGGCTTACTTGAATGACAAGGACATGAGCTTTGTAAGCCATCAGTTTAATATACCCTTAACTTCAATGAAATGCTACGAAAAGAAACAGTCATTGAATCTACACTGGGACTCCTAAAGACTTTAATGAATGATGAATTGTTGAAGGATTTTTTCCTGGTCGGCGGAACAGGATTGGCTTTGCAGATTGGTTTCATTTGATGAGAACCAGATGTTATCTGATTTGGAAAAGAGGTATAAATTTCAGCTGGATTATCAATCTAAAAATACCCTTAAGGGAGAAATTGACGGCATTAAAGTAGACTTGATTACACACAGTTATCCTTTGGTTAAACCATTGTTATATTTTGATGGCGTGCGAATGGCTTCTCCTGATGATATTGCAGCAATGAAACTTAATGCTATTTCCGTCAATGGTACGAGATTAAAAGACTTTATTGACATTGCTTATCTTTCTTCCTCGTTAACCCTATCGCAAATGGTAGATGCTTATGAAGAAAAATACTCCTCTAGAAACCCTGCTATGGTGATTAAAGCCTTGGATTATCATAAAGTGGAAAGCTATCGAGCAGAGATTGGGGGAAATGACATTGCATCCTACAAAGACTTTTAATCGATATGATGGAAAAGCTACCTAATAAATGGAGAACTTTCAAAAAAAACTTCAAATAAAGTAAATACATAACTATTTTGATGCTGATTCCTTCCAATATGCTCGAGTTTAAACAAAAAAAGCGAGTTTAATAATGATAATCATAAGTTTCATATTCTAAATAAATTGATTCGGATTTTCTAATATTATAATGCAATCGGTGCAGCAAGACAACTTTCAGGAATATCAAAAGCTTTTACTAAAGAAACAGCATCCTTCCTAATTTCCCAGCAAAGCTGATTAACCAGCTTACGGATAGATTTCGTTTTTACAGCTTCCATATAACCATCTTCAAGATACCAGCCTTTATTTTTTTCCATCTGCGAAAGTGCATACAGATGACTCAACTTTAATAAGATTTCCTTACACTCTTCATCCTTAATGGAGGCTATGGCAATTTGAAACTGCTCAAGGATTACTCGATCCAGATAAGCATAGGAAACATCAACCATTTGGTGCTGTACCACATTATAGGCATCATAAGGCTCGAGTCCACTGTCAATCAGCTTTTTTAGTCGTTTTGCTAAAGAGGCTAATGTTGTTTTTTCCCTATGCTCAAAAGCAGTCAAATGAAACTTGTCATCGAGTAAATGGCCTTCATCCGTTTTTCGGGTTATAATAGGGTTCTTTTCCGTAATTGCAGTCTTTGCACTCTCTAAAGCGTAATTGATAATTCCCATAGGGCTCATTTCACCAAATGATTTCCGGAACTCGGAAAGTCGGTTTTTTGCTACCAATTGCATCAATACGGTATTGTCGCCTTCAAAAGTGGTGTAAATTTCAGTATCATTTTTTAAGGCATCAATACGATTTTCAGATAGATATCCTTTTCCACCACAGGCTTCCCGACATTCCTGTAAAACATCCCTCGTACTCCAAGTAGCATAAGCTTTCATTCCTGCTGCTAGGGCTTCTATTTCCTGCATTTCAGATTCAGTTTTATCAATGAAACGGTTTGTAAGGTATTGCAACGCAAAATGTATGGCATAAGTTTTTGCCAGCAAGGGAATTAGTCGGCGTTGGTGCATACGGTAATTTAAGATAGGAACTTCCAATCCACCTTCTGGACCAAATTGCCTACGCCGGTCGCTATATATAATTGCTATTGTTAATCCCGTTTTGGCTGCAGTCAATGCTGAACGTGGAATCCCGATTCTACCACCAACTAATGTGCCAAGCATAGTGAAAAACCGGCGGTTATCACTTGGAATCGGACTTTCAAACTCGCCGTTTTTATTAACTGAGGCAAACCGATCTAGCATGTTTTCTTTTGGAATGACAACATTGTCAAAACGAATGGTCCCATTATCAACACCATTAAGGCCCATTTTAAGTCCACAATCACCAATAGAAATACCTTTCAGGATTTCACCGTTTTTATCACGTAATGGAACAATAAAAGCATTAACGCCATAATCATTGCCATCAATCATTAATTTCGCGAAAACTGTTGCCATCTCGCCGTGTAGTGCAGCGTTTCCAATGTATTCTTTCTTCGCATTTTCATTCGGTGTATGAATCGAAAAGGTTTGGTTGTCGTGATTATAGGTCGCCGTTGTCTCCAGTCCTTTCACATTTGAGCCATGATTGGTTTCAGTCATTGCAAAACAGCCAGGCAATTGGAGCGAACCAATATCATTTAAGTATTTCCTAAAATGTTTCTCGGTACCAAGGGATTGTATACTCATTCCCCAAAGTCCAAATTGCACGCCAAATTTGATTACCAGACTTAAATCGTGATAGCTCAATGTTTCCATTATAGCAAAATAAGCAGCAATATTTCCTCCTCCACCATATTGCTTTGGAAAAGCCATATTTCCTAAGTTTTCTTTCGCAAGGATTTTGCACCATTCAAATACTTTCTCCCGATATACAGCAACGTCAGTCGAAGTTTCGTATGCAAATTCCGGTCGACTGATAACTGATTTCACCTTCTTGATAATTTCGGCCTGTTCTCCATCCAAAAGCTGTGTCAGTTTTTCTATGTATAACGTATTGGCGGATTGATAATTAGAAGTGATGATATCTGTATTTTTTCTAAAACTTCCAAGGGCTTCCTCGTCTAATATTCCGAGGTCATTTTCAAGTTTTATAAAAGCAGGACTATGAGCTATTATAGTTTTATCATTTTTTGAAAGCAAAATAGAAATGTCAAAAACGGTCTTGACTGAAGGTTTTGTCTGAATTACTTTTTCTATTTCCGATTTCCATTCGGTAAGCTGCTCCCGAGACGGAGGCGCTAAAATATCAATTTCTGAAAGAAGAATTTCCTGCTCCTGTTTAGAAAGCCAGTTTTGAGAGCCAATAAACTCTTGTAAAGTAAAAAACTCTTTTTGGGTTAAGAGATCGTCTGACCAGACGAGATAAAAAAACGGTATAAAAGCTTTAAGTTTTGTACTTTCCATAGCAACCTTTAATAAAAGTGAAATTTTCACTTTGGTTAAGTTAGTACATTTTAAGGATTACAGTGAATGATTAAGCCAAAAACAACTAATGTATCTTTCTTTATCCTATTAAATTAGGATATGGATATTTCAAAATTTGATTTGCTATTCATTTAATCCCTTTCCATTAAGTATTTGTTGCATACACTTTTCAACCCTTGACTCCCGGGTTTTGGATTGTTTGGGTGCTGAAAAATGTAGTAGGTAGGCTCTTTTCCGTCCCGGTGTTAATGAATCAAAAGCAGTTTTCAAAGCTGGGATAGCATTTAATTTATTTTGAAACTCTTCAGGAATGATGAATTCGGTAGTCTTTTTAAAATTTACTTTCAAACCAGCTTTTTCCACTTCAATAGCTTCATAAATATAGGCTTTCAAAATATTTTTCATCTCCAATATTTCTTGAACATTGGTGAACCTTATTTGACGCCCCGCTTGTACATTCTCCGTTTGTTGGATTAAAATACCATTGGCATCAATCAACAAGGCACCTTTAAAAAACAAAAGCGCACAGTATTCTTTAAATACATGTATTAAAACAAGGTTACTTTTCTGAAACGTGTAACAGGGAACACCCCATTTCAATTCTTCGGTAAGCCCACAGTCAATAACGATCATTCTTAATTGCTCCAGTTCTTCCTTCCACTTTTTGGCTTTACTAAAATAAAAATCAACATTTGGATTCATTCTACTCCTTTTTAAAGTGTATTATTTTATTTACAAGTATCTGGATAAGTGTCGGCTTATTTTTTCGGCCAATTTCACTACCTGCTATAATTTGGCTTTGTTTAATTTGCTTTTATATCAGCTAAATTTTAAATATAAATCATTTTGCCAAACTCCTTTAGCATAATGCTAATAAAAATTAACATAAATTACTACCATTTGACTTTATTGCTTATACCTAAATAAAACTTGATAATTCTATTTTTTAAAAACCATGATGAAGTATAAACATTTAATTAAAGGCTGTTTAATTTTAGCAGCAATTGGAATCGCTTTTAAAAGTGATTCCAATTGGGCATCAAAATTCTTAACTATCTCTACAAATGGGATCATTACCTATTACCCGGATGAGAAGGGTAATACCATTCCTGATTTTAGCCAAGTTGGTTACCATCATGGAAATAAAGAGATCCCTGAAGTAAAAGTTGTAAAAACCGTTTCACCAGTTGATGGTGATGCTAGGGAACTCCTACAAAAAGCTATTGATGAGGTTTCTGCTTTAAAACCTGACATTAATGGTTTTAGGGGGACTATTTTGATTAAAAAAGGGGAGTACCTTGTTACTGGATCACTAAAAATAGCTACAGATGGTATCGTTTTACGGGGCGAAGGTAATGATGAGCATGGAACAAGGCTGATTGCTGATGGAAAGGGAGCCAGGTCATTAATCCAGGTTAGTGGGAAGGGAAAATTATTTGAAATCCCGAACACAAAAATGATCATTTCTGATAATTATGTTCCAACAGGTGCTAAATCATTCCATGTGAATTCTTCAAAAACAAGCTTTAAACCTGGCGATAAAATCATCCTGTCGTTAAAGGTTAATGAAAAATGGATTCAGGACTTGCAAATGGATCAAATTATTACCAGAAATGGGACAAAACAATGGGAAGCAAAAGATTATATATTAAACTATGAAAGAGAAATAACTGCAGTAAAAGGGAATAAAATAACCATTGACAATCCTGTAGTAATGGCAATCGACAAACAGTATGGTGGTGCAGAAATTTATAGATATGAGTATAATGGACGACTGAAAGAAATAGGAATTGAAAATATACTGTTCAAATCTGCTTATACAAGTGCTATTGATGAAGACCATGGCTGGGTGGCAGTTAATTTTAACCATATAGAAAATGGTTGGATTAGAAACATCACCTCAAAATACTTTGGTTTTGCCTGTGTTAGCCTGGAATCAGGAGCAAAAAACATCACTGTCAAAGATGCTAAATGCCTGGATGCAAAATCTATCATCACCGGTGGCAGAAGGTACTCCTTCAATAATAATGGGCAGCAGAATCTATTTATGAACTTGGAAAGCACTGAAGCGCGACATGATTTTGTAACTGGTGCAAAAACCTGTGGACCTAATGTATTTTATAATGGCAAAGCTAGAAATACGCATGCAGATATAGGCCCTCACCATCGCTGGGCAAGTGGAACCCTTTTCGATAATATAGACACTGATGGAGAAATTAACATCCAAGACCGCGGAAATTGGGGAAGTGGACATGGTTGGTCCGGAGTTACCCAGGTGTTGTGGAATTGTAATGTTGAAGGTGCCGCCGTACAAAACCCATGGGTTTCTGGCAAAAACTATGCGATTGGTTTGAAAGGAAAAAAATTAGAGGGCCGTCTGAAAGGGAAACCAGAGGGAGAATGGGAAGGACTAAATAAACCAGGTCTCTATCCATCTTCATTGTATATGGCCCAATTAATAGCCCGCAAAGCGCAGAATAAATAAACTTAAACCTATATTGGTTTAACTATAATTAATTGTGGGAATGGTGAAGACACTATTCCCACAATTAAATTTACAACGGTAAAACAGGGCTAAAATAATTCCCTAGCACATGAATAGATCCATTGGTAGCCAATAAACTACTAGTCCTTATATTCACTAAATCATTTAATTGAATCGGATAATCTGAAGTATTGCTTGGGGATGAATTTAATACCTTTATTAACATACGGGATTCAGGATTAGTGCCTGGAATAAAATTGGTCATTGTAATTCCCGTAGGCAAGCTATTAAAATAGCCAACTGGTGCCAGCGTATGCGCATTTACAGTCTGTAAAGTTGGTATAGTATAATGATCATGAACTCCTTCCAAAATCAAATATAAGAGGTAGTTCTTCACAAACTCTTTGGGGTAACTTCGAAAAGAAGTTCCCACAACATTATTTACTTTTATATTTTTCCACAAATCAGTAGCGGCCAGATTATGTAATAGTATAAATGTTCTTTCCGGTTTTTTATATTCATTAGAATCAATTCCAGCATATTGAATGGCATCCATCATGCTAGAGAATATTTTATCTTCTGCTGTTGTGCCGGCCGACCTGTCCTTTAAATATTGCCAGGTTGTTTTATAAATTTTAGGATCTAAAGTGTGTGGTACGCGATCATAATTTTCTTGAAGATCTAAACCTACCATAGAACAACTAAAAACTACTGTACTAATAACACATACAGCTACAATATTTCTTATATTATTATATATTTTTTTCATAAATATTAATCTTAAATCTATAAATAAGTGGGGTTTTGAACTAACTTTTTATTGTCTTCTAAAACGTTTCTATTAAGAGGTGATAAAAGTTTCCCCGCGTCAGCACCAAAGCCAATGGTAAAAGGCAGACCAGAAATCTTTGTCATTCTTCTGTTTATTATTGGGTCCATAATCTTATTGACATGCTTGGTTCTAACTAAATCAAACCAGCGTTTTCCTTCGCCAAACAGCTCAAATCTTCTTTCTGCCAATAGCGCGTCTTCCATCGCATCTGGGGTGGATACAATAGGATTAACAAGCGTGTATGCTATTAACCCAGATCTTTGTCTTACAAAATTTAAATATTTAAGAGCACCAGCAATGTCTCCAGTTTTATTTAGTGCTTCAGCATAGGAAAGATAAACATCTCCCAATCTATACATCACCAAGTAAACATTATAAGAGCTGGCAATTGGCCCTGTAGTAGTAAAACCTGATGCAGGAACATTATAATATTTCAATAATTTATCATAATGGCCAATACCATCTAAAGTATCAATAGTTTGAGTAATCCTTAAATCGGTTTTATCTGTTTTCCAGTTTTTATGTATTGCAGAGTCTATTCTAATATTATTATTAGATGCACCAATAGAAACAGGGATACATGCACAACCATTATTTAATTGATCCCAATAAATGCTCCAAATAGCTTCTTTGGATGATGTAGGATCCAAAAACAATTTACTTTTCCAATCTGTTGCAGATTCCAGATCACCAATTACAGTACCACCATAAATTTTGCCTGACGGAGCCTTTGCTTTAAACACATTTTTAAACCAAACAATAGCTTCCTGGTAATCTGCAGTTTGCGATTCTGTGCCCGCTCTCCACAAATAAACATCAGCTAATGTGGAAGCAATTGCCGCCTCTCCAATTAACCAAACATTAGGTTTTTGATTCTTTTTAATTAATTCATAAGCTTTTTTAAGATCTGGAATTATAACCTCATTCATTATTTTAGCTTTTGTTTCCCGCGCTTTTTTATCCTCTACCTTATAATCTTCATACGGTTCTGTCCAAATTGGCGCATCACCCCATAAGCGAATAATCTGGAAATAACACATCGCCCGCATAGCATAGCATTGTGCCAGGTTATCATTCTTTATATCTACAGTAACCTTATTATCTAATGCTGCTGCTTGCGGGATATATTTTATTGCCGTATTTGCCCGTCCGATGGTTCTAAAAAGACCCGACCAATCTGTTATAGAATTACCAGAAGTTAGTGAATTAGTGGTTAATTCACGGACAATGTTATTGTTATAATTAGGATGAATATCAAAATTGTCTGATCTGGCTTCACCCCAATAGTTATATTTCCCCGTAAAACTTGTTGTTCCTCCCTGCCCAGTCATTTCCTCCTGAAAAGAACCATAAACACCTGCCATTGCAGCATTTACATCTTTTAAAGATTTAAAATAATTTTTTGTTGGCACTTGTGTTAAAGGCTCTTCTGTTAAAAACTTTTTACAGCCTATAGTGCCTAAAATGAAAAACAAGGAGGTAATTATAATTGATGTTGATATCTTTTTCATGCTTTCTTCTTAATTATAGTGTGATATTAAGCCCTAAACCAAAATCTCTAACTTTAGGATATTTACCTGTATCATTTCCAGGTTGTAACTGGTTGCTGGAACTAAACTCCGGGTCATACCAACTGTAATTTGTATACGTTAATAAGTTTTGAGTGAATAAATAAACAGAAGCTCCTTTCATTTTTAAACGATTAGCTAATTTGTTATCTAACGTGTAAGTAAACCTGGCACTTGCTAACCTGACGTAAGAACCGTCTTCCAAATACAGGTTATTATAACTGTTACGAACACTTCCCCGGGTATCTTTTCTTGATGCCATAGGGTATTTAGTTACATCACCTTGCTTTGCCCAGCCAGTTGTCGCAGCTTCCCAAGTTGGAGGCGAATAAGTAGAGCCATAAGTGTTTTGACCGTTGGCAACTCCATTATAAATATCATTTCCGAATTGTGCATTAAACAAAACATTAAGAGAAAATCCTTTATAGCGGAAAGTATTATTAAAACCTAAATAATACTTTGGAAGTCCATTTCCAGCTATAACTTTATCATTATCATCAATCGAGCCGTCGTTATTTGTATCCTGCCATTCCGTATCGCCTCCTTGTAATTTTATGCCGTTATAATACTTATTACTCACAGGACCTGTATAAGCTTTAGCATTTAAAGTATAGCCATCAAAACTACTCACTGTTTTACCGTCAGCACTCACTACAACATTTACAGGTATTAATCTTTGGTTATCGGCAGTATATGCATTTGAAACATCATATTGATAGACACCTTTATTAATAAAAAGAAAGAAATCTCCAATTTTACCACCCTCTTGAACTAACCATTTGTTACCGGTAATAAAAGAAGTTCCATTCGCTAGTTTTTTAATTCTTGCCTGTGGAAACGTAATATTTGCATTAATATCCCACCCAAAATCTTTAGTAGCAATGGCAGATCCTAGAACAGAAAATTCCATTCCTGTGTTTTGAATACTCCCTAAGTTAATTGCAACTTGAGATTTACCTGATTCTTTAGCTAATTCGGCAGAATACAATAGATCTTTAGTTGTTTTATCATAATATTCAGCAGTCAAAGATAACCTACCCTTTAAAAAGGTTAAATCAACACCATAGTTTTTTGAAGTAGCTGATTCCCATTTAATAAGTGAGTTTCCTAAGACAGCGTTTTCAGCAGCGCCTAAGTAGCCATTGTAATAGTTTCCACCAAAATTTAAAACGGTATAAGAAAGGTAATCCCCAATAGCATCATTTCCTGCAGAACCCATACTAAATCTTAATTTTCCATCTTCTAAGAAGCTTTTACTCCAATCCATGAATTTCTCTGAAGAAAAGCGCCATGCTGCAGAGCCGGAAAAGAAATTCCCATATTTATTATCTTCTCCAAATCTTGAGGAACCATCTCTTCTTACAGACCCCTGTACAATATACTTACCTTTATAACTATAAGATAACCTTGTGAAAATAGAGGCATTTGAATTGGCCGTTGCAAAAGTGCCTGTTTTTAAGGGGTCAATAATACCAATGTTTGAAGTAAAAATATCATCATTTAATAAATCAGTAACTCTAATATCATAATTATCCCTTCTTTTTCTATCGGCTGTTAATCCCAGTACTCCCGAAATGACATGGTCTGTATCAATAGTTTTATTATAATTAAAGTAACCTTGAGCTTCCCAATAGACTTTACGTTCTGAAGACCCTGTACCAGTTGAGACTGCCAGGTTATTTAAAAATCCAGGAGTGACATTTCTATTGTTTTTATTGTCTAACTGGGCATTAAGTTGTGTAGTAAAAGTTAAATCTTCATAAATTTTATATTTAAGTTGAGTATTAAATTGAGTGAGGTAGTCATTATCAACATTTTTATCCAGCAACGCATAAGCAATTGGGTTTCTTTTAGATTCAACAAAACCGGCTAATGAACCATCTGGAGCATAAATACTGGTCCAGGGATTACGCTCAAATATTTGTTTTGCCGTATTTCCTATATTGATAATATTACCAGTTTGATAAGCAAAGGCAAGGTTATTACTGATGGATAATTTTGGCGATAATTGAAAGTTTACGTTGATTTTTGATTGTATTCTTTTCGCATAGCTATTTATAATTAATGCATCATTATCTAAATAATTTAAACCAGCATAATAGGTTATACCTTTTTGTCCGCCGCTTAAACTTAAATTAACAATGTGCTTTTTTGAAGTTCTAAATAATAGATCCTGATAATCATTATCGGCATTAAGATAGGTATTCACAGAATCTACATTACCGCCAAATCCTGCTCCTCCACCTCTAACCTTTCTGAAATACCTCAGTTCATCGGCAGAAATTGTTCTAATCTTATTGGCTAGGTTACCCAATGTGTAAGTGTATTGTACTGCAAGACTGGGCTTACCTTCTTTTCCTTTTTTTGTAGTGATAAGAATTACACCGTTTCCACCTCGTGCCCCGTAAATGGCTGCAGAAGATACATCTTTTAAGACCTCAATGGAGGCGATATCCTGTGGATTAACAAAATTGGCATTTTCACTGATGATGCCATCAATCACATATAGCGGTCCGACACCGGAAGCATTTATGGAAGATGAACCCCTAATTTGAACCGTTCCCTGTCCTAAAGGATCACCATTATCGTTTGTTACCAACACCCCAGAAGCCTGGCCTTGCAAAGCATCAAATAGAGTTACTGGCTGTCTTTCCTGGATATCCTTAGCCGTTACCGAAGATTGAGATCCAGTGAGGTCTTTCTTTCTTGCAGTTTGTCCATAACCAATCACCACCACTTCATTTAGATCGTTAATGTTCTCTTCAAGGGTTACATTAATTTTGGATAGGTTGCCTACCTTAACTTCTTTATTTGCAAAACTTACAAATATAAAAACCAAGACCGCATCTTTCTCAATTACAGAAATGGAATAAGCACCTTTTAAATCAGTTTGTGCACTCTTTTGTGTTCCTTTAATTTTTATTGACACGCCTGGTAATACCCCTCCAGAGGCATCTTTTACTACTCCGGTAACCTTAACTGGAATTTGGGCTAACAAGCTTGTGCTAAAAAGCAACATGCCCGATAAAAAAGCCAAACTCAATAACCATCTATTCCTGCATGCAGCAAGCCTAAACGTGAATTTCTGAAAAACGCTATAATTGTTCATTTAAAAAGAGATAATATGATTTATATTTGGTTATAATGGGTATTTGATGGGTACTTTAGTTGCCAAATTGAATTTTATGACAATAGATATTTAATTAAAAATATGGCAATTTTAGATTTGAAAATTATTACTTTTTATACCATAGGCTTTTAAAATTTATTTCGATTTACTTTTAAACTTTCTGGATATTGCTTCCAGGTAATAATAATCAGCGTAACTTAAAGGAACATCAACTTCACTATTAACCGGCTTGGAACCAGTACTATGATCTAAAATAAAACCTTTGTTTTTGCCCGGTTCTGAAGTATATTTTTTTGCAACATTTGTTAATATTGTATTGTATTTAGTCAAATAAGCAGCTTTTTTCTCACTGTAAGCAGCTAACTCATACAAAGCAGACGCGATTACCGTAGCAGCAGAAACGTCCCTTGGTTCATCTGGAATATTTGGCGCATCAAAATCCCAATAAGGAATAAGGTCTTTAGGCATGTTTTTATGAGTGAAGATAAATCTTGCCACATTTTCTGCCTGCTTTAAATAGGCTATATCCTTTGTGTATCTATAACACATCGTGTATCCATAAAGTGCCCATGCTTGCCCTCTTGACCATGATGATTCATCGCTTAAGCCCTGGTGGGTTTGTTTATGTTCTACCTCGCCATTTTCAGGGTTATAATCAATCACATGCCAGGTACTATAATCTCCTCTAAAATGATGCTTCATCGTAGTATTGGCATGCGCGACAGCTATTTTATAAAAACTAGAATCACCAGTAAGTAATGTGGCTTCAAAAAGTAGCTCTAAATTCATCATGTTATCAATAATGACCGGAAAATCCCATTTATCACTATTATGATCCCATGATCTTATCGCACCAACTTTTGGATTAAACCTTGTAGACAAAGTTTTTGCCGATTGAATGATTACTTCTTTGTATTCTTTATCGTTAGTTAATTTGAAGCCAGCTCCAAAGCTGCCATATATTTTAAAACCCATATCATGAGTTTTGCCATTATACTTTTCTTGTTCAATTAATTTGGTAAAAAGCATGGCTTCCTGCTTCCACTTCTCCTTGTTAGTTAATTGATATAAATACCAAAGTTCACCTGGGAAAAAACCACTTGTCCAATCTTTTGAAGCTACCAACTTTAAATTTCCATCTACTAAAGTTCTGGGAGAAACAAGCTGAGCACCCTCTTTACTTTGTTTTTTTGCCTTTTCTATTTCTTGCAACATCAAAAGGGTCTGCTGTTCTGCCTTTTTTATTTCCTTAGCAGCGTTAAATTGAGATTTACAAGCAAATAAACTTGTAAAGAAGATAAAAGAGAGTATAATTATTAATGGCTTTTTCATCAGTGTATATTAGTTTTTCAAAAGTGATGAAGCTATCATAAGCTTCTATTTATTGTTTTTATTGGGATTAATTCTATTTCTAAAATTTTCATCAATTCTAAACCTTTTATTTTCTCCGGTTTAATAATAAGCTGGTGCTCTCCCGGATTTAGCTTAAAAAACCCTATTTCTTTAACTACAGCACTTCCCGACTTCCCAGATGCCTGTATTTCTCCTTTAAATTCTTGATTATTCAAAAAAATGACATACTTACCAGCATTTTCTTTGTCTTCTAAATATTTTAAAACAATTTTAAACGAAGCAGCAGTGGTGCTTTTAAAGTTCCAGCTTAAATATTGGTCTTTGTTGTTCCAACCAGCAACATAATATTTGTTGGTTTTTCCATCACCATAATACAAACCTTTTCCGTGTAAATTTGAATCAAATGCCAGTAATCTGTTTGTTTCAACATTTTCACCAATATACCTTACAGAATCTATTTTAAGTGGGCCTTCTGTTTCCATTATGAAGACCGCATCTACATCATCAAATGACTGTGCAGGTAAATTAACGACAATGGTTCCATCCGCAGATTTTGAAGTTGTTAGTGATTTTTTGTTCTTGTCGCCCATTATATAAACCTTCCTACAGCCACCTTTCAAACCGCCTATAAGTAATTTATTATCTGAAGGCCAATTAAATACATGCAGAAATAGGAGGTCTTCCTTTTTGGTTATTGCACCCCAGTTTTGTAATGGTAAAGGAGAAGCAGTTACCTTATAAATAGATTCCTGATATTTAGCCATCCAGACAGCCATGCTGTCGAGAATACGCTGATCTTTCACATCAAAACTACCATCACCCTTTGGCCCAATATTCATTAAAATATTTCCACCACGAGAAGTAGCATTAGCTAATAACCGTATAAAATGGCTTGCTGGTTTATGGCTGTTGTCATATTTATTATAACCATAAGATTCGTTAGTAGTAGGAATTGCTTCCCAATCTCCTGTAGCAGGGAAAAACTCTGCTGGCCTATCTGCTGTATTGCTATAATCGCCAAAATTACTTTCGCCTGTTCTCGCTAACCTGCCATTTACAACCACATTTTGATCAACAGCTATAATAGCCTTCAAAATTCTAAGGTTTTCTGAGAAAGGTAATTTATGAGGCGTATCAAACCATAATAGGTCAGGATGGTATTTTTTCAACAACTCCAGTAGCTGAGGAATTGCCTTTTCATTAACATATTTCTGAGCTTTAGGTATTAACTCTGGATGGATATTATACCAAGCCCTTCCTCCGAAAAGATTTCTATCTCCTCCAGGATTATTGTATTCCCAATCATTACCGGGTGCATCAGGATGCTCCCAATCAAAGGCATGAGAATAATAAAATCCAAATTTTAAGCCATACTTTTTGCAGGCAGCAGCTAGCTCAGCTATCGGATCTCTTTTAAATGAGGTCTTGTCGGCAATATCAAAATCAGAATATTCAGATGGATACATTGCGAAACCATCATGGTGTTTAGCTGTAAGCACAAAATAATGCATCCCAGCATTTTTAGCTGTTTTGATCCATTTTTCAGCATCAAAGTTTAATGGATTGAATTTATTTGCCAGTTCAAGGTACTCTTTTTTTGAAATGGTTTCTTTCCGCATCAAATGCTCCGCATATCCACCAACTTCTTTCCCCTTCCATTCACCACCTGCTTCAGAATAAACACCCCAATGTACAAACATCCCAAACTTTGCTTCCCTCCACCACTGTAAGCGTTGGCTTTTATTTTCCATAGCTTTTTTCCACCATCCAGATCTGGCTTCTTCCACTGCTTTCTGATCACGGTTTGTGGCATTATTTTTCATTGTTGCATCCTCATCACCAGCATCTTGTGCAAATGATAATGTAGCTAAAGCCAAAAAAGCGGCACAAGTAAACAGTTTTTTACTAATCATACATTTGGTCTATTTATTCTTCACTAAGTTTCCCTTCGCCGGCCCACCCTCTTAGTAGTGCCTCCATGGAACCCAAACGTTGTGCTCGTGTGGTTACGTTATTTACAGCTTGCATTCCCAACCTATCCTTTAACTGCGCTAAATATAAACTTCTTGGAGTAACATTTTGCCCCCAGTTTTCCCAATAGCCATTACCCAACTGACTTGTACCAATGCACCCTATACCCCAGTTTAAGCTTCCTTTAGGGCTTTCTACTTTAATATCAGATTTGTAAGATTTACAGTTATAAAACATTGTTTGCCCCCCTGCCCAACCATGACCTGAACCGCTATCGCCTCTGTCTTGAACCCTAATTTGTCCTCCGGAAATATTATCGAATAATAAACCAGTAGACCACCTGTGGTGTGGACCAATATCAGCTGTGGTTTCAATAGCCAGGCAATCCAGAAAAACATTTGGCCCAGGTACTCTGGAGCCAGTAACAAAATCATGCCTTCCACCTTTGGTATAACACCGTTGGAATAAATTAAAACTAGCAGCCCCCTCCAAATTAAATGAATATTTTCTTCCTCCAGTAGTAATAGACTTCGGGTTTAGCATGGCACATTCTTCTATGGTATTAAAAAATGAACCCGAACTTATACTAATACCGGCATAACCAAAATACTCACTTGTTACTTTTCTTACCCAGCAATTTTCTGCTTGCTCCAATTCGACGCCTACCCAACCATGGTTTTCATCTTCATCACCTGAAAAAACGGAAGTTAATCTCATGTTTTCTATTCCGCAATTATTTATGCGCTGAGTAGGATTAATTTTATAAATAGAACCTCCTCCGTATTTTTTCTGCATTGGATCTACAATTGGGGCATTTAAGGAAATGCTATCCCCAATCACTGCAACTACTTTCCTTTCAAAACCTATGGCATAACTTGAGGCGGTCCAGCCATATTGGGCCATGTCTAAATCTGCTATCCACAATTGATTAGGCGTTCTATAAACTACAATTTTATCTCCAGCAATAATACCAGCATTACTTTCTATTTTAAACCCTTTCCTACCTGTGGCAACATATTCTGTGGTGATTTTTTTTAATTGCAGCGTCGGCAGGGTTTCTATTCCTTTTATACTAATTAAAGTGTGTTGCGCAGTTCTTGTGGCTTTCAAAATAGTGCCACTGGCTCCTTGACCTTCACCTCTTAAAATGACACCACTTTTTGTGATATTGATGGTATTGCTTACATTATAAGTACCTGATAGTAATAAAATTACTCCTCTAATACCAGATGCATTGAGCGAAAGGCTTTCGACTTCTGTTATTGCAGCCTGAATTTGAGAAAGATTATCGCCGGATAACGGTGATAAAGTTTTTTTTATCTCAGCAACGACAGGAATAGCTACACCGCCCCCTTGATAACCTGCCATAGAAAAATCAGGTATAACATTGACTTTATGCTCTTCCCCCTGATTTGCAAAAAAATTATAACCTAAAGTTCCATCATTTTTAAGGTAGACCAATGCGGTTGGAATATTTGGGGGATTCTCAGGAGGCTTAATAATAACAGGTGGCTCCTTAACGTCATTAATCACACTTTCTTTCTTCTTACAAGAAAAAAAAATTACAGAAATACAAATTAAAAAACAATAAAGTGCTTTCATAGTTAAGGATTGGTTTATAAGTGGTTTTACTTATGCAATAGACTCAGAATTTACAGTTTATTGTTTTATTCTTTTGGCATTATGATAAAGGATATTGGCTTAATGTTTTTTTACTTTAGATTCACCGTTATATCATTTTCTTTCTGATCTCTAAATACTTTTAGAAGAGTAGTTTTTTTGGATTGTGAGTTTAACCTTGCTGATATTAAGTCTTTTATATTATTAATTAGATAACCAGACATCTCAATAATGACATCATTAGGTTTAAGTGCAGGCATTAATAAGCTATTTTCTTTAATTTGGAGCACTAAAACACCTGTCTCTCCAGCCATCCCTGTTGCAGACCTTTCTGCAAGAGTAGTTAGGTTTTTAACGGTTACTCCTAAAAAGTCATAAGTGGCATCTTCTTTCCAGATCAATGGCAATAATTTAGGTAACGTTACTTTTTTAGACTTAGATTTTAGATTCGCCGAAACAACACCAAACTCCATCTCAAAATTCTTAAAGCCTATATCAAATGCTTTAGAACTTTTTTTCAATCTATAATCTCCATTTTGCACATCCATATAGAGTGCATCTCCTGCTAAGGAATTTTGATCTACACCAAATACTTTTACATTTTGAAGTGATATTTCATCATTAAAGAAGTTACTATCTACATCCTTTCCCCAATCATTAACTCTAATGGGGAAATAAACTGCACCCAGAATATTGTGTTTAAAAACATCAGTACTATTCTTAAACCAAACATGGGGATGAAAAGAGTTATTAAGGATGATATTATTTTCCACTATGCGGTTAAAACCTTCCCGTAATTTTAACCCGCCATTGAGACAAACATTATTTTTGATAATATAATTGCTCGAACCGTCATCTAAATCAATATCCCAGCCATTATCACAGCGGAACCTATTATTAAATAGCAGCGTTGGTTTAACTGCATCCAGGAAAATCAATTCAGGATGTTTTGCCACTAATGTATCCATTAAATCTCTTTTGGGATGCCAAAAACGATCTCTTCCCCATGAGTTGAAAGCGCCATGATCTCCCGTCTCTAATACCGTATTAAATACATCATTAAATGCTATTACATGTCCTCCCCAAGTGCCTTCATTGATGTTAATTCCTGCTCTTGGAACATCATAAATAGTATTATGACTGATCTTGATATCCTGTGACATGGAGATCTGTACTCCAGCGGTTTGTTTTTCCACCTGGCCAATATCATGGATGAGGTTATCGTAAACAGTACATGCAGCAGGGAAATTTTTACCGATCGGACCCACCTTTTTGTCGATTTTATCAAAGGCTACAAAATCGTTATACTGGAAAGAAGGTGATCTCACTGCATGTGGATCGCCTACAAAAACTATGGCATTACTACCACAATTAAAAATATGTGATCCTGAGAGCAAATTATTTCTGTTATAATTACTGTAGACAATTGCATTTGCACCCATTTCACTAAACACACAATTTTCTATTTTTAAATTCTCTGCTCCTTCTATTGTTAATGCTCCCTTTCGATAAATCGTCCAGTCACTACGTAGCAATGGCTCCCTGTTTTTCATGAATGTACGCAGCGTATGACTAAAAATAAGCCCTTTTATCACCAGGTTTTTTACTGGATTATTTTCAGTTCCTTTAATTTCAATTAGAGTTTCCAGTTGTGGGACTTCTATTAAAGCTTTTGATAAATCCTGATTAGTCTTTAGATAAAGCATTTGCAAATGTTTATCAAAATACCATTCATTTAAAGTATCCAGTTCTTCATATATATTTTCCACAAAACGATATTGCTGATGAATAGTAGATGGTCTATTATTTTGCCATCCGCCCTCCAAATTCAATTCAGAATCCCCCTTTTTGCTAGTAATTAGAAAAGAAAAACCTCCCCACATACTAGCCTGCATGGCATGCAAATAACCTCCTCTAGGATTATTCCATTTTTTAACACGCGCAGCACTGATCGCATCTGCTCCAGCGCCTCCAAAAGGTAGTTTTCCCTTTTGATAATTTGGATACCTTGCCATTTGCATGAGTTCTCCGTTTACAAACATTTGATCAAAAATCAAATTCGAATTTGTAAACTTTGCATTAAATAATTCCTTAACTCTTGTCCAATGAAGTGGAATTTTTCTTGACCCTTTAATGGTCACTATTTCATTTTTATACGGAACAATTGTTAATTCTTTCTCCTTTTTACGACTGTCTTTTTCAGTAAAAACCAACGTTTTATCTAAATAATATACACCTTGTCTGACTAGGATATTTAATTTTTCATTTGGATATTTCCTAGCCTCCATTTGCGCCCTTAATAAGGTTGCAAACGGATTTTTTATAGTGCCAGAGCTGTTATCGCTTCCGTTAGTTGCTACGTAAATATCTTTAGCGTAAACAGGAGAAAAATAGGTGCTAACCACTACAAATGAAATGATGAATTTGAGGCTTTTTAATTTTAGACAGTCGAAACTAATATTATATGAAAAATATTTTTTTAAAAACAGAAATGAATTGATTAGCATATTTTCGTTCACTTTTTAATGATTTATTGAATTGCAATAAAGCTATAATAATTGGCCTTTACTTTTTGCTTTTTAGCAAAAGACTCTGCTTGATTGGCTTTAAATGTAAATTTCGCAGGAAATAAATGACTTAGGCTTAACTTATTAAGTAATAGTTGCCAATATAACTTAATCATATACTCATCTATTAAAATGAAATCCATTTAATTATTGCGTAATTGCATATTATAATCAAGAGTTTGATTTCCAATAGTTATCTACTTATTTCATTTGTAACCAAATAAATTTAATTTCAATGCATTTTAAGAAAAAAGTAAAAGGACTTTTAAATATTACCTTAATAGGTACCTTATTTCTTTTAGCTACAGTGAACGTCAATGCACAGCAACAAAAGCCAAATATTGTATACATCTTAACAGATGATTTGGGCTATGGTGATATTGCTTACCTCAATAAAAAATCTAAGATAACAACCCCAAATATTGATAAACTTGCTTCAGAGGGCATTTATTTTAGTGATGCGCATTCTAATTCTGCTGTTTGCACACCTACAAGATATGGAATCCTTACAGGAAGGTATGCGTTTAGATCTCCTCTAAAAAAAGGTGTGTTGCATGGCTATTCTCCAGCTCTGATAGAAAAAGAAAGGCCAACGGTCGCTACATTTTTAAAGGACAATGGTTATGCCACTGCATGTATTGGGAAATGGCATTTGGGACTTAACTGGGTAAAAAAAGATGCAGCTAAACCAGCTGGCACTTCCGGTAGTGGAGTTAAAGTAACAGCAGCATATGATGATAATATAGATTATAACTTAAAAATAGCAGATGGCCCATTAGACCATGGTTTTGATTACTCCTATATCATACCTGCATCCTTAGACATGAGTCCATATTTTTATATCAGAAATAATAAAGCGGTTTCTGCACCAACCTCCTATACTAAGGGATTAAGTGAAACAGACGGTCGTGGTACAATGCGCAGAGCTGGCAAAATGTCGCCTGGATTTGATTTTCAACAAGTTTTACCAAATTTCATTAATGATGCAGTAAGCTACATCGATGATCAAGCTAAGTCAGAAAAGCCATTCTTCCTTTATCTTGCCTTACCATCACCTCATACACCATGGGTACCATCAGAGGAATTTAAAAACTCAAAAGCAGGCAGATACGGGAACTACGTTGAAGAAACCGATTTTATGGTTGGAAAGATTTTTGAAGCTTTAAAGAAAAACAACATGGATAAAAATACATTAGTGATTTTTACAAGTGATAATGGATCTGACTGGAAACCAGAAGATATTGAAAGCACTGGTCACCATGCCAACTATGTATTTAGAGGTAGAAAAGCAGATGTTTTTGAAGCTGGACATAGAATCCCATTTATTGCGAGGTGGCCAGGAATGATAAAAAAAGGATCAACCAGCAACCAGATCATGTGCACTACAGATTTATTTGCTACAGTAGCTAAAATTATTGATAAACCATTACCTGCAGAATTTGCTGAAGACAGTGAAAACATGTTAGCAGCATTTAAAGGTTTTTCAAAAAAACCTATCAGAGAGTCAATTATACATCATTCACTGTCGGGCTATTTTTCTATTCGAAAAGGAGACTGGAAATTAACTACCCAATTGGGTTCAGGAGGATTTACCAATCCACGCATACTAGAACCAGCAAACGGAGAAGCACCAATGACCCTTTACAATATGGCTAAAGATATTTCAGAAACAAAAAATCTATATTTTGAAAAGCCAGAAATTGTGGCAGAACTACAAAAGTTGTTAAAAAAGAATTTAAAAAATGGTTACAGCCGACCCAACTTTTAAACTGATTCACGTAACACAGCACCCCTGATTTAAATTTACAGGCTTTGTGATAAGTGCATACGCTTGTAGCGCCGTTGTTTTTGCCATAACAAACGTGCAGTTCCTTGCAAATAGGTTTTTATTTTATCAGCCTTGATATTGATATTTGCCATTTCAGCAAACTTATCAGGCCTGAAATCTGCAAGATAAAAATATTCATCACGCACATAATTATCACCTGCAGCATTGCGTCTTTCGGGTGTGGTTGTACGGTCTACCTTCCCCGCAAACTTACCATTAGTTGGCTGAATAGTGGCAAGAACTACATCAAAATAAGTGTTGGCGAAAGGCAAAAGATCACTGTATTTTATTCCATAACGGCCACTATGATAAGCTATCCATAAACCTTCAGCATCGTAAGCGAAATGATTTGCATCTTCAATAGATCCTCCTACCGCATACTCCCAAGTATATACTGCTGTTCCAATAGCTGAAGTTTTAGGTACTAATGTCGAAAAAAACCAATCGATATTTGGCTTTACAATAGCATCATAGCGCATCAATCTTTCCTTGTCATCCTTTAATAAAGCATGACATTCTGATAAACGCACTAAACTATTTGTTACCATAAACAGTTGATTCCATGGAGCAGGACCATCAGGTTTATATTGATTAGGCGCTCCAGGAAAATACAAGCGATTTCTGTCATTTTTTCTCACAAACCTTGGTATAATCCATTTATCCATCACATAATCAGCCTCCGTAATATATTTTAATGCTCTTTGTTTGTAAGTAGCACCGAAACCATTAGGATCGCCGGTAGGCACATTTAAATTCCATATCGAAGGATTTTGCAAGATCAATTTCGCACAAAAGGCCATATGAGCTAATACTGATCCCTGCTCAATTCCTGCTTTTGCGACTTCATCTTTAGTCACAGGCCAGATGGGTTCTATGGCTCCAGTCCACGCAATTTTTTGCCCTCCCTCAGCGGATGGTAAGAGGTCGTTTCTTCCTGCTAATGACCTATCGCAATAAAAGATCATTCTGTCAAGAATAGCGATATCTTTTGTTGCATCATACATTAAGCCACAAGCTTCAATAGCCTTTCCAGGTAACCCAAACACCCAAATATTACCATAATTCTGTGTAGGGTTCGGATTATAAGTTGCAATGAAATTTTTAAAAGCATTTAATTCATTTGTTGTAATTGGACCTGTTAATTTTTCCACCATCAGCTCTTGTGCTTTTAGTGTTTTAAATACAATGATGAATTGCAATAAAATAAGCAGTAATATTATTTTAGAGCTTAAGGATTGGCGATTGATCATTATGAGTTTGATTATTTTATAGTAGCATTAATGTATTCGCAAAATAAGTTTTTCATTTGTTTTTCAAAGATGATGAAACGTTCATAAGCAATGAAATAAGAATGTGAAGTCTGATCTCCTCTCAGACTTCACATTCCACTTTATTATGGTGTTACTAGTTTAAAATCAGTATAGAAAGTATCAATAGCAGCTGCTTTTGGTATATAGCCTGTTCTATATTTAAAAGTAGTACCGATTTTAAATGATGGAAATATTGTAGAAGCAGCCAATGCTGGTGGTATTCTTGGATTAACAATATTAGGTATTTTATAGTTTTTCACTGTTTTTTCTATTCCATTCAAGTCTATATATTTCATTTCAACCACAGCAACTTGATCTGATGCTCCAAACCATTTAATTTCTAGGCTTTTGTCTGCTGCCTTGTATAAAGTACTTTCAAAAACTCTATTAGTTAAAACACTTGCGTACCTATCTCCATAAACAATTCCAATTGCTTCAGTTTTCACAGAAGAATTACCTTTATTGTCAAAATTATAAACTTCAAAAGAGTAGGATTTCTCTAACATATTCCCGAGTAAAACAGAAATGGTATCTGTCCCTTTACTTCTTTGAACATTTACAATTGCAGAATCTTTCTTTTCATTCCAATAGATTACACTTTTCGTAATCTTTGGATCCGATAATAATAACCAGGAAACTTTAATTCGGTTTCTTCCTGAAAATACTTTAACGGAATCTGCCTTTCCAAGGTAAATTATCTCACCGCCCTTGGTATACTCCATGTATCCATCTTCCATTTTATCGCAAGAAGCAAATAAAAGCGGGAGAATCAATAGGGCAAAAAACCTAATTTTATATAAATTCATCATTATATCCTTAATTGTAAATTAATTAACCTTACCCCACAAGTTTATCTCTGCGATATGTAGAAAACCAGTTTGTCCATCAATTGAAGACCAGTTATCTAAATGTTTCCATCTTAAAAATCTTACTGCAGGCGCATCATCCCGAATTTGGTATTCCTGTCCTTCTATTTGAGCCGCTAAATCTGCAGCTGTGTTAATACCTACTGCACTTCCCGATGGTTTTTCCATAACATATGAGCCCAACAAAACCCAGTTTTTGTAACCTCCATCGGTATCAGGATTTGTACTTCCCCATAACTCCCATCGATGTGGGTTACCATGTCCATAAGCAAAAGTCTCCCCTTGTCTTTGCCAAATCCTATACCGCCTTAGTTTAGCAGTAACCTGCATGTCGAACGTTATTGATAGTGGAATTGGAATATTTTGAGGTGTATGATACAATGTAGCAAGGTTTTTATCCCACATTCTAGTAATCACATAAGTATTACTATAGTTCCCAGCTTCTCCAGGAAATCTCGCATCTTTAAAGTTCTTAGGTATCTCCTCCTCAAAAAGCGGCGTGTGTTTAGCGGTCAACGTATCTGATCTATTATTCCACCTGTCTTTAATAAGAACACCAAATGTAATTTCACTTACTTCTTGTCCCCTAACAGAAAAGTTTCCTGATGAACCGTTAGTATAATAGTTATCCAGTACCACCCAACCACCTTTAATATCCTTTCTTAATACCTGAATGGTAATATTGTCATTAGTAGGATTTTGAAAGGCTACATTAATACCACCAAATGTTGCTTGAATAGCTAGTGAATTTCGAGCTACAATTATAGGTGGCGTTAATGGGTTTATTTTAACTTTAACAGGTACTGATTCTTTCTCAGATCTACTCACCGCATAAAGTGTTACTTC
Source organism: Pedobacter sp. CG_S7 (assembly GCF_040544395.1). NCBI lineage: Bacteria > Pseudomonadati > Bacteroidota > Sphingobacteriia > Sphingobacteriales > Sphingobacteriaceae > Pedobacter > Pedobacter sp. CG_S7. The sequence goes on along the minus strand of NZ_JBEONS010000014.1, from coordinate 3,437 downwards.
ATATTCTTTTGCTTCACCAAATCCATCTACAACAACATAATTTTTACTAAAGGAAGATTTCGTTTCTCTTTGTTGACCATTAACCTCATAAACTGCCTTTACATATAAAAGCCCTTCATCAGCTGGAACCTCATAAGAGATTTCTGCAGAACCAGCCATATTTTTCACATGCACCTCTTTTACCGGACCAGGAACTCTTGAGTCATCATTTATAGGTCCATGTATATCCTCCTTGCACGAGAACATAAAAAGCGCACATAATAAAATAATGGAATAAGTATTTTTTAAAGTTTTCATTTTCAAATAGTTTAAACAGATTATAACCATCCTGGATTTTGCACCAGGTTTCTATTTTTTATAATTTCTTGGGTTGGAATAGGCCAGAAATAATCTCTAAGTCCAAATGTTTGCTCAAAAAGAATTTTCTCTCTGTAATATTCAGAAGGCACTTTATAATCTATATCCCAACCTCTTACGTTATCATTTAAAACTTCAGGTGCTAATTTCCATCTTTTAAGATCCCAGTATCTTTGTCCTTCAAAAGCAAGTTCAATCATTCTTTCCTGTTGCACAATTTCCCTGAACCCTTCTTTTTTCAAGTGTTTACCAACTTGGTTTACCCAATTAGCATTGGACCAGGAAACTTCGACATCTGGTATTCCGGCACGATTTCTTACCAGGTTTATCCAGCGATAAGCTTCGGCATCAGGACCTTTCCATTCATTTAATGCTTCCGCATAAAGTAAATAAAGATCAGCCAGTCTTATTTCTGGCCATGGATATTGTACCATATTAAAATTCCCATCCGTACCGGTATTACTTGTGAAATGAACTAATTTTTTTATCATTAAACCAGTAATAGAATATTCGGATAGACCAGAACGAGCTGCTGTTTCTCCGCTTTTCGCAGAAATATTCAACATGGCAGATGATTTATAATTACTATTCGCTCCTACACCGTTTCCGTACCAAAAGCCACCATCGAATCCTAAATCAGCATAATAGCGAGGCTCCCGATCAAAATTTAGTTTAGCAGTTTGGTAATTAGATTTGATATAATATTTATTGTAAACATTATCTGCATTATCAACAGCATTAGTTGGTATTGTTCTTAAACTAAAACGATCTGTATAATTCCAGGTTTTATCTTCTTTAATCGGAATTCCGTTTTTTGAATAGAATAATTCAGCCATTTTTAAGGTTGGACTAATGACTCCTTTTGCGCCACTTGAGCCCCTTGGCCCAGCAGCAAGTAAAGGCATCGAATAACTCTGTGTCAAGGCAGTCATACTTAAAGTATTTCCCCAAATAATTTCAGAATTCCACTTTTCAGTTACTGCTGTACGGATGTCTAACTGCACCTGTGTTGCTGGTACCAATTCATAAATTGCAATTGTAGGATTGAAATGATGAAGCCTGAAACCTGAAGATTGACTTAAATCTATTGCTTCTTTACAGGCATTTACTGCTCTTTCCCATTTTTTATTATCTGAAGTTTGATTAAACAATTGCCTGTTAAGGTTATCCCTGAAGCCAGAATAATCCACATTTCCATTATATAATGGACTTGCCGCCATTACAAGTAATTTAGCTTTAACTCCTAAAATTATTGGCCTTGTTACTCTACCCAACTCCGCAATATCGTTCTGAATAACAGTAAGCATATTTTCTTCCGCAGCGGCTTCATCCAATAATTGAACAATATAATCTACGCAATCATCGATAGGCTCCCGATATACTTTTAACGCTTCTGTACCGCTGGTGATATCAAGGTTTTCTTTAACCAAAGGAATAGGACCATACATCTTTAATAAAAGATAATGGTAATAAGCTTTTAGGAATTTAACTTCAGCAATCCATCTTTTCCTTTCCGTTTCATCCAGATCTTTTACTTTTTCAATATTTTTAAGAAAAATATTGCAATCTCTGATGCCTATCCACATATTACCCCAATAACCGCCAAGAGGGTTTGCGGCATTTTGATTTCCACGGGCAATATCCCAATAAGTTGTACTTCCAGTGCCTCTTGCCGGAAACATATACCAAACCTCATCTCCCGCATTAAAGCCAGGGTTAGCATCGTAACTTCCATTTTTTGGAAGGTAAGAGTAACAAGTAAAAAGAAACTTTTCTGCCTGCGATCTCATGCTAAATGCATTTTCTAATGTGGCAATATTATCGGGTACGATATCCAAGTATTTTTTACAAGAACTTACCGACCCCAATAGAGTAATGATAATTAAAATTTTTATGTGTCTCATATTTTTTTATTTAGAATCCTACCTGTAGACCAAAATTTATTACGCGCTGAACAGGATAATCTAGACCCCTTCCAGCCTGCTCAACATCCCATAATTTAAAGCCGGTAAGTGTTGCTAAATTGGTACCACTCGTATAAAATCTAAGATTTTGCATCTTAACACGCTGTACAAGTTTTTTGGGTATGGTATAGCCAAATTCTACAGATTTAAGTCTTAAAAATGCACCATTACGCATAAACCATGTACTTTGTTGGCCATTATTTGCATTATAAGTAGAACTTAAACGTGGCCATAAAGCATAAAGATTTCTGTTTTCTTCTGACCAATGGTTATCAGCATAAGCTTTTAAAAGCTGGTTAACTGGCACACCTGATAAGGAACTTGCATCAGACGAATTATAAGTATAGCCTACAAAAGGAGCAGTAGCACCTGTGTTTATCCAAAAGGAAGACCTCGCAGAGCCTTGTAAGAATGCAGAAAAATCGAATCCCTTAAAACCAGTACTAAAACCAAAACCATAGATAATTTCAGGATCTGTGGGGTAACCGATAGGCACCATATCCAGGCTGGAAATAATTCCATCTCTGTTTACATCTCTATATTTAATATCCCCAGCCAAATACTCCCCAAAAGTTTGCTGTGGAGAATTTCTAACATCCTCCTCATCTACAAATAAGCGCTCTGCAATATATCCCCATTGTTGTGAAAGGGGTTGTCCAACCCTTGATAAATAGCGTTCAGTATAATTTGGCTCCTCAAAAACTTCAAAATTACTTTTAGCATAAGTAAAATTTCCTCTGGCAGTTATCCACAGTGTATTGTCAAAATTCTTAGAATAATCAAGAGAAATATCAACTCCACGCCCAGAAGCTTTACCTAAATTAGAGTACGGTGTTGCTTGCAAACCAAGCGTGTTAGGAACAGAAGCTCTTGCCATTAAAATATCACTTCTTACATCTGTAAAATATTCTGCTATGAGATCAAAACCTTTTACCAGAGTCAACTCCATAGCCAAGTTCATTTTCTTAGATGTTTCCCAGGTAATCTGGTTATTGTCGTACCTGCTGATAGATACACCTGGCCCAGGGTCAACGCATTTAAATTTGATTTAAAATTTTAAGGAGAAATTGATCGTCCCAGCCGGCTTTTAGCCTTTTGGTTACCAGAGACCCCTTT